>JAAYCU010000354.1 GCA_012729595.1 Phycisphaerales bacterium
CTTAAGAGGGCGTCTGATGGCGACGAATCGGTTCTGAAGTGGCTAATCGAGTTTCGCATAGAGGAAAACTCCTGCTTCAGGAATCCGTCCGAGCACCACGGGGGCTAGCGACCTGGGCGGGTTACTGCCCAGACGAGTTCCCGCTACTCCACATCTATCACGCCGCCCGGCCCCCAGACGAACGCCAGCACGAAGCCAGTATTCGCTCGTGGTTTACTTTTACTGTCAAGCCCTGAGCGGGCGGCATTCTCAGTGAACCACGACCACTTTCCCCCTCTCCCACGCGAAGTCGATTGTTGTCAGGAACCCGCTGCACGCGTTCGGGCGCACGCTGGCGCCGCTCGCCGGGATTGTCCCCCGGCAGCCCGCTGGAGATTGCTGCTCAGGCGGCAATCACATCAGGAAGAGGAGGGCGGGGATGAGGCCTCGGTATTCGAGGCGGCCGGTTTGGGGGTGCTTTCGCTTTTCTTTTCGGGAGGCGGAAGCATTTCCGCCTGATCGTGGTCGATGGCGTTGTTGACATCATCCTCGACGCCTTTAAGGCCCTTCTTGAATTCGACGATGCTGCGACCCAGGGATTTGCCGACTTCCGGAAGACGCTTGCCGAATATCAAAAGGCCGAACAAGGCGATGACGACCCATTCCGTCCCACCGGGCAAGCTTAAAAAAGCCAAGCTGTTCAAGAGGCTGCTCATGGTCCGTTACTCCTGTGTGCTGATAACCGGCGTACCGTTTGTGCGTCGGAGGTTGTTCGTTGGTCCTTTCGGTCACGAATAAGATTATATTGGTTTGATGGCAATATCGTCAAATTATTATGGTATTGTGGATTCGGGACATCGTAGCACAAATCTGCAAGCCCGTTATAGAGTTAAGGTGTGAAATTTACAATGTCAGGCCATGTAATCCGTATGTTGACTGGCACGAAGGCCAAATCTGACACTATCAGAAATCCTTGGCCTAGAAACCGAAGTCACTCAGCTCGGCGGTTGGATTGGGCGACTGGCCCAGCCGGGCGTCGTGGGGGTGTTCGGCAGGGTTGACGTACCCGTCGCTGACCATGATTGTTCCCGGCGGAGTCACTACGGCACTAACCGGCCAAGCCATGGTATTGAGCAGAAACCGGCCGAGCACATAGGGCATGGCCACATAATCCTGCCAGGTAATGGCGAAAGTCTCGTTATTGTCCCCCTGATCGTCGAAGGGATCCTCCCACCACAACGGATAGTGCGGTACGCCGGGGCTTACATACGGAGCGTTCATCGTGGGGAAATCGGTTTCGCGAGCAATGGCTTTTTGTCCGGAAGCCAAAGCCAGGTCGCGGCTGGGCGTGGTCCACTGGTCTTGGGAAATCGAATCATCCACCCAGGGATTGACCGCGGGCGGCTGGTTGCAGGCGACTATCAGGGTTACCAAGGCAGCGAGGCCAGCGAATCCACCAGTTAGAGCCGAAAGTTTGGTTCTCATGTTAGTGCTCCATCTTGACGTCGACCGCGTAGTTCGGGGCCTCACTGGTTATCGTAATATCATGCGGGTGATTTTCAATCACGCTGGCCGGCGAAATCCGGAAAAATCGCCCGCGTTTTCGCAAGTCCGGGATGGTCGGGGTACCGCAATACCCCATGCCGGCCCGCAAGCCGCCGATCAACTGGTACACAAAGTCGGAAAGCGTCCCACGATACGGCACCCGGCCCTCGACGCCCTCGGGAACGAGCTTGTCCCGCTGGGTCTTGCTGTCCTGGCCGTAGCGATCAGCGCTGCCGCCGACCATGGCGCCCAACGAACCCATGCCTCGATACTCCTTGAAACGCCGTCCTTTCCAGATCACGATCTGGCCGGGCGATTCGTCCAGCCCGGCGAAAAGCGAACCGATCATGACCGAGGAGGCCCCGGCCGCGATCGCCTTGGTGATATCGCCGCTGTAGCGAACCCCGCCATCGGCGATGACCGGGACGCCGGCGGCATCGGCCACGGGCACGACGCTCATGATCGCGGTGATCTGGGGTACGCCGACGCCGCTGACCACCCGGGTGGTGCAAATCGAACCCGGCCCGATCCCGACCTTGACCGCGTCGGCCCCGGCATCGATCAGGTCGGTGGCGGCCTCGGCGGTGGCGATATTCCCGGCGATAATGTCAATGTCATACCTTTTACGGACATTCCGGACGGTTTCGATGACATTTTCGCTATGCCCATGGGCCGTGTCCACCACGATGACGTCTACATCATGTACGATCAGGGTTTCGATGCGTTCATAATCGTTGACCCCGACTGCCGCTCCGACCCGCAGTCGGCCGCGACCATCCTTGCAACTGGTGGCGAAAAGGCGGCTTCGCTCGATATCGCGGATGGTAATCAGGCCTGCCAATCGGCCGTCGGGATGGATCAATAATAATTTTTCTACTTTGTGTTTATGCAGGATGTTCTCTGCTTCTTCCAGGGTAGTATCCGGTGGGGCGGTGACCAGATTGGTTTTGGTCATGACCTGATCGATTTTGCGGTTATCGCTGCTGGAGAGAAATTTCAGATCTCGTCTGGTCAGAATTCCGACAAGCCGGGAGTCCTCGGCCGTGATAGGTACGCCCGATATATTATGTAAGCTCATGATTTCACGAGCCTTAGATGCCGTATCGTCGGGCCGTAAGGTGATCGGGTCAAGTATGACCCCGGATTCGGATCGTTTGACTTTATAGACCTCGCGGGCCTGCTGCTCGGCGGACATGTTTTTATGGATAATGCCGATACCGCCTTCCTGAGCCATGGCGATGGCCAGGGCGGATTCGGTCACCGTATCCATCGGGGCAGACACCAAGGGCAGGTTAATCGAGATACGGCGGGTCAGTTGAGTACTGACGTCGGCCACGCGAGGGACGACCGCCGAGCGAGCCGGAACGAGGAGTACATCATCAAAGGTAATGCCAAGACCGATGATTTTGGAACACACATCGGAATCAGGCAACGGTGCAGCCTCGTTATTTTCAATGGGAACCATGAGATTATATACGCTCGGATATACCCCGGCGTCAAGAGTACGCGGGGGGCCGTTTTCTTGGATTTCATGGAACCTGCCTGACGCTGGGATCGGGAGGGCAACGCTTTCCGGGCAAGTATTTGTTTGTCACAACCATCCCTGGTCCTGAACCGGGCAAGCTCAGGAAAACTCACAAACCGCTTTTTTTCGCGGCCGGACTCCTCTTGCCGATCAAGGCTCGCCGGGTATCATCCACAATATATTGATTGAGTGAATCCAAAACCCTTTGGGGCGCACCGGCGAGACGCCTATCGTGAGCCTCTCGCTCGACCTGGCCCTCCGCTCTGAGATTCAGGTTCGAATAGAGGCTTTCGATAGGTGGACCGAACGGCTGGGGTTGCACCGAGACGCCGGTTTTAGTGTGTACTTATCGGGAAAGGCTGAACTGTTAGGGACGATACCGACAGGTCACGGAGTGACTGAATTCATGTCCGCTTCTTCGTTTACCCATTTGCACGTCCACACGCACTACAGCCTGCTGGACGGGGCCACGCGGCTGGAATCGCTGGTCGAGGCGGCCAAGGCCCAGGGTTCGGACGCGGTGGCGGTGACCGATCACGGAAATATGTTCGGGTCGATCCAGTTCTATCAGGCCGCGGTCAAAGCGGGGATCAAGCCGATCCTGGGCTGCGAGGTCTACATGGCCCCGGGCGACCGCCGGGAGCGCGAAAGCCGGGGGATCAGCGACGCCAGTTACCACCTTCTGCTGCTGGCCCGCGACCGGATCGGCTATCAGAACCTGCTCAAACTCTGCTCGATCGCCTATCTCGAAGGCTTTTATTACCGTCCGCGGATCGACAAGGAAGTCCTGCAGGCGCATCGCGAAGGGTTGATCGCCAGCAGCGCGTGTCTCGGCGGGGAGATCCCCCAGGCCTTGTTGCGCGGCGATGTCCGGGCGGCGGAGGAGATCGCTCGTTTTTACAGCGAGCTGCTGGGCGAGGACAATTTTTACATCGAGCTGGAAGACCACGGGCTTCCCGAGCAGAAGCAGGTCAACCCGTTGCTGGTCGATCTGGCCCGGCGGATGGGGATCGGGCTGCTGGCCAGTAACGACGTGCATTATCTCGGGCGCGACGAGGTCGAGGCCCACGACGTGCTCTGTTGTATCGCCACGGGCAAGAAACTCGATGACGAAAAACGCTTCCGCTTCGACTCCGACCAGTTTTATCTGAAAACGCCGGAACAGATGCGGGAACTGTTCAAGGACTACCCCGAAGCCGTGGATAATACCCAGCGGGTGGCCGCCCGCTGCAACGTCGAGCTGTCCTTCAACCAGCGGCACGCCCCGGTCTACCGTGTACCCGGCACGAAAACGGACAAGGAATACTTGCGTGAGCTGGTCTACGCCGGAGCGGAGGAAAAATACGGCGAGCTGACCGACGCGATCCGCGAGCGCATCGATTACGAACTGGAGGTCATTTCCTCTAAAGGGTTTTCCAGCTATTTCCTGATCGTCTGGGACTTCGTGAACTACGCTCGCGGGCGGGGAATTCCCTGCGGTGCTCGTGGTAGCGGTTGCTCGACGGTGGTGGGGTACTGCCTGGGATTATCCTCTCCCGATCCGCTGCGTTACGAGCTTTATTTCGAGCGGTTCATGGACCCGGACCGCGACGAGATGCCGGATATCGACATCGACATCTGTCAGCTCGGCCGCGAGGAAGTCATTAACTACGTGCGCAACAAGTACGGGCACGTCGCCCAGGTCATCACCTTCGGGACACTCAAGCCGCGGGCCGCGGTCAAGGACGTCGGCCGGGTGCTCGGGCTGGGCTTCGAGGAAACCAACGCCATCACCGCCCTGATCCCCGGCGAGTTGAAGATGACCATCGACAAGGCGTTGAACCAGGATCCGCAATTGCGCCGGATGTACGAGCAGGAAGCGAAAATTCGGCGGGTCATCGACATCAGCCGCAAACTCGAGGGGCTGGCCCGGCACGCAGGGGTGCATGCGGCCGCCGTGGTGGTCGCCGATCAGCCGCTGGATACGTTCGTACCCCTCTATCAACCGGCCAACAGTCGCCAAGTCATTACCCAACTCGACGGGCCGGGCGTCGAGACGGTCGGCCTGCTCAAGATGGACTTTCTCGGGTTGCGGACCATGTCCGTACTCGAACGGGCCCGACAACTGGCGGAGAAAAGCACCGGTCAGCCGCTCGACCTGGACAAGATCAATCTGGCCGACCCGAAGGTGTACGACCTGTTCGTGCGCGGCGAGACCAAGGGCGTGTTCCAGTTCGAGTCGGCGGGCATGCGCGACGTACTGATGAAGATGCGGCCGAACCGCATCGAGGATCTGATCGCGGCCAACGCCCTCTACCGTCCCGGCCCGATGGAATACATCGACGCCTACGTCAAGCGCAAGCACGGCGAGCGCTGGACCACGCCGCATCCGGTGATGACCGAGGTACTCAAGGAAACCTACGGGATCATGGTCTACCAGGAGCAGGTGTCTCGGCTGGTGAACCGGCTGGGCGGGATCGAGTTGAAGCAGGCGTTTCGGCTGGCCAAGGCCATCAGCAAGAAGAAGACGAGCATGATCGAGGCCATGCGCCAGCCGTTCATCGGCGGGGCGGTGGCCAACGGCGTGCCCGGTGAGGTGGCCGACCAGGTCTTCGAGGACATTCTCCGTTTCGGCGGATACGCCTTCAACAAGGCCCACTCCACCGGTTACGCCCTGCTGGCCTACAAGACCGCCTATATGAAGGTCTATTTCCCGACCGAATACATGGCCGCCTTGCTGACGTTTGAAATGATCTCGCAGGACAAGGTGGTCGAGTACATCGAGGAATGCCGGCGAATGAACATCCGAGTCCGCCCACCGGACATTAACGTCTCGGAAAACGATTTCACCGTGGTTTCCAGCACCCGCGGACGGGCGGAAATCTGCTTCGGGCTCGGAGCGATCAAGGGGGTGGGCGAGAAAGCGGTGGCCGCCATCATGGCTGCCCGAAACGAGGGCGGGCCGTTCCGCTCGCTATTCGATTTCTGCAAGCGGGCGGATATGTCCGTGGTCAACCGGGCGGTGAACGAGGCGCTGATCAAGTGCGGGGCGTTCGATTCGACCGGAGCCATGCGCGGAGCGTTGATTACTGTACTCGACGACGCGATCAGCTACGGTGCGTCCGTTGCCGCAGACCGTCGGGCGGGTCAGATGTCTCTGTTCGGCGGCGGGCAGGACGACGCGGCGGAGCCAAGAATCCCCGACCGGCCGCAATGGTCGGAAGCGGAAATGCTCGCTCATGAGAAAGCCACGCTGGGCTTCTACGTAACCCGGCACCCGCTGACGAGCTGCGAAAACCCGCTGCGGACCTTCGCGACCGCCCGCGCCGCCGACCTGAAACGCTATGACGACGGGGCGGAGGTGACTCTCGGCGGACTCATTACCAAAATGCGGACCGTGTTGACCAAGAGCGGGCGCAACGCGGGCTCCAAGATGGGGATCGTCCAGATCGAGGATCTTAGCGGACCGATCGAGGCCATCGTGTTCCCTCGCGATCTCGAACAGTGGCAGGGCCTGCTCAAGCTGGATACGGTGGTTTTTCTTCGCGGCCAGGTTGACCGCCGGCGCGGAGAACCCTCGTTGCGGGTCAGCGACGTGATCCCTCTGGACCAGGCCGCGGATAGGCTCAGTACCATGATCCTGATCCGCATTGTCTGTCCAGGCAAAGATCGGGCGTTGTTGCAACAAATCCGCGAAGTGCTCGACCGTCACCCCGGAGATCGGCCGGTCTTTCTGGAAATGGTGACCTCGAAGGATATGAAAGTGACCATCCGGATCAACGGCCGCGGCGGCGTTAAACCCTCCGACGCTTTCCGCAATGACATGGAACAACTCGTCGGGGCCGACAACGTACACGTCCTTGGCCCCACGCGCCAACGTCTCGCCCCCGCCGAGCCGACGAGCGAACCGGCCGAATCCGCCACCTGGTCCGAACCAGACCCGGCCGAGTATGACGACGAGATGATGGTGGAATCGTGAGGACCAAGCGGCAAAATAATAAGATTGATTCCTGCGCAAATTATACCCAGGCAAGAATGAGTGTTGACGATTTCATCGGCTTGTTCGGCAACGCTAACAAATATGCCTTCTGGTTAACCCAAAACCCGATGGGATTATATACTCGAACGTCGGCCGTCCAAGGTGGCGGCCGAGTCGGTTAGCTTGAGGATTTTCAGTTATCTGTGAAGTAATCCATATCCAGACGTTTTAGAGCATTTCACGAAATAGCGTAGCATTTGCCGATATATATGCATGACCTACTCAATGGATTTACGGGAGAGGGTCGTGCTCGCCTGCGATGAGAAGCGGGGCAGTCGCCAGCACATCGCCAA
>JAAYCU010000355.1 GCA_012729595.1 Phycisphaerales bacterium
AAATGATCCACGGCGTTCTCCTTTCCACGGCTGCGTAGATAACAACCATGGTCAGGCCAGAACGCCACTTTTGCTAGAGGCACTGTTCAAAAACTATTTGGTTGCGGCCGAAGGCCGCTTTGGGTGGTGGTGGCCGTGTTCTGGCTTATCGTGCAGTTAAGCAGGGTCGCGCTACTGCCAGCGGAGCTGGAGACGGCCGCCCCCAGCTTGGCCGTATTGCCAGCAAGCAGGCAGTTAATCAACGTCAGACTGCTGTAGTATCGGTTGTAGATGGCCCCGCCATAGTACAGGGAAGTGTTGTTGAGGAAGCTTGTGTTGGCGATTTTCGGGGAGGATGAGTAGAGGTAGAGTCCGGCACCGTTTCCAATCGTAGCGTTGGCGATAAAGACGCAGTTGTTGATAGTCGGGCTGCCGCTGCTGATGTAGAGGCCTCCGCCCGAGTTGTGCGGGGCGACGCTGCCGTTGGCGTTGCCGGCCGTGATGGTAAAGCCGGCAAGGACTGCGGTTGCGTCGGTCCCGCTGCCGATGACCACGTGCAGGCTGTTGTCGCTGTTGTCGCCCGGGACACCGATATCGCCGGAAAGAATGGTCACGTTGGCCGCCGGGTCACGCTGGTCGAGGGCGGTTTCATTACCGGCGAACCCGCCGTAAACGGCCACCCCGTCGAGCAGGGTGAAACTCGCCTGCCGGTTACCCGGAATCTGATCGGCCCCCTCGTCAGGCCGGTACGTGCCGGCCGCCACCCAGATGGCATAAATCTCTACCGGAGAAGAGGCGGCCTCCGCGAATGCGTCCTGAAGGTGATTGTAAGCGTCGGCCCAGCTTGTGCCGTCGTTGGCCCCGACGGCATGGATATTCACAAAGCTGTTCCGAGGCGGGTAGTTGCTCGGATCGTATTCATACGCCCCCATGTCCACGATCGGAGGGAGGCCTATCCCCGTATTTGGCGTATTCGGTTCGTCGATGAATCGCGGGTTGCCGGCCAGGTCGGTCATTATCCCCTCCGGCACGGCCGCATTGTCCCCCGCATCGATGCAGGGGGAGTTTGTCCGCAAAACCCAGTCGCTGTCGTCATCAACAAACAAAGGATCGCTGCTGATGTTACCTACACCACGCCTGCCGCCCTGGATACAACTGTAACGAACCGTTGCGGTCCCGGATATTTGCTCGCCGCTGTTCGACCAGAGAATGCTATTTGATATCTTTACGTGGCTGTTATATCCACTATATATTCCTCCGCATGTAACGGCCTGATTGTTGACGACGGTGCAATTAACGAATTCGGGTGATATGCAAAATGTTGTTAATGCTCCCCCGGTGGAACCTGATTCATTCATCGCGAATAGGCAATTGTAAAACCTGGGTACTCCCAAACTTGATAAGTATGCTCCGCCTCCGATGTTGCTGGATATATTGGATGTGATTTGACAGTTATAGAATGTGGGGGAACAATCATAACCGCAGTATATTCCACCACCATAGTATGCCATATTATGTAATAAAAAGCAGTCTCTAATCAGGGGATTGCTTTTTTCAAAGATGTAAATCCCCCCGCCGTATTGATACCCAAAGGATGGTCCATTGGCGTTGCCCGCGGTGATGACAAAGCCATCAATAATCGCCGTATGGTCATTCTGAGTCGAATATACGACAGAATAACTGTTATCCTCATAATTGACGAAGTTATCACCATCATTGCCGGCCAGATCGCCACTAAGAATTGTTTGATGTTGCGATGGATCACGCTGATTCAGCTCACTCTCGTAACCGGCAAACCCGCCATAAAGGGCTACGCCGTTCCGCAACGTGAAGGATTCCTGGCGGTCGCCGGGCGTCTGTTGCTGGCCTACATCCGGCTTATAGATACCGGCCGCCACCCATATTTCCGCTCCCAACTCGGTAGCGGCGGCCAGAGCATCCTGAAGAGACGTAAAGGCGTTTTCCCTGCTTGAGCCGTCGTTGAATCCCTGGGCCGACGCCTTAACGAACAGTATGCGGGTATCATTATCCTGTTCGATTGCCAGGGTTCCACCTACAATAATGCCTCCTATCATCAGACGAACCACAGTTTTCCCATCCAGCGTATCCATATCCTTCGCCGCGGCTAGGCTTACTTCCTGAGGTATGGAGTAATTGGACGAATCGAATACCAGTACTGGATCGGAGGTAATCGAGATATCCGGATCCCCGATGGTATCGACGTGTACATGGATGAGTTCCCCAGGGTCCGCGGCCATGGATACGGTAAAGGATGCGCTTCCTTCCTCAGGGACGATTACCGTTTTGGAGCTGACCAGCACGCTATGTTTGGGGGACTCATACGCACCCATGTCCACGATCGGGGCCGTGCCCGCGCCACGGTCCGGTGCCGTCGGATCATCGCGGAAGCGTGGATCGCCGTCACGATCGAAAGGAATCGGCTCGGATGTATTGCCGTCGCCGTCCAGATCCACGATATCCGCCGGCACCAGATGATTCGCGCCCGCGTCAATGCAGGGCGAGCCGGGAAGCAACCGCAGATTATCATCCGACGTTCCCGCGATGCCGTCCGGACCGTCAGGATCGGCAAACAGCGGGTCGGACGTGATATTGTTGCCACCCGCCCCGGACCAGCCACCCTGAATACAACTGTATTGTATTGTTGTGCTGCCACCTCTGACCTGCGTACCGTCTCCGCAAATATTGCCCCATATAATACAGTTGTTCATGACCGGATAGCATGTAATTGGGTAACTATACATCGCGCCTCCCGATTGCGTGCCCATATTGGCATAGAATACGCAATGACTCAACTGGGGGCTGCTGTCATCATGGTTACGAATACCGCCGCCAGGATTTAGTCTGGACCAGTTCCCACTGAATATGGTGTTAATGATGATCGGGTTGCTGGCGTTCCGGTTGCATATGCCCCCTCAATTGTTGGCCCAATTGCCCAGAAATGAACAATTGATTATTGTTGGATGACTGTTGGTATTGAATAGTCCACCGCCGCTGCCCACACCCACCTTGGAATCATTGCGGATAAACTGGCAATTAATCAGGGTTGGATCGCCGTCTGCGTTGTACATGCCGCCACCATTAGAATCAGATGCGTTTGCGCGAATTGTACAGTTAAGGATCCTGGGGGAACCGCTAATGTTGTATATGCCGGCGCCATGACGATTAACGCCGGATCCATAGGCATATCCCCCGGTAATGGTGAATCCATCGAGAATGGCGGTTATATCAGTGCCGCTGGTCGTTACGACATGGTAACTGTTCTCGATAGCATGAACAAAATCGGGCCCGCCGTGGTAGGCCGAGTCATCAGTGTCATTTCCGGCCAGATCACCGCTCAAAACGGTTTCGTAAACGGTGAAGTCGCGTGCATCAGGATCGGCAGAGCCAACCCCGGCATAGCCGCCTTTAATGGCAACGCCATTGATAAGTTGGAAGGACATGGTCCGGTTGCCCGTGCGCATACCGGTATTAACATTATAATCCGGCTTGTAGATTCCCTGGGCGACGCGAATTTCATCGCCGGAAGCGGCGACCGCCAAGGCGGATTGGAGTTCGACAAAGGCGTCGGTCCAGCTTGTGCCATCATTGGCCCCGCTCGCGTCGTCATCGACGTACCAGACGGTCTGGGCTGAGAGGGCTGAGGTCAAAACCAACATCACAATAAAACCGACAGAGGATTTGCGGAAAAACATGGCTGCCTCCGATATTGTCCAGAAAGACCATGCGACCGGGCCGGCCGCAAGAGTAAAGCGACGGACGAATTGTAACACAAGCAGCGCAGCCCGGTCAACCGGAAAATGAAAGCTACTGCCGAATATTTACAAGAACTCATGGAGAGGGGAGACCAGACCCACTTCCCATGCACTCGTTTCGAGCAGGCGTCGCGGTTACTCTACCACGAAGCGGTCCTGACCACGGATCGGCCTCGTGGTACAGTGGAAGCGTATACGGGGATACCGGCGAAGCGGAAGGCTATGGACCTATCCTATGCTGAAAATCGGGCATTTCGAAACAGACTCTAATCTTCTACTCGCTCCGATTTCAGGTTATTGCGATCTGGCATTTCGGTTGGTGGTTCGTCCGCTAGGCGGGCTGGGGCTGGCCAGTACGGACCTGATAAATCCTCGCGGGCTGTTGAATCAGACCTCGAAGACCCGGGAGCTGGTACGCACGGAGCCGGTGGACCGGCCGTTGTGCCTGCAACTATATGGGCGCGAGCCATCAGAGATGGCCGACGCCGCCCGCTGGGCCCGCGACCAGGGGGTATCCGTCGTGGATATCAATCTCGGCTGTCCGGCCAAGAAAATCGTGCAGCGAGGAGCCGGGGCCGCCCTTTTATGTGAACCGGAACGGGCCTTGCGGCTGGCCGAACGTGTCGTGCGGGCGGTGGAGATTCCGGTGACGGCCAAGATGCGACTCGGATGGGATGAACAGTCGATAATCGCCCCGACACTGGCCGGCCAACTGGAGGAAGCGGGGATTGCAGCAGTGACTATACACGGGCGCACGGCCGTGCAGAAATTCTCCGGGACTATTGATATCGAGGGCATCGCCCACGTAGTACAGGCAGTACGAGGCATACCGGTAATAGGCAACGGAGACATCCGCCGCCCAGCGGACGCCAAGGCCATGATCGAGCGCACCGGCTGCGCGGGAGTCATGATCGGCCGTGCGGCGTTGCGCGATCCCTGGATATTCCGGGATATCCACGCGTACCTAACCACCGGTCGCACGCCCCCCCCGCCGCGTCCGGCCGAGCGTATCACCTTGATTAACCGGCACTTCGAGAATCTACTGCATTATTACGGGCAAAGGCGGGCAATCCTCATGTTTCGCCAACGGGTGAGCTGGTATTTTCAACACCTGGCCGCCCCCCGCGCCTTCCGCGACCAGATCCGCCTGCTCAGATCGCCGGAGGAATATCGGGAATTGGTGGCAACCTACCTGGCAGACACGGAGAAGGCGACCGAATGATTTCTGGCAAGTGTCGGAGCCGGAGATGATACAGCACACCCTCGGAGGGCGCGTTG
>JAAYCU010000356.1 GCA_012729595.1 Phycisphaerales bacterium
AAAGAGCATTGCCCCCTGAAATATTTCTGTATCGTTTGTATAATCACCTCAGATGCAGGCGGATATTGCTAAAATTCTGTTCCCTCGCGAGCAAATCGCCCAGCGCGTGGACGATTTAGCCGGTGAGATAGTCCGAGCCTACGACCTTGAAACCAATGCGGACCTGGTGCTGGTTTCGATCCTCTCCGGCGCGTTGATCTTTACGGCCGACCTGATGCGACGGCTTCCACAGCCCATGCGCATCGGACTGATCACCGTCTCGGCTTATCGTGGCGCGACCACCGAATCGCGCGGGGCCCGGGTTCTCCGGGAGCTTGACGTGGATGTAACCGATCGCCACGTTCTATTAGTGGACGACATCCTCGACACCGGCGGGACACTACGGCTGGTGCGTGAGCGCCTCCTGCTGGCTCGCCCGCGTTCGCTACGAACTTGTGTGCTATTGCGTAAACCCAGCAAGGCTCCGATCGACCTGCCCGTCGATTTCGTTGGGTTTGACATCGATAACGAATTTGTCGTTGGATACGGCTTGGACTATAACGACCTTTATCGAAATTTGCCGGATATCGGCGTACTCAAAAAAGAGTTATACTCCTGCTGACGATTAGTATTCCAGGGTCCATGTTATTCAACGAGTTCTGCCGAAATGAAACGTGTTATCGAAAAAGCGACCGGTCGAAAGACCACCAAGAATCTCCCGTCAAAGCGCTCCACCACTTTACCGGGTTTGGCGGCCCGCCGTTCGGGGCCGACGCCGCTTACCGAAGCACAGGGGGCGGGGTCCGAAGCACTACCGGCAGTCGATTTACTTCCCGCTCATCTGCTCGACGGAGATGAAATTGTAATTCTTGCGGTCAAACCATCGTTATGGTTTATCGTTTTTACCTCTGCCCGCTGGCTGCTGGGTCTGCTAATTCTGCTCCTCCTGGCCGGTTGGCTGGGCCATCGTCTGTCTTATCTTAACCGCCCCCTAGTTATTCAGGCGGCCGTAGCTCTCAGTGCCGCCAGGGTCGGACTCGCCATGCTCCAGTGGGTTTCGCGTCTCTATGTTCTGACTAACCGACGAGTCATGCGCATTCGGGGGATTTTGAATATTGACCTGTTTGAATGCCCACTGACCAAGATACAGAATACTTATGTAACTCTGGCCTGGTATGAGCGGATCACCCGCTTGGGAACCATCGCGTTCACGACCGCCGGTACCGCAGGGATCGAAGCCTGCTGGACCCAGGTAAACAACCCTCTGGAACTGCATGAACGCTTGCGATCCGCGATCAACCGCGCACAAAGGCCGACTGCGAACGGCTTGTAAGGTTCATCAGGAGGCACACGATTATTATCGCCGCATATCCTCCTATCGCTAACTGGCTTGTTGCCATCTTCGGCTAATTGGGATGGTTGGGCGGACTAAGAGAATGCGGCCTACCGGTGCGTTGAGATTCGGGATGAATTGAGGCAGGGCCATGCGGGCATCAATAAACCGCGAAAGCCCGCCATTAACGCCAGATTACCCGGTGAAGGTGTGGAACAATAATGCCGAAAGTGATGATCGTCGAGGACGAAGTCAGCCTGGCCAGGGCCATGGGTGAAGCCCTGTCCGGGGCAGGACACCAGGTCCGGCTGGTCCATGTCGGTGAAAAAGTCGCGGCCGAATTCCGCGATTTCTCACCGCAGATCGTAGTGATGGATGTGAGACTGGGGGGTATCAACGGGCTAGACCTGCTGGAGTGTATTAAACGCGAATCTCCGGAAACCGAAGCTTTGGTAATCACGGCTTACGGAAGCGTCGAGGTAGCGGTCGATGCGATGAAGCGGGGAGCAACTGACTTTCTGGTCAAGCCGGTGGATCTGGACGTGCTGGAGGCGGCGATTGCCAGGGTCTGGGCGGCCTCCCAAGCCCGCCGACAGTTAGAACAATTTCGCAGCGCCCAGGCTGAACGTCTCCGCCAGATTCACTTCATAGGCCATAGTCCCACCATCACCGCGATACGCGAACAGGTGGACCGGCTAAGCAAGCGCACCGCAGGGGCCAGCGGGGCAATCCCCGCCATGCTGCTCACCGGAGAAACCGGAACAGGCAAGGATCTACTGGCCTCCTATCTTCATGCCGCCCTACCGCATCGCGGCGGCCCGTTCGTCGCCCTTAACTGTTCGGCAGTCCCCGCCGATTTGTTCGAATCGGAGCTTTTCGGACACCAACGCGGTTCGTTCAGCGGGGCTTCCTCGGATAAGCCCGGGCTTATCGAGACGGCGAACGGTGGCACGCTTTTTCTGGACGAAATCGGCGATCTCCCTCTCCCCTTGCAACCCAAACTTCTGCGGGCCCTGGAAACCCATACAATTCGCAGGGTCGGCGGCACTCGAGACCGTACTTTCGATCTGTGCATGATAGCATCAACCAATCGGGTTCTTCCCGAGCAGGTGGCCACCGGACGCTTCCGGGAGGATTTGTTCTATCGACTCAAAGTGGTCCATTTCAAACTCCCCCCTCTACGCGAACGCGGCGAGGACATTTTGATACTGGCCGATTATTTTCTCAGTCGCCTGTCGGCCAAATATGCTCTCTCCGCCCTGACCCTCACGCCATCAGCGCGGGAAATCTTGCGCCATTACCATTGGCCGGGCAATGTGCGTGAGTTGCAACACGCCTTAGAGAGCGCGACCTTACAGATTTCCGGGGAGACAATCGATGTCGGGGATTTGCCGTTGCCGACCATGATCGATCCTGTTCGACGAGCCGAGCGGGATATTGACTTGGGCCGTCCCGTGCATCTGGAGGATGTAGAAAAGAACCTCATCGAACGGGCCCTGCACAAGACGGACGGCAACGTTTCGGCCGCCGCCAGAATGTTATCTATCGGCCGTGAAGCCATGCGTTACCGGATGGCCAAGTTCGGCCTGTCGGTAGAGCAACCAGAGGATATCCATAAGCGTTCCGACTGATGCTACTTGCACGGATCCTGGGCATATACAAACAACGGGCAAGGATTGTTTTCAGCGTAACCGGAATCGCAACCCCTGCCTTGGTTCATATAAACCACGCTCTGGTTTATTTCATGACATGATTCAGCTTGAACCCTCGATTATTCCCCAAATATGCACTGAAACCCATACAGGATATTGGCATACCCCATGCTGTGTGATATAAGTGCGAGAAGTTTGTAAAGGAGGGGGATTCCCAGCGATATTGTCTTCCGCCGGTACGGGGCAGTTCCCGAGGTCTTTGCGGCCGGAAAGGGATGGCGGCAAAAAGCCCCAGCGCACGAATGACGCGGTATCATGCATAAGGAGTACAGTTGTGAAGGTTCAAGATCGAAAACCTCAACGTGGCGGCTTTACCCTGATCGAATTGCTGGTGGTGGTGGCGATCATCGCCTTGCTAATCAGCATTCTCCTGCCCTCTCTATCCCGAGCCCGGGAAGCGGCCCGCAGAACCGTCTGCCTGACTAATTTGCGAAGTATTACACAGGCCTCCCTGCTATACGCGGAAACCGATAGAACCGGCGTTTTGCCAACCGCCCCACACGACCCGTCAAAAAGAACATCGGCAAGATCTACGGTAGTCGGTATTTACGCCGAAAAACCGGACAATGAAATCATGGCAATGATCCAGGCCGACTCAGGACAAGGAACCCCTACACCGGCTTCCGGATCAACCCGGGGCTATTTTAAACTCCTCGTCGGTGGGGAGCGAGCGTCACTCAATCCCAAGCAAATGATCTGTCCCAGCACGAAAAGCCTTGGCCACGTACCGGCCGAACCCATGGAATACTCGGATGGCACAGATTATTTTTACGGTAAAGATGCTACCGGCTGGGTGACATTACCAGCAGGTTCAGCGAGGCAGAGATATGATTTCTTTGGGTGGGCCAAAGCTGGATCAACCACAAAAGACCCTGCCGTTCTGGGGCAGAATGACGGGGAGATGCTCGAGTTCAGTTACAGCTTCCAGATGAATCTTCGGAATAGCACTACCGGAACCATGCTAGGCCAGTTATTGAGAAATACCAATGATTCCCGGATCGTTATCGCCGCGGACCGCAATCCCTTCTGTAACCACGTCACTATGCTACAGCGCAACATCACCTCAGCAAGTGGCGTATATAGTACTCCATCCTATTCCAGAGGAGGTATATACTCCTTCCAAGCAGACAAGAACGTCGGCGATTACGGATCACCGCCTTATCAGGGTGCGGAATTACTCACGGCACTCCAATCCCGCGATCGAAGGCTGAACTCGCGTAACCATCAGCGGGAAGGGCAATCCATTGTTCGTCTAGACGGTAGTGCCCAATGGGCCAGTCACGCCACGGCCGGCGCCGACGACGACTTCCTATGGGGACGGTATGATCCGGTCACTGCGATCCACGAAGATATTCCAACGGTCCAAAATACCTTTGCCAGTCTTAAGCCATATACACATGCGCTGACCGACTCGTTACTGATTCCATA
>JAAYCU010000357.1 GCA_012729595.1 Phycisphaerales bacterium
GAATTACACGATCGACGATTTGATTGATCGAATCCGTCCCTATGCCGGAGTGCTCTGAGCGTCCGGAATTGCCTACCACGAATTTTGGATACCCATACAGATCAAGACCATTTATCGTTGATATCATTTGGTGGGGCGCCTGCTTGGCGGAGGCCTGGTCCTGTCGAGGGGTGGGTTATTCCGCGTTACAGAGGATCGGTTTTCCGGCGTGTTCGGTCAGCAGATTAAGGATGATTTCGGTTGCCTGAAAAAGCTGATTAACCTCTATATATTCGTCGGCCTTGTGGGCTTGGGCTATATTGCCGGGACCGAACAGGACCGTACGAATCCCAGCCTGGTAGAATGCTCCGGAATCGGCGAAGTAATGGACACCCTCCGGCCGGTTCTGTCCATTGGCGCGGCCGCAAAGTTCGAGCAGGCGGCCCGTTAAGGGCGCGTCGCTGGGGCAGTCCAGCGGGGGATTCGATTCGATCTTGGTTACGACAAAGTCGGTGTCGTCTCCGAGATAAGCGGCCAGCATCCTCTGGAAATCGTTGACAGTTTCTTTGGCCGAAAGGGCGGGGATAAGTCGCCCATCAAGGCTGGCCTTACACGATGCGGGGATAATGTTCACCATCATGCCGCCATCGATCATGGTGACCGCCATCGTAGAAGCGCCCAGCATCGGATGACGCCGACCTTGCAGGTATTCCTTCCAGGGGCCATGGACAAATGCTACTATTCTGGACATCATCTCTATTGCGTTAACTCCCTCGTCCGGTACCGATGCGTGGCAAGCCTTCCCGCGGGTTTCAATTTCCATCCACAGCGGCCCCTTATGGGCCGTGACCACCCGGCAACCGGTTGGTTCGCCGACGATGGCTGCTTCCGTCCGAAAACCGCTCTTGACCAGTTCCGCCGCCCCCAGGCAGCCGGTTTCCTCGCTAACCGTGCCCACGTAATACAGTTTGTCATTCGGCAGTTGCCCGCTTTCGGCAGCGATGGCCAGAGCGGTCAGAAACGCCGCCGTCGACCCCTTGGTATCGCATGTACCTCGCCCGTACATGCGGCCATTAAGGATTTGGGCGGCGAACGGGGCGACGGTCATGCCTTCGGTGCTGACCGTATCCATGTGCGATTCGAGCATCATGCTCCGGTTGCCCCCCTGACCGGGCCAATGGGCGATCAGATTAGGCCGGCCGGGATAAACCTCGCGTAGCTCGACGGTCATACCCATCTTATGCAAATGATCGTTAAGAAAGTCGGCCATTCGCTCCTCGGCCCGGTCGTGGTTGGCCTGTTCGGGGCTGATTACCACGCTGTTGATGCCGACCAAGCTGGTCAGCAAATCGCATACCCGTTGTTTTTCAATTTGGGTCAATAAACGCATGGGCGCATTATAAAACACCGCTACGGTCCTGTCAGGTTAGTCTCAGGCGTCAATCTCGATGAATTCGACGGTGTCGGTACGGAGGTCCAGTAGAGCAACGGTTTTGACAGAGACCCGGTGCAGGGCGCCTGGATTGATGATCCGCATCTTATCATTGTAATAGTCGAATGCCCGGTGGGTATGGCCGTGTAGGAGATAGTCGCAGTCCGCCTTTTCTAGCATCTCTGAAAAAGCCGGTTCATGTCCGTGAAAAACGGCGATGTGCTTGCCGTCCAAAGTGAGTTTGAGAGAGCCGTCCGGCCAGGGTAAATCCAGTGCTTGCACGGCGGTTCGCCAAGTGGGCTCTGGGAAGTCTGTGTTACCCCAGACGAACCAGCCGCGACGTCCCGCCAGTAATTCCAGAGTGCTTATTCCTCCGGTATCTCCGCAATGAATGATGCCATCTGCCCCGCCCGCCTCCAGCAATTCCAAAGCCCGCCGGACGGGCCGGAGCCGACCGTGATTGTCGGACATAATGCCGATTTTCATAGTCCATACGCTCCCGGGGAGGAAGAATAGGATATGTCCTATTAGTGACACATTATATGGTGGCACTAAGCCGGTTGACAAGTAAAAAACTGAAAGTCCTGGCATGTCGCGGTAAAAGTATACATACTCAAAATCGAAACCGGGCTGTTCGCACGCCGTAATCTGGAGGCGTTGTGTCCCTGTTAATTGTCATGGTGGAGGTTTAACCTGTTTGCCCGTGGCCATTTGCATACGAGGCCCTTCGGCCTTAGCATATGGCCCATTGAAGGTCGGAGCGGTAGGTCTGTCACTGCTGGTTCCGGGAAGCTTCAAGCCACGGAATAAGAATGAGTTGGAACAGGAAGACGGTTGATGTTTGCGATTATAAGTGATATTCACAGCAATATCGAAGCCCTGACCGCGGTATTGAACGATATTGATGCCCGTGGGGTTGAACATATCGTATGCCTCGGTGACGTGGTAGGATACGGGGCTAACCCTCGGGAATGCGTGGATCTTCTCATCGAACGCTGCGAGATGGTCATCTGCGGCAACCATGATCAGGCGGTTTTTTATGAGCCGTATAATTTCAACCTGGGGGCAGAACGCGCTTGTTACTGGACCCGACAAATGCTGGAAGACGAGCCGAACAAGGTTCTGCGTGACCGACGCTGGGATTTTCTTGGCAAACTTCCGGCACGGGCGGTCTATGAGGGTATGCTTTTTGTACACGGTTCACCGCGTCGGCCGGTCAACGAATACCTTTTTGCCGACGACGTTTATACCAACCCAAATAAACTGATGGCCAATTTTGAGCGATTTTCCGAGGTGGCCTGTTTCGTGGGGCATACGCACGTTCCGGGGGTTTTCGTAGATGATCCATACTTTGAGGCCCCGGACGAACTGGCTGAGCCGGGTCTGTATGAGATTGCCGAGGATGACAAGGTTGTGATCAACGTAGGCAGCGTGGGGCAACCCCGGGATCGTGACCCGCGGGCCGCTTACGGAATCGTCGATGAAGGCCGGGTGGAGTTCATCAGGGTCGAGTATGACATTGAGCAGACCGTGAGGAAGATTCTGGACACTCCTGAGCTGGATGATTTTCTTGGCCATCGGCTGCTGGAAGGGCGATGACGCTTTCTCCGCCGACGGCGACGCGCATAACCTGTAACCACCTGCGCGGTTACCCAGATTAAGAGCGAGATAGATGGACACACGACGGCTTATAACGGCGATGCTGGCCGCTTTTGCGGTATTTTATTTGTGGATTTATATCTCTCCCCATTTTTTCCCCCCGCCGCCACCGGTGGAAACGCCGGCCGAGGAATGGCCGGTGCCGACGACCAGGCCCGCCACCCTTCCATCGACCAGTACCAGTGCGATGGAGATCGCCAGTGCTCCTGCTTCGGCTCCAGACGCGATCACTGTTCAGATTGATGGGGGTGATTCGACTGCGCCGTTACGGATGGGTGACGCTTCGGATGGTAGTTTTTATCCGATGGCTCTGGAGCTGTTGCCACGCGGCGCTTCTGTCTCCAAGGCCTTTGTGCGCGGTTATTATGATTCACTTACGAACAAGGAACCCTATCCGTTGCTTATGCCGGTCATTGCGGAGGGCGGCTATGCAGAGAGCGGGGATCTGACTTCTTTTATTACCAGCCGCGTGCTGATCGAAAATCGAGAGTTGGCGTTCGATCTGGACAAGGTGATCTGGAAGGTTGAGGAGGCCGAC
>JAAYCU010000358.1 GCA_012729595.1 Phycisphaerales bacterium
CACATTCCAGTTTTCAACGTTCATTCTTCCCATGATATCCAGGTCAATCTTAAAAACCCTAGCTTCATGGGTCCCTCCGGAATTTTTTACTTTTGTAAAAGATAACAGTGTCAGTCCTAATTTGTCTGCAAGTTTGTTGCTTATACAGCTTGAAGTAGCTCCCGTGTCCCAAAGGGCAATTACATTTACTTCTTGGGTGGAGGACGGGAAAGTATCTCTTACTACTTTCGCCGTCTTCACTTTTACATCTTTACAGAGTATAGCATTAGCTATGCCATCAGCGTAGATTGAGATTGCGGATTGCGGAATCATGCAAAAACTATCCGTCGGCTATAGAATTCTACTGTGCCTTTCTCTTCGTTTACACACTTCTGAACGATGAACGTGCCAAGATTGCTACCTTTCATCGCTTCTATGGCTTTGATATCGGTAGCAAAGTACCCTTGTACAGCTTCGTCCTTGATGACTACGTACGAATTCTCATGGCCAGCAATGATCATTGCTCGGTTTTTCATGAAGAAATCGTAATTTTTATTCATATCCTTACCTTCTCCCTCAATATTATAATAATACAATATTCGAGAGTTTTCGAAAAAAATCGTAAAAGTATCGTATACCTTCTTTCCAAACCTAGCAATAGTCATTTTATTAGGGTTAAAACTAGCCATAAATCTACCCCCTAGGGGTATACTGATGTTTCTGTAGTATTGCCACATACTTGAAGGGCTTTGGTTCAAAACGCGGGTATTATTACCTGGAGCAAGGCCCCGGCTACGGCTCCTGCGGCCGCTCCGGCCTGGCCTCCAAGGGCGAAACCGGCCCCGGCGCCGGCGGTGATAAATGCAGCCGCCTTCCATAGCTGCGCGGATCTCCGGGCCTGATCCCGTTCCTTCTCAATCGCGGCCGCTTCCGCCTTCATCCTGGCCTGCAGGGCTGCTAATTCCTGGGCGTGTTCCTTCTTCGATGATTCCTGCAATTCGGTCGATTTCGTCAGCGATTCGTTCAATAGCATCCGCTCGGCTTCCGCCTTGCTCAATAATTCCCGCAATTCCTCGACTCGCTTCGATAGCTCCGCGGAGTCCTGCCTCCATCCGGTCGCCTCGCTCCGTAGCCTCCCGGAGAGCGTCCGCAAGGTGGCGGCTAAACTCTCCGGATCTATCGGCTGCTGCCTGTTCAATGGCTCGGCGCTCTGTAGCTGCTCCGTCGATAATCCCGGCCCTGTGGCCGTCGGGGTATCCGGTTCGATAGCCTGCGAAAAAGCCACCACCGAGCAGAAGGCAAAGAGTAGCAGTAATGATAATCGCTTTGATTTTGGCATTCATGCCTGCCCCGCTGGCAGGCCGAAATGCTCTCGGGCCTCCGCTTCGCTCTCGAACCAGTACCAGCCGTGGACCGGATAGGCGTACTCCCCATGCTTCGGGCGCTCTAGCTTGTAGTCCCTGCTCTCCACGAAATTCGGCCCAAAAAGTAGGGTTTCTCCATCGGCTTTGTAAAATCCGCTCGTGTCGTCCATACCCGCTCCTTATCCTGTAATCGTCCAGCCCTTATCCGTGGCGATCGCTCGCTCGGCCGCGGTAAGGCTGGCAGCCCCTGGGTTGTTTGTGATTGTGATTGTTTGTCCAGAGACCGTTTTGAGGTTGTTGAAAATTTCAACAAGCTCGTCTCTATGAATGAGACAGTCGGCAAATGATATATTTAGTGCAATCCCGGTAATGTTTGCGCGGCGTAATTTGTAGCAGTACGCGAACATTGAGGATAAGCTTGTCGCGTTTTCTACATCAATTCCTAAGACTTCCTCCAAAGAAGAGCAGTTATAGAAAGCGGCCACGCTCGTTCCCGATACTTTTACTCCGTGTAAATTTACCGATTTAACCGCGTAGTTATATTCAGCGATTCGTTCGAGCGAGGTGATCGTTTTCCCTGCCATGTTGAGGTCTATATCTGTTATTCGATAACAGTTGCGGAACCATCGCTCTGTTTTAGTGGGATTCGGGTCTTCAAAATAAACCGTTTCAAATGCCCCGCCGTTTAGATTTAAAGATGTTAAATTAGCAGGCCCGAAAAATCTTAACCGTTGTGCATAGTATGATGCCTGTATGCTCAGGCCGTTCATGCTGGGAGCCCTGACCGAAATATCTAAAATAGCGAAATGACTTTTGAAATTGTTAGATATGGTAAGGCTCGTGAAGCTAGGACATGATATTGTGATAATAACCTGCTTGTAGCCATCTGGTGTCAGTGTCGCCTCTGGTAATGCAGCATAATCATAGGCATGTCCTGATGTGCCAATGATGTTCTCGGGAGGACTACCATCTCCCCAGTCAACGGTATAGGTGCCACTATATACTGTAAACATCTGCGTCATATCTGGCACATCGCTATATATCCCAACCAGCAATATTGCTTTTTGCTCGCCTGCGGGTATATCTGGCATAGGCAACCAGTCGGCGGGGCGTACCCAGCCCTGGACCCGCTTATTTATCAAAATCTTGTGTAGAGATAGATCGTTCTTCATCCCACCACCTCTATTTCGGATAAGAAATCCCCGTCGCTGTCGTAGGTTATTGTGTATATCCTCTGGCCCGTTTGCGTGACGCCATCGGCAGCGAAAAACGTAACCGTGCGCGTGGTATAGGCTGGCGGAGTACCGCCGGATAGTACGGAGCGCTTGCGGAGATTGCCGAAAACATCGCGGAATTCGATAGTTGTGAAAATGCCGCTTGCATCCTTATTGGAGCACTCGACGGAATACCCCTCATAACTCTCGCCGGCGGCTCCTTGTGGTCCAGCAGGGCCTTGTTCCCCCTGTGGACCAGTGGCGCCCTGTGGTCCGGGTATACCTTGTGGGCCCGTTTCCCCTTGGATACCCTTGATTCCCTGCTCTCCCCGTGGACCAGCCGGCCCGGTTTCACCTTGGGGGCCTTGAGGTCCTTCAGCCCCGGTTGGGCCGGTCGGTCCAGTTTCTCCTTGAGGCCCCGCTGGGCCCTGAATCCCTTGTGACCCCTGTGGCCCTGCAGGACCGGTTTCCCCCTGGTCGCCCTTGTCGCCTTTCGGGCCGCGAGGGCCGGGGCTCCCGATGTTCACGGTATAAACAAGCGGCCGTTCGCTGGCGCCGATCGTATAGACTATTTCGGCCATCGCTTATTCCTTCATCAGCGTCGGGCTGATCTCAATAGTCCCCTGGAGGGCTCTGTCTTCGTCGAGCCTAACCTCGATATAGAGGCGGCTGGTTTCCCGATGGCTTTTCCCGGACGCAGGGATTGCCTCGGTTTCGGCCGCAGTCAGGCTCAAGGTAAAGTTCCCTCCAGGACCGTCTGTTATGGCGAAGGCTGGCGCGGCCAGGATATCTCGTGATTTTGCGCTGTCCTTTATGATACAAGCTCCGATCATGTCACTAATATCAACGGGGGTGTCTGTTCCGTCTTCCCGTTCGGATACGTTGACGCTGATCTCCCAGGGAGAGCCCTGTAGAATGCCGTTTCCATTCGCAACAGTGAGATCAATCGTTGCGGGCTTTATCATTGGTCTTTTTCTCCTTGTCCAACTCCGGTCGGTATAGGGCCGATCGCTGCACATTGTTGGCAACGTTGAGCCCCTGGGAGATTCCGGAAAGCGTGATAATGGCTGCGACTATAGCCTTGGAAATTGCCTGAGCCCCATCTCTGTCGATTGCTATGGTTACGAAATAAACCGCCAGGACGCTGGCCAGGCTGGACCAATAGGTCGCGGCCTTGGTTAGCGGGTTGAATTTCACTCTCTTGCCTCCTGAAAATGGGCCGGATCCTGCTCATCCCCTGACCAGGTGTATCCCGCCTCGATGCCATGCCGGGCGGCAATCTCGGCCATTCTCGCCCAGCCTTCCCATGTTTTCGGAGCCCACCATATTTTCCCC
Source organism: Phycisphaerales bacterium (assembly GCA_012729595.1). Lineage (GTDB taxonomy): Bacteria > Planctomycetota > Phycisphaerae > UBA1845 > PWPN01 > JAAYCU01. The sequence goes on from JAAYCU010000358.1 coordinate 3,893, forward strand.
ATCTTGGTCGGCCATATATCCATGGCCTCCCCTTCTAGGTGGCGGCTCTCCATGGTCCAGGAAACCGGCTTAATGGCTTCTGAATCTGCTATTTCGTAAAGCCCCGCCCGGCGGTATAGGGCTTTTACGAATTTCACGGCCTGTCGCCGGTACTTGGCCGGCACATGGCTGGCTAGTAGCCTGGAGAAGTACGCGATCTGCGTGTCCTGGCTACGTAGGGTTTCCAGGACGATAAAACCGTCAGAGCCCATGCATTTAAAATTGCTCGTGTTCGCCTTCAGGTCCGAAATAAAAGCCCGTGCCTTGCTGCGGAAAGGCTCGGCGAGATCTTCTATTTTCGTACTCATTCCCGGTGCTCCCCGGCTGCTGACCGCGCCGGCGTTTGGACTGTGGGCGGGGCTATCTTGTCTATCCTATCTTTTATGTCCCGGATCATATCGGTGAGGTTATCGATTTTTTCGTTTATCTTGCCCAGGTCAACGTCGGTGCTATGGGTCTTCCCCTCTAGGGTCTTGATTTCCTTTCCCTGGGCAATGACTTTTTCCTCTAAGGCTTTGATCTGCGCGTTGCGCTCTCCCTCTTTCACGGCGAGTTGCCTCCTCTGATGTAGCGTTGCCCAGATAGCGCCTAGCGCAGTTGCTATCGCTAAAATCTGCCCCACTGTGGCAAGATTTATGGTTATGTTCATTCCGGCACCTCCGGCCACTGGATGTTTGTTGGAAAGCCCGCCTGTTGCGGAACGTCTCTGAGTGCCTGGATATATGTGAGGATTGGCGCCAGTTCTTCCGTTGGCGCCAGGCCAAGGGATAATTCATCCCGGTGTCGGTCGCGCCGCCACTGAATGGCCTCGATGCGCCTATCGCGCTCTGACCTCACGCTGTCCGAAAGCTGCTCTAATCGCTTTGCATCAACCTGGGCCTGCGTTTTACCATACAATTTCATGGTAGCCTCCGGTGTCCCACGGCTGGCAGGTCCGCGTATAAAATCTCATAA
>JAAYCU010000359.1 GCA_012729595.1 Phycisphaerales bacterium
AAAATGATCCACGGCGTTCTCCTTTCCACGGCTGCGTAGATAACAACCATGGTCAGGCCAGAACGCCACTTTTGCTAGAGGCACTGTTCAAAAACTATTTGGTTGCGGCCGAAGGCCGCTTTGGGACACGGTATATAAGCAAATCGTATCGCCGCTCAGACAGGAGGGTGGGGGCGATCCGTGAACCCTATGAAGTGTTCGTAGGGCTTCTAAGGTAACGACCAGTTGTGAGATAATCCCCAAGATACATGGTAATGAGGAGAAAAGGCATGGACGCTTTCAAGGCATATATGTGGGTCTCTATTGTTGCCCTGCTGGCGGAGTCGGCGGTAGCGCTGAACATTGAAACCGTTCGCGTGGGCGATCCTGGGAACGCGGGGCAGTGGTCTGGGGAGAGTTACGGCGGCTACGGCCCCAACCGTATCTGTGGCGCGGTGGATTACATCTATAACATCGGGAAATACGAGGTCACAGCGGGGCAATACACGGAGTTCCTCAATGCCGTGGCCGCGACTGATACCTATGGCCTGTATAACCCGGAGATGTGGTCAAACTCCCTTGGTTGCAGAATCCAGCGGAGCGGCTCGGCCGGCCATTACACCTACAGCGTAGCGCCGGAATGGGCCAACCGCCCGGTGAATTACGTTTCCTGGGGTGACGCCGTGCGGTTCGCCAACTGGTTGCATAATGGGCAGCCGATCGGAGTCCAAGGCCCCTTGACGACCGAGGATGGAGCCTACTACCTCAACGGGGCGACAAGCAATGCGGACCTGATAAAGATCAGCCGCCAGGCGGACTGGAAATGGGCGGTCACCAGCGAGGATGAGTGGTACAAGGCCGCTTATTATAAGGGCGGTTCGGCTGATGCGGAGTATTGGGATTATCCGACGGGTAGCAACCTGTCCCCAGGCCAGGACATCCATGACCTCTCCGGCAATAATGCCAACTATTACACCGACAACGGCGTATATCCCCTTGACGCTCCGTACTATACGACCATTACGGGTGCATTCGAGAATTCGGCCGGCCCCTATGGCACCTATGACCAGGGTGGCAATGTGTGGGAGTGGAACGAGGCCGTGATTATCGGCTTGAAACGTGGCATACGAGGTGGGTCGTTCTACAACTACGAGGTCGGCCTGCATGAATCGAGTCGCAACTCCTACTTCCCGGCAAGCGAAATCTTCAACGTCGGGTTTCGCGTGTCCCAGATTCCCGAGCCCGGTAGTGTCCTTCTGGTCATGATCGGTTGCCTTGGCCTGATTCGGCGAAGCTATCGATATTGAATCATGCATACGGATTATTTCGTCGCCCCTGAAAAACCGCTTGCTGAATTTTCGAGCATGAGGAAGCGTGATTCTTGTCCGGGAAGCATGCCTCAGATAACTCATCCAAAGCTTACGCGGTGCATGCCAGGGCATAAAACGGTGCTCGAGCTGCTTGGCAACGCTTCCCAGCCAATAAAAATGGCAAAAAAGAACCGCCGGAGCAGTTTGCGCAGATTGGCCCCGGCTGCGGCCAACACCGCGTTGATCGCGTCGCCCATCAGGCCCGCCAGGAAGCAGCGGGCCATCCGGTGATCACTCTTCACGTGGCCGATCTTCGGCTCGATCGCGCTACGGCGTCGCCGCCGTCGGCGTTCGGAGAGTGAGGCATTTTTTGCCTACCCGGAGATACGATTGCCGCAAGCGGAGCCCCCGGTCCTGGGCGGCCTTGACCAGCTTCACAATGGCTTTGTACAGCAGCTTCGAGTCCGTCGGATAGGTGATGTTTTTCTCTTGCACGGTGGTATCCACGTTGACCTGGGCCAGATCCCGGGCCGACAGGTGTG
>JAAYCU010000360.1 GCA_012729595.1 Phycisphaerales bacterium
CGCGATGATGTCCGCTATCCTGGCGATTCATGATGATCACTATCCCCAAGCCCTTGCTCGACCGGCCGCTTGATACCGGATAACATGCGCGCAAAACGCAGAGAAGTTTCGGTGTAAGGGCCTATACATTGCGCCTACTCCTGCCGTCATTTTCTCCGCTAGTGGTTTTCCAGGTCAATAGCTCATCGAAGCTTGCAGTTCTCATGGTTAACGTGGGAAATCGCGATGAATCGGGAGTGTTCAATTGCTGGATTGATTATCCTTCAAAATCTGCACGGCGATCTGGATGCAATGGTCCAATTCGCTATCGAACAGGTGCTTTCGGAGTTTACAGGACCGGCGAATACCCATGAACTCAGCGTAGACGGCGGTGCCGCAGAGGACAAAAAAATACCTGGTCGCAATGAGACAGACAAGGGGGGGATTGTCTATCTGTGTGGGGTGCGACCAGGTGTGTTAACATAGCGATTGCTGACGCGTTCGCCTCCAGTTACAATAGTTTTTTGGCTGCCCTTACTCGTTCAATTATGAATCCTCGTTTCAGCTATGTCAAGGGAAAAATGACGCTACTCGAAAACTTTTATTTAACTAGGCGGCTAATCGTCGGTTACTACCCAATAGCCTAAATCCACACAGCACTGTTCCTTCTATTGGCGATTGGAAAGCGAGCTGGGCCCGATTGCTGCGTTAATCACTATTACGGAGTGTTTTTTGCAGCTCTGTTGCGGCCCATTTTCATGGAGAAGTTGACCAAGGCGCTATAGTTGATTGCGCTTTCCCAGGGGCGGTAACGAGTGCCCTGCGGCTGGCCGGCTTGGTAGTACTCCACCCAGGCACCCGTTGGGTCGAGTAGTCCTACGAGTAGTTCCGCCATATGCTCTCCGTCCGCGTGTCCGAGTTCGCTCATGGCATATAGAAGAAAACCCAATTCATAGCCTGGAAGCCGACACGAGCCGTAGCCAAGTTTTCCGTCGGCGTCGCGCAGGTCGACCAGGGCCGCATCGAGGTCGGCAATCCCTATGGGGCGAGATTCTATCGGAAAGCCAACAAACACGGGCGTCAAGGCCACCGATGCAAGGAAATGTTGCGACGATGCCGGCGGTATAACTGAATCGTTGACAAAACAGCGTTCGCAGCAGTACCGGCCGGGCACCTTGCGCTCTAGCCAACCAAAGAACAGACAGCCGGGCAAGCGGGCCTGGCATACCCCGTGACGAAAGCGTGGATAGTTGAGGCCCTCGGCCCGTGCCGGGTTGTTTAGCATGATCCGGCCGTCCACAACGAAATTCGCACTAAAGGCAGATTGCACTTGTTGGCACTGCCCACGAGCCGCATCCGCTTTGTCGATATCCCAAAGCCCCTGGGATTCTGCCCAGTCGGCCAAGCGATAGCCGGATGCAAAAAATAAGTAGGTTGACTCCGCAGATCCGTGATCCATGCACGAGCGGGGCAGGATATCACCGGCAATATAGGTTTCATCGCCGTTGAATGGGAGCATGTCTTTTTCAATATGCCCCCTCTGGATATCGAAGGCCCAGGAGAGCATGGGGAATATTTCACGTACAAAGGCCACATCACCGGTGCGATCCAGATACTCAAATGCCTGCAGAATTATATATGAGGTCAGTTCGACTTCGTCGTTTTCGTGCACGTGAAAATCTGGCCAGCCCCCGATAGTCTGGGCATTCTGAATACGCCCTACCCGCTGAAATACATTCCAGTAATATGCAAGAATCTGCCGAGCTCGCTGGTGAAGACCCAAGTCGAGTAGTCCCCGGGCAACGCCGAGCTGATCACGTACGTATGCCAAGCAATAGTTATGGCCGGCCAATACGGCACCTTCAACAGCTTGCTGGGTGATAATGTTGACGGCCACGTCCTCCGCTATCCGGCCCATCCGACCAATCCCGGAGTCGGGTACCGTGACCTGAGTCAATTCGCGATTCCACCATGTCCGTGTACGCGTCAGCATATTGTCAACCCCTGTACGCAAGGCCATATCAGTGTTACTGATACATTGTGGAAGCTCTGGTCCGCCGACGATGGTCAGTTGACCTCGGCCAGGGGAGATCTTGATAACCAGTGGATCGACCGCCGATAGCGATGATCCGAAACACAGTGATCCTTCAACGAGAAGCTGGATTGTCATGGGGTGCTGGGAGTGTAAGCGGTATCCATATACCAAGCTCCCGGCCGGATGAGTGCAGAGCATGGCGTGACGCCCGTCGTAACGTCCGCCTGCGCAGGTTCGTCTGGCATTTTCCGTGTACACCACCATCTCCAGAAACACTTTGCTCTCAATAATTCTTATCATGCATGGCAGGTCCGAATCCATGAAGTCGGTGATAGTTATCACGGGTTGTGATTCCCCCTCGAGGCCAAGGGTGTGATGCCAGATGGCGCTGCCACCCTCACGCGACGACACGGTGGTCAACCCTGGCGGCGTCCTCAGCTCGATACGGGCGAGGTTTGGCGAGGAATATGGAGGCCCCCAGATATGCGTAACTTCCGGCCCCTTCAGATAGGCGATCATGCGACCATTACCAATCGCGAATAGGCTTTGCTCATCCTCGCATCCTGGCCGCTGGAGCCGAGGGCCGGAGGACATGGCGGCAAGTGAAGACCCCGGCATGCTCGCCATGGATATACTGCAATAGACCAACGCCGAAACAATTTGTCTGAGGGGCATTGTTTTCTCCAGTCGGACAGCATCACCGTCGGCTACACAACGGCAGAACACAGTATCACTCATTCATGTAAAATATCATCGTAACGAAGGGGTGGCAATCCGCAAGTGCATCATGTTTATTTTGACAAATAATGATCTATATTGTTGCCTGCGGCACGCTGTATGCTTAATTGACCTTGAGGTTCCGCATTTGTATCCTTGAGATAACGAATATTGCGTCTCACTGATCAAACCGCTGGCTTTTCGGAGAAGCAATTGGTTGTCATCTGGTTGTCTTTCGCGGATGCCGTGGTTTCGGGAAGATTGGTGTTACCCTCAGTAACTCGGCGATGCTGCTTGGCCTACGCCGAGGAATAATCGCCGTAATTAATACATAAGCGCATGATATAGGAGTGCTTCATTGAAACGAGTGGCTATTATCGCAGCATTGATATGTTTTGTGGGCGTCCCAAGTGTTCATGCGGGAACAATCTCCGGCCTGGCCGGGTTTTCCGAGTCATGGAACGGCCAAGTATTGCAGTGGAAAAAGGGCAGCTACACAGACCAGAATGTCGCTGGTACCGGTTCCGCTTCAATTCCATTCGGTTTGACCTTACCCGCCGGTTATGAAGCCGGCGGAACCCAGAAATACCCTCTGGTTCTGTATCTGCACGGTGCCGGTGCGCGGGGCAACAACAATAACGCTAATCTTACGCGTCAAACCCCACGGTTCTTCGCGCACCAGGCGCTAACTACACCGCAGTACAATGCTTTCGTCCTGTCAACGCAGGTAACGAGTGATAAGCGGTATGTGGACGTGGACTGGAACTATGGCCCGTATGATCAGGGCGCTGTAACCATCACCGAACCGATGCACCTAACGGAAGGGCTGCTCAAATATCTGATCGATAGCGGTAACAACGCAGTGCTCGCGGCCGTACTGGGAATCCGGGCCGATACGATAGACACAACCCGTATCTATGTGGTGGGTGATTCCATGGGGGCCTATGGCACATGGGACACTGTAGGTCGCAATCCTGGCTTATATGCCGCCGCTATAGCCGCCGCGGGTAGCGGCCCGAAAAACCGTCTTCAAGAATTACAGAAAACTCCGTTTTGGGCAATACACGGGCAGACCGATACTGCCGTACCTAACTCTCTGCCTAACGACTCCGATCCCGACGGCGCGGGTTCGCTCGGAATGCTGGCATTGATCGATCCTGGTTTTGATAACGGGTTATCCACCGATCTGATCAAATTGGATAATTATGCGTCGTCGGATGACGATCCGGTGGCCTGGAATCGCTTCATATACAGCCAATATCCTGGAGAGTATTCACATGCGACGGTGGCAACGGAATGGACCACCCGGACCTCGGGCATTTCCAAATGGCTGTTTAGTCAACGACTTCCCGAACCCTCCACTCTGGTTTTGCTAATAGCTGGAGCCGCCATGTTATCATCACGACCACTCCGATAGCCGGGCAATACCAAACGGCAGGGTACGCCCTGCGACAATCATCTGTTTCCTATTGGATGGGCGCAGGTAATTGCCAGATATGACAACTATGCTTGGTCATATGGCTCGGTCGTCTGGTCATTCGTTGCTTGTTCGCATGACTTAAGGTATTGCATACGTTATTCTTTCTTGCGAGATC
>JAAYCU010000020.1 GCA_012729595.1 Phycisphaerales bacterium
CATAAATCACATGGGTGACCAGCGCCGTACTGCGCATGATATGGTTTTCGCGGGCGGCTCCGAATAGTTCCGGCATCCAGGCCATGGCGTGCAGGATATTCTTGAGCACCCACGGATGGGCGATCTTGAACCAGGTTTTATGGACATACGCGCCCCCGTCTATCAGGTCTTCAACCACTCCGGTTTCATGGAAATCGTAAGTGGCCAAAATGATCTGGCGGCGGGCCATTTCTCGGGCCCATTCACAGTCGGCCAGCACGCCGTATTGCGCAAAAGCGGTCGCCACTTCTTGCGGGGCGTAGACCAGCGATCGCCCGCAACAATTGGCGGCTTCCGGATACGCCCAGGCCCCGCTGAAGGTGTCCGCGTTCGAGTCCGGGTTGACCCCCACGCGATTCAAGAAAAGAGTAAGCATATTCCGGGCATCGCAACGCCAGTTGGGGAATTCGTCCGGATGATTCATCAGGTAACGGGCGGTGAACGTGGTCACATTTTGGATTTGGGTTGTGCAAGGCCAGTCCCAGTAATGCCGACCCCAAGTGTCAATCCCCGTCCAGTTCGGCAGCAGAACATCCTGTAGATAAGCCACACCGGCCTCGCGGGCTTTGACCAAGGCATTGTCCTTGCCGGTATAACCCGTGCGGAGCAGTTCGTCCAAAAACTCAAGGATATAGACAACCCCTCCGGTGGCCCGATCCTCCCATTGTACCTCCTCAGGATTCGCGTACCGAGGCCAAGGATTCAGGCCTGGCTCGCGCAAACGTCTTTCGGCCAGCAGGTCGCCCCAATGACGGGCGGCTTCCATCCATCGTTCGTTGCCCATGATCTGGGCGGCCCGGATCATCCACACTCCGATCTCGCCAACGATGTCCAGTTGCATGAAACCGCTCGGGTCGGCTTGCCCGTAAGGTTTGCCCTCTATTGGCACGCTGACAGGAAACCGAGGCCACGGATGGTCGTCCGGGGTAAGGGCTAATTCCAGCAGGGCGTCGGCGTAAAGAGTAATATGGGCCAGGGCCGCCGCATCGCCGGTATAACGGTAATACTCGATAAATGCTCCGAGGGAATACGCCGCTCGCTGGCCATAATCGCCGTTGTGCCAGTCCGTAATCATCGGCACGCTGATCGTGCCGTTCTCATCGATGCTCCAATGCCCGCTGTAAATGTATTCGGGCAGGGACACCGGCGCTTTGCCCGGATCGGTCCACGGATAACGTTTGAGAGTCTCGGCGGATATACGCACCCGTGCATCGCACTGGCCGTTCAGCCCGGTATACCAAGGGGCGATGACTCCGTGTTCATCCTCGACTGCCGGGTGGGCGTAGTAATGTTTAAGGGTGGTAGCCGCCCATGTGCATTCGAACACGATCGAAGCTGCTATAAGAAAAGAAATGCTGGACAGGCGTATCATGCGTTCACCTCCCAAGAAATTCCTAAGGTTATCAGCAAGCGATAGGTATTTGTGGACATAAGAAGTATCACGGGAGCAACGATATTGATTTGTCCAAGTGTGTCAATACTCCAATCCCCATAATGGCGGATCTATCCTGCGGATTCCCGATGATGCCGGGCCAGATAAATCGACAGCGTGGCGATGTCCGCCGGGCTGATGCCGCTGATACGGGCGGCCTGGCCGACGCTGCGCGGTTGGACCCGGGCGAATTTCTCGCGGGCCTCGCGGCGGAGCTCCGGCATGGCGGCATAATCAAAGCCGGCCGGTATGAGTTTGGTCTCCATCTGCCGGTATCGTTGAATCACCCGCTGCTCGCGCTCGAGATAACCGGCATAGCGTGCGTCAATTTCGACCGCGTCGCTGACCGCGGTGGCATACAATGCCATATTTAGAGCGGGGATTTGAGATGCCAAATCCCTGAGTCGCACCTCCGGTCGGCGTAGCCATTCCTGTAGTGACCGGCCCTCCAAATGGGTTTCCCGCAGAAGGGCCCGTAGTTCGGCGATGGCCGCCTGTTTCTGCTGGAATTGGCCCCATCGCTGATCGTCGACCAGCCCTACGCGCCGTCCAATGGGCGTCAGCCGGGCGTCGGCGTTGTCGCTACGTAAATGCAGGCGGTATTCGGCCCGCGAGGTGAACATGCGATAAGGCTCGTCCGGCGGGCGGGTCACGATATCGTCGATCATCACGCCGATATACGACTGGTCGCGGCCCAGTACGACCGGCTCCGTCCCCTTTAACCGGGCGACGGCGTTGATCGCGGCCAGCAGGCCCTGGGCGGCGGCCTCCTCGTAGCCGCTCGTACCGTTGATCTGGCCGGCCAGATACAGACCGGCCACCGGCTTGCTCTCCAGGGTCGAGCTTATCTGGTCGGTCGGCACCCAGTCGTACTCGATGGCGTAGCCGTATTGCACGATTTCGGCTTTTTCCAGGCCGGGGATGGAATGGACCAGGGCGTCCTGCACATCGCGCGGCAGCGAAGTCGGAATCCCGTTGCAGTACATCCACGAATCGTCGTAGCCTTCCGGTTCGAGAAACACCTGATGAGATTGCTTGTCGGCGAAACGGACCACCTTGTCCTCGATGCTCGGGCAATAACGCGGACCGCGGGACTTGATCTGCCCGCTGTACATCGGTGCCCGCGCCAGATTTCCCCGGATAATATCATGAGTGTGCTCGTTGGTGTGGGCGATCCAGCATTCGACCTGCCGTTGAGTAATGCGCGGGGTCATGAACGAAAACGGTACCGGCGGGTTGTCGCCCGCCTGCGGTTGCAGGTGGGTAAAATCGACCGAATCGCGATGCACGCGCGGCGGGGTGCCGGTCTTGAGCCGGGCGAGGGTAAAGCCAAGTTTATCCAGGCTCGCGCTAAGATTGACCGCGGCCGGTTCGCCGATCCGCCCACCGACAATCTTTTCCTCACCGCAATGCATGAGGCCGCGCAGAAATGTCCCCGTGGTCAGGATCGCGGCCCGGCAACATATTACCCGGCCATCATGAAGACGAACGCCGACTATGCGGGTCTTTCTCTCCGTCAGCTCCTGTCCCTCGCTCGCGTTTCGGGTTGGTAGGGCGGTGCTCTCCTCGACGAGTAATTCCTCGGCGGTGGCTTCGATCAGGTCGAGGTGATCGGTTTCGCGAAGCATGCGTTGGACGGTCGCCGCGTAGAGAGCGCGATCGGCCTGGGCCCGGGGAGCCCAGACGGCCGGTCCCTTGCTGCGGTTGAGCATGCGGAACTGGATGCCGCCTTCATCGGTGGCCAGGGCCATGAGGCCGCCGAGGGCGTCGATTTCCCGTACCATCTGCCCCTTGCCGAGCCCGCCGATGGCCGGGTTACAGCTCATCCGCCCGATGGCCTCGATCTGCATGGTTACCAGCGCCGTTCGGCAACCCATCCGCGCCGCCGCCCAGGCCGCCTCCGCCCCCGCATGCCCGCCCCCGATCACGATAATGTCATAGTCGTTGTTCATGCTGTTATGCCAAACAAAGTCGTAAACGTTCGGGGATTATTATAACAATTTTGGTTTCCTATGCCGCGTTGAGAGGTTCAATAATCCCGGATCATTCCAGGGTTGCGCCGCTTCCCTGAAAGCGGTCCTATGTTTATCATTACGGGAAAAGGTTGTGCCCCATTATGCTTAACCTATTCATCAGGAGAACTCATGATCGTCGATCGGATCGAAAATGCGGCGTTGTACTACCCGCTAGGGCCGGGTCTCGTCACGGCCCTGGAGTATCTGGCCCGGAACGATTTTTCCGGCATCAAGCCGGGTAATTACGAACTGGATGGCCGGCGGATTTACGCGGTCGTGCAACGCTATGAACCGATCCCGCTCGAACAGGCCGCCTGGGAAGCCCATCGCGACTATTTCGACGTGCAATTTGTCGCCCAGGGGGCCGAGCGCATGGGTTATGCCGCGTTGGTGCCCGGCCTGACGGTGAAACAACCCTATAACCCAGAAAAAGACATGATTTTCTACGAGGCCGGCGGCTCGTTGATCGAATTTGGCCCCGGCGATTTCGCGATCTTTGCTCCGGCCGACATTCACGCCCCGCGCCTGCTCTCCGCTCGGCCGTCCCCGTCGCTGGAGATCATAAAAGTCGTCGTGAAGGTCCGGATCGACCAGGTCACCGGAAAGGTCCGCCTGCCGGACACGTCCGGTTGAGTAGAGTCGAGATGTGGCGCGGTGGCGGGAACCCGCTCCGTTTCCACATCCCGCTCATCAAACCGGACGTGCGGATTTCCCGCATCCGGCTTTCGGACAAGGACTCATGCGTTCGCACACGAGAGGCTACGCCTTCGCTCGACCAGATTCACCAAGCCCACCCCCTCAAAGAAGACATCGGGCCAGCGGCGATAGACACTGGTACGAACCTTGTGTTTCTTGCGCAGCCACCGGCGGAGCCGATACCGCACGTGCTGATCGATCCGCCGGTAACTCCGATCTACCGCCCCGAGGCTGAAGTAGTTGGCCCACCCCACCAGCGTTCGGTTTATCTCCGACACCAGTTCCGGCAGGTCCTTCCACAGCGTGCGGCGGCTTGTACAATCGGTGATCTCGCGACAGATCGCACTCGTGCTCTTGCGCGACGGCAGCGTCCCAATGTACGCTTTCCCCGTCATGCGCCCGCGATATTGGCTAATGGTGTACCCAAGGAAATCAAACGACTCGGAACACGCCGAGCACACGCTCGTCTTGGCCTCGTTCACCGTCAGACGAAGCTGGCTCATCATCCGGCGCATCACCTGCGACGCCTCCGACCCCGTCCCTCGACAGCAGATCACGAAGTCGTCCGCGTAGTTGATGACTTTGGCCTGTAACCGCCTTTCGTGGCCCAATGTTTTCCACCCGACCACAAAACGGCGCATGTAGACGTTACTGAGCAAGGGCGAAATCGGGGAACCCTGCGGCGTACCGCGTCCGGTATCCCGATTCTTTGTCGTCCGACGTACCCGTCCGTGACGGTCTGTTTCTTCCACCGGCATCCTGAGCCACATCCGAATCAGATGCAGCATCGCTCCGTCGCTGATGCGACGCGATACCGATTTCATCAGTTCCGTGTGCGGAATGGTGTCGAAATACCCACTCAGATCCGCGTCCACCACTTCATCATGACCGCGGTCCACCCAGTAGCACGTCTGACGGACCGCGTCTAATGCGCTGTGGTTAACGCGGTAGGCATGTTGCTCCGGCGGCAGGTCCGCCTCGAAAATGGGTTCGAGGACCAACATCACCGCCGTCTGCGCAACCCGATCGCGGATTGTTGGTATGCCGAGCGGACGCGTGCGGCCAGGCTGTCCCGGCTTGGGGATCAGCGCCCGTCGCACCGCCTGCGGGCGATACCTTTTGTTCCTCAGTTCTTCCGCCAGTTCGCCCAGCCATCGTTTCGCCCCGTACGATTCAATATCCCCGAACGTCTGGCCATCCACGCCTGGAACGCCTCGATTGGACTTGGCGATACGGTAGGCGAAGGACAGAACATCCTCTCGGTGGATCTTGTCGTAAAGGGAGTAAAAACGGAAGTCGGGCGCTCTCTTCGCTTTGGCATGTAACGCCGCCTGCAACCTCTCAATCGTTTCCGGAGTTGTTAGGCCCACGGCCAATCTCCTGACTGTCGCCGCTTCGGACGTCTGCCTTGAACCAAGGCCCCTTCCCTCCACCGGCATTACCCGGCTTCAACGGTACTACGGGCCTCTCCGCCACCCCACCCGGCCCGGACCTTCCCTCGCGGGTGCCCGGTTGAAGCCCACGGCTTTACCGGTTGGGGCTTCCCGTGTTGCGTCTGATCGCCGTGTGCATGCATGCTGTCGCCATTACCCCGGCAGGACCGCTGAGGTCGTCGGTCGCTACTACCCCTGTACGCCCGGGGTCCCGGCTATCCACCTCAGTGACACCGGCCTTCCCTGCATTAACGCCAGGTCGGCTCCTGCAAACCTTCTGTTTCGGGGCCTGCTCAGCGTTCACTCGCGTTACGGCCTGCATGCTCGCCAAGTCACCCGAGGTGACCCTCTACACCGGAGTGCTTCAGCCACTTCGTTACCTCCGTGACCGCTCCGATTGCTACCGGCTGGAGCGACCCAAGTTGCCGGGCGGGAGTCGCACCCGCTGACGATCAGCGCCTTTCCACGGCGCACATCAAGGACGACAGAGCAAGCGGGATTCCTTGTTCCCGAAGGGCCTCATACACCCGCCCGGATTGTGGCGCAGCCGCTACCCCGGAAAACGATCGCACAAATCACAACCAGTTCGAAATGGTTTGCGTTATTCCCCCGAAGCCTCTTGGTCATTGACCTGAGATTCGCTGGCTGAATTTGGTTCCGACCGTTGAACGTGTATCCAGAGCGCGCGGGACGATGGCGAATAGGCCCCTTCGATTTTCGAACCGTCGCCGAGGCGCCCTTGGAGAAGCCACCCGTTCTTACGATCGTGAAGATGCTCTCCCAATTCTACTTCCAGCGATTTGGCGATCCTTGCAACAAGCAGCTCATTCCATGAATCCTTATGAATGTCGAAATCCATGCATGAGCCGTCCACGCTGCTCAGTACCATCTCGGTGGAATGCCCGCTGATATAGTATTCATCCTGGCGGCTCTTACGTATACGACGGTAACGCACTTCTCCCTCGGTTTTCCAATCCTTCAGGTATGTGCCAATATGAGGGATATCGCCCAGAGCGGTAACGGTCTGGATATCATACCAGTGTTCCCTCGCTCCCCGACTGCTTCCGTTATTCCCGGTATCCCAGAGTTCAAACGTATTTGGACGCAATTCCTTTAGTAACGAAGGAGGCATGAATAGGCCATGATCGAGGTCAACACTGGAGTATGATGCCCATTTTCCTTCATCGTCAGGAAACCCAATAAAAACGCCAAGATCACCACTATATATCCAAACCCGAGACTGCTCGTCCCAAAGAAAATAGTTCGTAAACCTCTCGTAGTATTTTATCTCTGATTGATAAACCAGCTTGATCTTACCGTTACCTTGTTGCTCAAGCACCTGAACCTGAAAATAGGGGGAGCGTCCGTCCAGAAGGCGATCAATCTCCAGAACGTACTGCCCACACGGTGAGACAACAGGGTGACCGGGGACGGCCAGTTCCTTCGGTTGTTGATCCGCGGGGCGATCCTTGCATCCCCACAGGAACAGCATGATACACAGACCAGGCACAAGACCAATGCGGGAGAACATTACAGCATCTCGTATTCTTCCGTGTCGAGCCAATAGACTGATCTACCCGTTGATGGTGAAGCGGCGTCCACGGATTCGTGTATTATCCAACCTGGATCGGAAATTGCCATTCACGAACCGCCTCGGCGGCGTAATCGAGGGCCTGACGAATATCCTCCAGTTCAAGTCCGGGTAATCCGCCAGAATATCCGTATCGTTCTTGCCCTCCGCGACCAACCCGACCACGGTGGCCACGGGAACACGTAACCTCCTGATGCACGGTACGCCGCCTATCCGGGCCGGGATCACGGTGCTATGACCGAAACGAGTTACGCTAATTACTCCAATGGAACATAACCTGGCAAATCGGCCCCCGTTCATCACCATGGAACATCGTCATTATATCATGAATTCTCGAATAATCCCATATCCATAAACGCCTTGTACCGGAGAGCATCCAATCAACCATGGTCAAGGTATGCCAGAATCAATAGTCCCGTTTGCCCTTCCGGCCCTTCTTGCCATCAATGCCTTGGTGGCGGACAAATAACTTGCCTGTCCGGCATCATCGCGCCCCCCTTTCGAAACGAGGTGGGCCACCCTACCTGACGGCCGAACGCCGAATGCCGAATGCCGAATGCCGAACGCTGAATGCTGATTACTGATTACTGATTACTGA
>JAAYCU010000361.1 GCA_012729595.1 Phycisphaerales bacterium
AAAAGGGAGGATTATGGCCTGAATGCTGTACCGAGTTGAAATCGAAAAAACGCAATTCTCAGCCTAACCTACTGAAACATAAAGGATTACGTCATATTCAAAAACCGTTAACCGGACACCAATGATAAGAAAACACTCTTCTTCCAAGTTACTGAGTGGTACAAGTTAAGCGTACTGACCACTCTCCCACTGGTCGCGCAGCATGGCGAACAGGTAAACATCCTGGTACCGCCCGTTACGGTAGGCCGCCTGGGACAGGCAGCCTTCATGCACGAATCCGGCCTTCTGGTAACAGCGGATCGCCCGCCAGTTGTCGCTGTACACCTGCAAACCGATCCGGTTCAGGTTCAGTTCCTCGAACCCGTAGCGGACCATGAGCCGGACCGCCTCACGGCCGTAACCGCGCTCCCACCAGGCGACCTCGCCGACCGAGATGCCCAGATCGGCGGATCGTTCGGCTGCCCGAATATTCGTCAGTCCGACCGTGCCGATCAGGCGCCGATCCTCCCTGGCTACGATGCCGAACACCGTCTGGGTCGGATCCTTGCTCAGCGTCTCGATCCACTCCTGCTGTCGAACCGCGTTGACCGGGGGCCGGATACACAACGTACGCCAGACCGACGGGTCGTTGATCCAACGCCGCAATATGGTTTCGTCTTCCAGCTCGATCGGCCGAAAGTAGATCCGCTCGCCCGCGTAGGACACGACTTGCGGTCCCGGGGCCCGTTCGCGAATCGGCATTTTCGGCTTAGTATTTTGTTGTCTTAAATCACATTCACATAAGGTGGTCATTGGCCACACTCCTTTTCCAACGCGCGCACCTCCTCCGGACGCGCAACGCGCATTTCTAAAAATAGCCCACAAGCAGTAATTCTGAGCCCGCTCCGAAGAGAGTCGCCCAATAAAAAAGCCCTGCTGCCTCTTGAGGCCGCAGGGCTTAAAAATCGTTTGGTTATCCGATTACCCTACGGCTTGCCTCCTGTGGCTTTGCCATGCTTGCATACCACGACCGTCAAGCCACGAAGCAGACTGTTCGTCTGATACGTTGCCGTCGGTCGCGGCTGCCAGATTGTCCGGGTAATCGTGTTCATCTCTCGCCTTCTGACTATACAAAAACCCTATTCGAGTTATAAATATACATCAGAATTCGGGAAAGTCAAATGTTATTCTGATAATAGTGCATGTTTCATACTCTACCGGAGGCTCGCGAGTGAGTTCGTTGAATTGGATCACTGAATACTTCGGCACGGACAAAGCGGTGGTAGGCATGGTACATGTGCAGGCCTTACCAGGGACACCCTTTGCCTCCCGGTCAATGGAGAACATCATCGCCCAAGCCGTCGCGGAATCCCGCACGCTGGCCAACGCCGGGGTTGACGCCATTTTGCTCGAAAACATGCATGATCGGCCTTATCTACGCCAGCAAGTCGGGCCGGAGATCGTCGCGGCCATGACCGCGGTATCCCACAGAGTGCGGGAGTCCGCAGGTCTTCCAACCGGAATACAGATATTGGCCGGGGCCAACCGTGAAGCTTTAGCGGTAGCGGCGATGACCGGGGCCTGCTTCATTCGCGCGGAGAATTTCATATTTGCCCATGTGGCCGACGAAGGGCTAATGGATCAAGCTGACGCCGGACCGCTGTTGCGCTATCGTCGAGAGATTGGGGCCGAACATGTGCGAATATTAGCGGACATCAAGAAGAAGCACGCCGCCCATGCTCTGACCGCGGATGTAAGTATCGCAGAGGGGGCCGAGGCGGCTGTCTTGTTCGGCGCTGATGCCGTGATTGTTACCGGGTCGGCCACTGCACGACCGACTGACGTTAACGATATGATACAAGTACGATCCGCGGTCGAGGTACCGGTCGCGGTCGGCTCGGGGATCACGCCGGACAATCTGCCCGACCTCTGGGAGCCGGGAGACGTTTTCATAGTCGGCTCCTTTATCAAGCAGGAAGGGCAATGGCATCGATCGATAGATCCGGATCGACTGGCCGCCTTGATGCGGGTTGTTAAGCGACTGCGTCAATAGACGATAGAGCAGAATCCACGGTCCTTAAAGATACCGGATACGGAAAGTATACTTATACCGAGTACCAATGCATCACCGACTACGAAGCAAGGAACCGCATCTAAACCAGACAGGGTACGTTTATGTATAAATCTCTCGTGTGGGCTCAATTTTCGTTTCCGAATCTACGGTCATCGCGGGGAATGTCACCTTTGGTGAAGACTGTAATCTCTGGCACAATACGATCATTCGGGGAGATATGGCTCCGGTGCGGGTCGGCAACCGGGTGAACATCCAGGATGGGGCTTTACTGCACTGCCAGAAGGATGAGCCCCTTGAAATCGGTGACGACGTAGTAATCGGGCATTTCGCCCTGGTGCATGGTAAACAAGTTGGGCACCGCACGCTGATCGGCATCCGGGCCACGATCCTGGACGGTTGTGAGACCGGTGATGATTGCATGATTGCGGCCTGCGCCCTATTGCCGCCGCGGACCGTGGTCCCCGACGGCTCGCTGGTCATGGGGATGCCCGGCAAAGTGGTTCGCCCCGTTTCCGAACGAGAGCGTATATACATCCGGAGTATCGTGGAAGATTACATACAATTGGCCAATGACCATCAGGCCGGCAAGTACCACCCCTATGCGGGCATCGACTG
>JAAYCU010000362.1 GCA_012729595.1 Phycisphaerales bacterium
AAAATGATCCACGGCGTTCTCCTTTCCACGGCTGCGTAGATAACAACCATGGTCAGGCCAGAACGCCACTTTTGCTAGAGGCACTGTTCAAAAACTATTTGGTTGCGGCCGAAGGCCGCTTTGGGCGTTTTATACGTGGATTATTCTCTCGCCCATCTAATGGTAAACCGCTATAATTCCCGCGAATGGGGACGTAGTATTTTCGGAGGCTTCGATTAGCCATGAATTGGGGAGCATAATCATGCCGGGTTGGTGGAAGCGGTATTTACAGCGGCATTGTCATCCGGTCAGCCGATGGCTGCACCTGATCGGCGTTCCGCTGACATTGGTAGCGCTCGGGCTGTTCATTGCCGGCTCGCTGAGGGATTGCTGGAGCGACTGGTGGCGGCCGACGGTTTTACTGGTAGTCGGGTATGTGCTGCAGTGGGTCGGACACCGGATCGAGGGCAACGATATGGGAGAGATCATTCTGATAAAAAAATGTCTCGGCCGTCCGTTTGTCGCGATTGCCCCACGCTACGCCCAGCTTCGATCTCCAACCGATAATAAGCAGACCTGAGCCCGATCACGTATTGACTGTCATGTCTCGACTCTAAAGTTATTGGACAACCACGGCCGAATGATTTTCCCGTAGACGATTTAGGATGGCGCTGCCTATACGTACATCCATCTCGACGGTGTGATCCTTATAGCGTCGGTCGAAAACCTCGGCATGTTTTTCGACGAAGGCGATGGCCCGGCCGTCGGCGTTGTTAAGCCGGATGGTGGCTTTGCATGGTTGGCCGGTGACCTCTTCGCGTACTCGCCCGATCAGTTCCGGCAGACCCATGCCATTATGAGCGGAGATGGCCAGGGCGTCGGGCAGCTTACGCTGAAGGATCTGCAGTTCGGTCTGGTCACGAACCGCGTCAATTTTGTTCAGCACAACCAGGGTTTTATGGTCGCCGCAGCCGAGTTCCTTTAGCACGCCGGTGACCGCCGTATATTGCCGGGCGGCCGTCGGCGAGGAAGCGTCGACCACGTGCAGGAGCAGGTTGGCATGGATGGCCTCCTCCAGCGTAGCCCGAAAGGAGGCGACCAGATGATGCGGCAGGCGGCGGATGAAGCCTACGGTGTCGCTCAACAGGGCGTAATCAGCCCCGCCCAGGTTCCAGCGGCGGGTCTTGGTATCGAGCGTGGCGAACAGACGGTCCTCGACATGCACACCGGCGTCGGTCAAGGCGTTCATCAGCGTGCTCTTGCCCGCGTTGGTGTAGCCGACAAGCGAGATGTTGAAATGCTCATGGCGAGCGCGGACCTGCTGAATCTTTCGCCGGTCGATGGCGGCGATCTGGCGCTTGAGCATGGTGACCCGGCGATTAACAATGCGCCGGTCGATTTCGATCTGACGCTCGCCCGGCCCGCGGGTACCGATCCCGCCGACGGCTCCGACCCCGGTGCCGCCACCCGCTCCGGCGATACGTTCCAGGTGTGTCCACATGCCCCGCAGACGCGGGGCGGTGTATTCCAATTGGGCTAATTCTACCTGGAGGCCGGCCTCGTGGGTGCGGGCCCGGCTGGCGAAGATATCTAGGATCAGTTCGCTACGATCCAGCACTTTACATTTGCAGACTTCCTCGATTTCACGCAACTGGGCGGGCGATAGGTCGTCATCGAAGATAATGACATCGGCTTCGAATTGCTCGATCAGCCCGGCCAGCTCTTCCACCTTGCCTTTACCGATGTAAAACTTGGGATCCAGGCGAGGACGGCGCTGGAGGATGATTTCCTTGACGATGGCCCCGGCGGATTCGGCCAGGGCTTGCAATTCGCGCAGGGAATCGACCGCGTCGTGGTCAACGCTCCGGTCGCGCAGCTCAACCCCGACGAGAATCGCGTTCTCGCGGCGTACCGATAAGGATGTTCTCTGGTCCGTCTCCAAGGGCCTCGTTTTCCGCGTGGCGGGTCGAAGGGGTGTTCGCTCTTCTCGCGCCGTATGCTCGTCGCGATTGAGTCGTAATTCACAACTTACCAGCTTGCACTATACGAATTCCCCATCCCCGAGTCAATTCAGGGAGTCTTTTCGCATATAACGGTGAGGACATTATTACGAAACCGTACTGAATGTGCCGGGCGTGGGCGCGTGATTATTGATACAGTCTATGTATTCAAAAAACCTGTTCAAGGCAGCCACGGACGGCCCCTGGATACGCCCGCCGTTATCGTCGCGGAGGAACCGTGGATCGAACGGGGACCACTGGCAGAGCGGCCACCGGCGGGCGGCGTCGGTAAAGTCGGGAAAGGCGTCGTGCAATTCCGTATGCGGATAGGGCACCACCGAACCCGCCAGAACGCGCGAGGGACGCATTTGATCCATCAGGTCGAGCGTCTGCTCCACATCGTCGTCGGTCTCGTTCGGAAACCCGATCATGAAATTGGCCGTATACGGCACGCCTGCGTCGTTGAGGATGTCCACCGCCTGTAAGACCTGTTCGCGGGTGATTTTCTTTCTGGTCGCTTTCAGTATATTCGGCGAGCCCGACTCGACCCCGAAAGTCAACTGGGAGCACCCGGCGTCACGAAAATACGCGGCCAGTTGCGGATTTCGGCAGAGGTCGTCCACTCGGGTTTGCGTTCTCCAGGGCAAGCCTATTTCCGCCATCAGATCGGCTAGCTCGATCGCCCGCTGTTTTTGAATCGTAACCGTGTCATCCATGAGGTGGATGTAAGGAGCACCGGCTTCCTTGGCCGCCATTACTCGACTGCGTACCTGCTCAATAGGATAATTGACCAGCTTGCGCCCGTATCGTTTGGGGCTGCCGCAGAATGTGCAATCAAATGGACACCCCAGACTGGTCAACACGGCGCCGAAGCTCGACGGCGGATTTTGTCCGCTCAGCAAGTCCAGGGCCGGATCCAGCATGAGGGCCTCCCGGCCGATTCGACGCACCCAATCGTTCGGCTCAACGTGGGAGCCGCCCAACTCGATGCGGATTCCGGGCAGAATTTCGCGGGCATCCTCCACCAGCAGGGCGGCGGCGTCCATCTGCTCGGTGGCGCAACTGAAGGCCAGGATATCCGGCCGAAAGCTCTCGATCTTAATACGCATTTCCTGCCGCCAGGGCGCTCGCGGATCAGCCAGTGTGGCCGGCAGGTCAGTTTCTGCATACGCTTGGCGCATACGCGCGATCGAGCTCGTGCGTATCTCTCCGCCGATCTCCAGGTTCAAGGCCTCGACTTGATGGCCTTCATTTTTCAGCCATTGCCCCACCTGAAGCATTCCAATAGGTAAGGGCGTACTGGCCAGACCGACCACGCGGAATATCGGAGGGTAAACCAGCAGTACTTTCATGCCGCAATCTCCATCAATTAGCTGTCCCGTTCAAACGCCGATGAACGGTCTGATACCATTCGTTGCATTCGACCCCATCCTGTTTCGTCACGGTCTGGAACCTGATGCGTTCATAGCCCGGGATCTCGCACTCATCCGGCGTGCTGAGTCGGTAGACCAGCCCATTGAGGATATGGCCTTCCTTGACAATCCGAACCCGCCCATCGGACAGCCATTCATTGTCGACATAATGCGCCCAGGTATTATTCCGTGAACGCCAATCGAGTATGACCAGACCGGGGGACCAGCCGGTAAGAATGTCCTGTGCGCATGGTACGATCATCGTGAACCCCCAGCCCACGACGAGGTCGGGCGGTATGGGCGGGTTGTATGCGGAGGCATCGCCGAGGACCGCGTCCAGCCCGTTGTGTTCGGCATTGTCCACGGCGACAGGATCGTTGTCGATGCCGATAGCCTGGTAACCCAAGTCCCGAAGCACGGCCAGGTGCCGCCCTGAACCGCAACCGACATCCAGGGCGGTCATCCGGGTATCCCGGACAGGGCGGGCATAGCGATAGAGCAATCCGACCAGATCGCTGTCCGGGTATTTCATGCCAAGCCATTGAGGTGGGTTGGCCATAATCACTCCTTCAATCATGTACCCCGCTATCGGCGCGGTCCTGTCATCACTCCGGTACCCGCCGGCATAACTCCTCTACGGCCCTCTCGCCGGGGCGGAATCGTGCCGGGGTGGGGTTCGGTGCTTGCCAAAACATCATCAGTCGGTTTTCTCGCGTACCCTTGGCGGTTAGCTCAATTCACTCCCTTTTTATCGGCACATGCCGAACGGTTCTCGTATTTACGGATCAGGTCCGGAAGGAAATTTATGATTTTTAAGGCCGGTGCCATTCGCTACAGGCGGGGCAGAGGGGCATGGCATCGAAACGGCCGACCAGGTGGCCTTGACGGATGGCGGTCATGGGCGGCCCGGTCCAGATGGCCTGAAGTGACTGGTCGGCCAATGAACCGACGGTATACCGGCCCTGAAAATCCTGGTCGCAGGCCGTGACCCGGCCGTCGGCCAGAACCATCAGGCGGTTGAACAGGCGGGTACAGGGTGTACGGGCCGGGGGGGCCATATCCATAACCGCCCGGTTAGGCCATTGCCCCGCATAGTGGCTGGGGCCGCCAAGTACCGCAGCCCCAGTCTTGAGGGTCCAGTAGTCGTAGAACTCCTCCATCTCATCCAGGTTGTCGGCCGTTTTGAGCAGTTCGCAAACAGTCAGCGGCACCGGCTTCTGCTGGTTACACTGAGTTTCAAGGAAACCGTGAATATTAGACTGCACGCGATCGAAATGGTCCGCGGCGTGGATTTGCCGATAGGTTGAGGCGGTCGTCGCATCAATCAGCACATTCAGCACGTCGATCTCGCAGGCGAACAAGGCGTCTCCGCTCGTTTTATCGAGATGGACGGCCGGGGTCCGGACGGCCAGGCCGAAGAGGCCGGCCTGGTGACAACATTCGAGGCAGCGAGTGAATTCCGGATGGAGCAGCGGGTCGCCGAACCCGCCGAAGACCACGCGGATATCGTCGCGGCCGGCCAATTCCTCGATCAATCTGGCAAAGAGGGCGAAATCCATCGGCCCGCGGCGGCCGACGGCCGAACCTCGCGGACGCAGGGTCGAGTTTTCCAGCGGGTCGGCGGTGGTCAGTTCGATTTCCACTTCATGCGGAAGTACGCCGAAGTGTTGCCAACGATGCTCCAGTAACCATCGCGAAACATTGAGGGCATCGGGATTTGGAATATCCTCAAGGATCGCGGACACCCGCTGGGCAGCCGTCTGAGTATCGACGATGCAACGCCCCAAGCCCTGCATGATGATAGCATCGGTATTCAGGAATCCGGTTTGGTTCGCGATATCGTGTCGCACGTCCCGAGGATGGTAAGCCATGGCCCGACCGGGCGGGTGTCCGATTTTGGAGAGTTCACTTAAGAGAGATATTTCGTAGACGGCGGCGGACAGACCTGGAGAGGATTGCGTGAGAGCCATGCGTACACCCCCTCCGTACCGACTGAAATGATCGATTACTTCGTCGAGCAAGCCAGGATCGAGCAACGGGGCCGCGGCCGGGATGGCCATAACGGCATCGGCCTGTTCGCGACGGGCCAGAACCTCAAAGATCCAGGGGTGGAACCATTCATCATAAACGTTGGCACCGCATAGGCCACCGCGCCAGCCGTCCAGGGACCATTTGCGGGCGGCGGCGAGATAAGCGTGCCAGGGCGGCCGGTCGCCATCATGGGTTTCGACCTGTACGTTCAAGCCTTCGGCTGCGGCACGGGCCGAATGTTCTTGAGCATGGTTAACAGCCAAATACACGCCGCTGAGTCGTTCGGAAGCCGACAGACGCCGCAAGGTTCGCCGCAACACGGTTTCGCCACGAAGTTCGTCGTTAAGCCGGGCCGGCCGGTCGAAGACGGTTCGATCAAAATCCGCTGCGATGGCGGCGATGATTTTCATGTTTTCGCTTTCTCGATGGCGGCCAGCAGACGCCGCTCGCATTCGGCAAGAATATCCTTCAACGCCTCCGTCCCCTCGATCACCGCCTCCACGAATTGGATATCGCGATCGAGCTGCCGACGAGCTCGGGTAACCCCCTCCACGTCCGCCAGGTTCAACCGTCGATCCGCACTGAAACGTACCAACTCGGCATGCTGAATCATGGCGCTGACCATCTGATAGATAACATCCTGTCGGCGGATTTTTGTGCGGAGGGCGTCCACCTCGGCAATTTTAAGATTGAATACCGCCGGCCTGTCAAGCAGTTCGGTCATTTCTCGTAACAGGACAATCATCTGCTGGCAGTTATGTGTAAAATCCGCAAGCTCATCAAGCCGTGTCTCGATCTCGGCCCGCCCCGTCTCCAAACGCGTAGGATCGTGCCAGTCCAACTCGCGCCGATATGCAAAACGCTCGGATGGGATCGGCTGTCGGCAGTATTGCTCCTCGACCTCGGCCAGAGTCATCACCCTTGTGCCCGCCTTGCGCACACCACCCTCTGTCGCATCGATGACCCTGCCGGGAACCGCGGAAAAGTCGCCCTCAAACTGCTGAAGGTAGGTGAACATCAGCTCGTCGGTATAAAGATTATGGCCGTCGGCGTCCTTGACCTTCATCAGGATTCTTCGGTTACGAACGATGCGTTCCCATTCCTTCATTTCGATGGTACAGAAACGGTTCAGCTCCGGCCGCCAGGTGTTGTGCAAGCCGGATCCCGGACTGTAGTAAACATGGTTGGTGTAAGCCAGATCCTGTCCGACGAGCACTATGGGATCGCATCCCAGGTAGGCCGCCAGGTAGAAAGTCAGATGGGCAACGGTGGCTCCAGCCTTAAGCCCCCCACGAGCAGCCAGGGCAGGCCCCACGCAAAGCCGGGCGAAGTGATTGTCCAACAGGGATATCGGGCCCTGGTAGGTGTCAATTACGTTCCAATTAACCTTCGGTTCGGCCACGAGATGTGTTGTTTGGTCGGGCAGATTTTCGAAGAAACGTTTAGATATCTCGTGGTAGTCCAGGGAGGTGACAAAATCAGGCTTGATACCACGCTCCAGCAGCATCTTGAAGGTGGTTTGTACCGTGCAGATAACGGCTTTACCCTGCAACTCGGCCAACAGGTCGATGTTGCGGCGCAGGGAGGGGCCGGCGGCCACGACGATCGCCGGATAGCCTTTGAACCGATCACGGAGTACGTCGATCGGCGGGGTTGACAGGTAGGTCGGAAGATTACAAGCCACGTTGCGCGCGGTGATTCGGGAATTAGCCACCAGGGTCATGATGCACATGCGGCAATAGGTCAGGTGGTCGGCAATCAATTTTCGCATCGCGGCGTGAAAATCGGCGGCCACCCGTTCCGAGGCGGGGTGAGCGACAAACTGAGCCCCGAGCATCATAAGAGTATTATGTGGCTCAAGCCGAGTTTGCACTTCGCCCTTGTCGGCTCGGGTCAGCAGTATGCATTTGGAGTCGGCGAACATGCCGGCCAGATCGATTGTCTCCATGGCCGCCCGCAGCAGGTGTAGGTTCGGCTCGCAGACGATGATGAAAGCATCGCCCTTAAGTCGCTCGAATAGCTTGCGTACGTGCAGACCGAGGCCGAACCCGTTAACCACGAAACAGAATTTGTTATCGGTTTGTAGAGTATCCGCAAACCGCTCAGCCTCGGCTTCAGGATCGACCCGGCTGTGTAGGTATACCCGCCGATCAGAACCGGGTACACTCACCGAAACGGTCAGCCCTCCTCGCTTGCCTGGCTCGACAACCACCGATCCGTCCGGCTCGCACTCGTCAATCCGCTGCGCCAGCCGTCCGTCCGCGCGGAACAGTGCGGTCATGTTCCGGACGTAGAGGTCCGTTTGAGTCGGCGATGATTTGATAACTTCCGTCACGGACACAGATTATATGGCAGGGGGTAATGATGCAAGATGACTTGGGATAAAGAAGATACTAATGCAGGGCTTACTTGTCATCATCATCTCCTTGATTGCGATCCAGCTTGGTTTATTCTCTGGTTCGTCTTGTGTTCGGGTTGCGCGATCCGCGATTGTGGATAACGTGAAATGGTAGTGCTATGTCTTTTTCATTATTTCCGTCTTGCGTTGGCGGCGGCACATGTTCTTTCGTTTCGCTTGCCAGAAAGCCCGGATCGAGGTCACATAAGCAGGATAACGCTACCAGCGCCCCAGGAAGAAAATTGAGCATCGCTGGTTACGCTTCTTGATGGTCTTTCCGGTGTTCGCTTCGTCCATTACTTAATCGCGCTACCTGTCGAAGCTCCGCATACTTGGCGGTCATCATATAATATGTCCCCAATATCGGAATCGTGGTATAACCGCCTAATGCTCCTAAGCGCTGCGTAGTTGTGCTCGTTTATACACTTCTTATTGCACAGCGGCCGCCGTCGGTAACAGACTTCTTCTCACGAGTGAGGCAGTGCAACATACCCGTTATTGATGGTCGAGCAGTGCCGGCGTAGCGGCCCCGAAATCCCGGCCTACTGCCTCATGCCCAATAATGCTGACGTGATCCCGTGTTCGGCCCCGGGCGTTTGGGGCGTCTGGCCGGATACGGTGGAGGGCTTGCATCGACGGGGAATACACTCTTGCCGTGCATGACTTGCGGGCCAGACAACTTTTTAGCGATTTGATTTACGTATGCGGTGAGCCGCAGGCCCTGCGCTAGACCAACGAGCATGGTGGAATCAACTGGGCCGATGTGCCTTACCGGGGCATGATCCCCAAAAAGATCGACGGGCTGATAGCTGTCGGACGCCGTGTGTCCGGTAGCGTGACCGTGAAGGGATCCTGTACATGGGCAGGCCGGCGGGACCGCCGCGGCCATGGAGGCCAAGAGCATCGTAGAACCCCGAAACCTCGACCTCAAAGACTCCAGAAAAAGCTGCTCGACGCTGGCTTCTGCCTCGGCGACGATGCTCGCCTGGCCGAACTGGGCTTGAAGTAGTGCCCACGGTTATCGGGCCTGATTTAGCAGAAATATGGACTGGGTCATGATGTATTTGGCGATATCCCCGTACGGAAAAGCTTGTTTGAGGTATAACCAGCCGATCCAATTTGCCTATCTTAAATAGATATACTATCTTTCCAAGAGGCCTGATGACATCTGAGGCAAACTCAGTGTTTCAGGTGGATGGGAAAAGTATTACGGGGAAGCAGGTTTTATCACGCCTGAATGCCGGGGATGTAGTGATTATTCCCACTTGTTAATTTCAAGCGGAGTCACGATAGTTCTGCGCCCGTACCCTGCCACGATTGCGCTACACAGGAGACGATGATTGATGCACACTCACCACAACCCGCGTCGGGCATGGGCGAATGCTTGCTTCACGAACTTCTTTATGGTTCTTTTCGTCCTCCTGGTTGCCGGGGGCTGTCCTGTATCCGAGTCATTGATTCCCACTAGTGCCGATCCCGCGCAGGATAGTCAGATCGTCGATGGGAACGAGAATGGGGAGAACGATGAACAGGTGCTGGCCTACAGTGGTATCTATCCGCTCACGGATTCCCGTGGCTGGCCTTCAAATTTGACCGTAACCCGATTAACTGATCGGCAGATCCTGCTTGGTTGGCAGGACAACTCTGCCGATGAGGAGGGTTTTCGGATCGAGCGCCAGGAATCGGGAGGGCAATGGCAATCTTTGGCCACCGTGGGTCGTAACCAGACCAGCTATATCGATGAATCCGTGGAATCGGATACAACTTATAGCTATCGAATTATTGCATTTAACACGAATGACGAATCGACACCTTCTATCGTAGCGAGCTTGATATCTGAAACTGAAATCCAGAATCTGCCTCCCACGCTTTTGCCAGTCATCGATTTGCAAGTAAAACAAGTCACCGAAAGTTCTATCCAACTCGCTTGGTCGGACGCTAATGACCAGGAGGAGGGGACGCTCATCGAACGGTCCGACGGCACGAATGACTGGCACGAACGGGCCGTCCTGGAATCGGACCTCACCACCTTTTCGGATACGGACCTCCAAGCCGCGATGACTTACTGTTACCGGGTTACTCCCTTCCGGGCGAGCGAATATGCTTCCACGTCAGAAAGCGTGTGCCTGACATTGGAGGGGCCCACGGGAACAGACTACGCTTTCCTGGGTGGGGGCGGTGGTGGAGGAGGCGGCAGTAGCCCACAGCCTTCGCGTCCGCCATTTCTGGTGGTCGAGGACGGCCAACCCGTGGCATGTATCGTCATCCCTCCCTCCTGTCCGACCATTCAATATAAGGCGGCGTTACTATTGCAGGATTATATCTATCGGTCCACCGATGCCTTCCTGCCCATCTCGCGAGATGTGGATTCCGCCCCGGCGATTCACGTTGGACGAAACTCGTATGTTGATCAATTGCCTCTGAGCTTGGAAACCCTTGAGGATGAGGGCTTCGTGCTTGGTGGCGTGGATGCAGCCAACTATGTTATTACCGGATGGACTGCCCAGGGAACGGAGTACGGCGTAAACGAATTTCTGGAACGTCACGTGGGCGTACGCTGGTTAATGCCGGGAGAAATTGGTACGCATGTCCCTCAATTAGCAGGGTTGGAAGTCTCCTCCGACGAAGTGCGTCAAACACCTGCTTTCATCTCCCGATGGTTTTCAGGGTTTCAGGGGACTGTTCAGTGGCAATGGGCCTATCGGAATCGAATGCAAACTGCTCCGACCTTCTTTTCACATCATAACATGAAAAATCTTTTACCACCCAGTCGTTACATCGACACGCATCCGCATTTCTACCCTGTCATCAACGGAGAACGTTACCTGCCGCCGAATGATACGGTTTATGACTGGCAGCCTGTTTTTACCGCCGAGGGTATCATTGACGAGGTGGTCCAGAGTGTGATCGATCATTTTCAAGCCTATCCCCAGCGTCAAAGCTGCTCGTTGGGTATCAATGACAGCCATCGTTACGATGACGTTTTGTTCCAAGGCAGCGCGGGGACGAATTTTCTCGGTTTTCCAAATTTGTCCAATTCCTATTACAACTTTTGCAACAGAGTGGCCTATCAAGTCCTTCTGGCCGGGGTGGATAAATACTTTGGCTGTCTTGCATATAGTCATGTGGCCGCACCCCCGATCGGATTTCAACTACATCCTCGCATTGTGCCGTTCATGACCTACGATCGTATGAAATGGTGCAATCCCGAGATCAGGGCACAAGGACAGCAGATTACACTTGCATGGAATGCCGCTGCCGACAGGATTGGTTGGTACGACTATCTTTATGGAGCAGCATACTGCATCCCTCGCGTCTATCCTCATCTGATGCAGGAGTATCTCCATTTCGGGCATGCGAATGGGGTGCGGGCTGCTTATGCCGAGGCTTATCCCTTCTGGGGGGAAGGTCCCAAGTTGTATATCTATCTGAAACTACTCTGGGATCCCTCCCAAGATGTCGATGTCCTGCTCGATGATTGGTATATCCACTGCGTCGGTGAGCAGGCCGCCCCCTACCTGCGCGAATATTATGCGATATGGGAGCGCTTCTGGACCCAGGAGGCCCCGCACCTGGAATGGTTTGGTATGGGCCAGCAGTTTCTCCGTTTTATGCGGATCGATTATCTGAAGGGGGTCGATCCGGCCGATATGATCCGCAGTCGACAACTGCTGGACGCCTGCGTCACCCACGCCCAAACCTCGGATCAACAGGCCCGCGCCGAACTACTCCGTCGGGCTTTCGGGTATTACGAGGCCACCTATGAGGCCTACCGCCCGGAGGTCATTGCCCAATGTGAACCCATCATTGATGAATCCTCCGCCTTGGCCGCGGTCGAGGTCTTACAGAATGCACCGGTCGCCAATATTCGCCGCTTCCAGCTTTGGGACGAGTTCCTGGAGGATGAAGTGCTTCGGCCCGGGATTGACCTCTATGAAGACAGGTATCGAGAATTGACCCGCAACACCTGGGGCGTCTCTCTCCCCTGGCGACTGCTGGACCATGCCCAAACCAGTCCGGAAGTTTATAACGCCCTGAAAAATTTCCAATTGCCTGCTCTCGACGACCCCGAGAACCCTCCCTTTGGCTATCCCAGTGAGGAACTTTCTGCCAACGTGCAAAGCCTTCTGGCATTCATAGACAGGCCAAAGACTCTCTGTACCGTGGATAGTTCTTTCGAAAATGGCATCGAGAATCAGACACCATTGTTCAATGCGCCTTGGCTGACCTGGCCACGGGGAGACGACGCTCACCCCCAGTTCAGGGTCACATCCGAAGTAATCGCGTCCACGGGCACGAAAAGCGTGAAGATACTGGGGGCGCCGGGTTACAGCGCCTCGGTTTACCAAGTTGTTTCCGAGATGGATTATCTTCCCCCCGGTCGCTATGTGGCGGCTATGCGTTTCCACACTCCCACAACCCTGATTCAACAGGGGCAAGACCCTCCCCCGACGGTTCGGATCAGTGTGATCGCATACGCCAATTACGGCCAGAGCAATCAGGTTCAACGGAGTTATGCGACGGAAATGGTTGTTCCGGCTGCTCACGGAGGTTGGAACACGATTTCCTGGAACGGCGAAATCGACGATACCATCGACCACTATCCGGTTTCGCATATGTGGGTCATGGCGAGCGTGCGATATCTCAATGACCAGATCATTTATCTCGATGATGTCTATCTTGAGAAACTCTCCGAATAATCGACGGAGCCGGTTGCGTTGTAGTCCCTATATCTGTGAACCCGGAGGGGGTTGAGCCATGCCGAAGCAGCCAACCCTGTCGGCGAGAGAGGGCGAAAGCGGCTTGGATTGGTTCTGTTGAAGTCCTCCAG
>JAAYCU010000363.1 GCA_012729595.1 Phycisphaerales bacterium
AGCCGTATTGCTGGCTGACCGGCCGATTACGACGACACACCGTTGCGGAACGAACACAACCGAAGCCGGCGAAAGCTCGCCAAGCGGCCTGAGGTTGAGGTCATTTATGAACGGATCGGGAACGGGTCTTACGCAGGGCTGACCTCGACATGCTGGCCCAAGCTATTCAGGTCGCGGAGCACGGAAACCGAGGCAAAAATCCGATAACTTGCACCGGGAGTGGTCTTTACCACCTGCAAACGGGACGGACGATCCTTCCAAACACGCCCCCCTCGAATATGCGTTTTGATCGGGCGGGATTTGCTCAATCGCGTTCGTTCGCGACGAGCTTCTGGATCCTGCTCAAACAAGCGACGCAAGGTTTTTATGGCGGCCTCGCGCTTCTGCTGGGAAACGATTTTTACCTGTATCCATTGTCCGGGTTTAACCTGCACGGCCATGGCCTGCTCCTTAGTTTACTTACTGATTAAGTCCAGGTGTCATTCGACGAGCCTCCATGGGCCGGGCTACGCCGAGTCCGGATAGGATACCGCATTTGGCATGGTCAATGCAATAGTGTAAAAACGCCCTTGTGAAAAATGGCTCATTTGGGCTGATGGAGGTACCGTCCATGATCAAAATACAACCCGGCCAAACCCGTATCGGTTGGATCGGAACCGGGGTGATGGGCGGCCCTATGGCCAGCCACCTGGCTCGGGCGGGTTACGCTCTGGCCGTTTATAACCGCACCCGGGCCAAGGCTGAGGCCCTTCTGGATGGTGGGGCTGTCTGGGCCGAGAGTCCCCAACAACTGGCCGAACGGTCCGATGTCATTTTTACCATGGTGGGTTTTCCGCAGGATGTCCGCGAGGTGATTCTAGGACCGGAAGGAGTCGTTCGAGGCCTCGCCCCAGGCGCGGTTCTCGTGGATATGACCACTAGCGAGCCGGCCTTGGCCGAAGAGATCGGACGTGCCTGCGAAGCCAAGGGCGGTTTTGCCTTGGATGCCCCGGTTTCCGGAGGGGACGTGGGGGCTCGGAACGCGGCCTTATCGATCATGGTGGGGGGGGCGGCCGAGGTCGTCGAAGCCCTTATGCCGCTGTTCCGATGCCTCGGGCAAAAGATCGGTTACCACGGGGTATCCGGAGCAGGTCAGCATGCCAAGATGTGCAACCAGATACTGATCGCTTCGACCATGATCGGAGTTGTCGAATCCCTTCTCTATGCTTGCCGGGCCGGGCTGGATCCGGCCAGGGTGATTGAGTCCATCGGCTCTGGGGCGGCGGGATCTTGGTCGATCAATAATCTGGGGCCACGAATTATCCGGGGCGATTTCTCGCCGGGGTTTTATGTAGATCATTTTATCAAGGATATGGGGATAGCCTTGGCTGAGGCTCAACGTATGGGTATAGTTCTACCGGGTTTAGCATTAGCCTATCAGCTTTACCTGTCGGTTCGGGCCCTGGGGCACGGCCGCTCCGGTACCCATGCCCTTATGCTGGCCCTGAAAAATATGTGTAACATGCGAGTCGGTAGCTAGATCGACGGCTCAGGCTATAATGTACAAGTACAGTTTATCCGGTCCTTGCATGCCGGCGGGAACGGGTGTATACTACGCGACTCGATATTGGGAGCCTAATTCTGTGCCTGTAACGAGGTACGAACCGGCGTAGAGGGAGCCCATGGATCCTAAACTTATGGGTATACTGGTTTGCCCGCAAAGCCATGCCCGGTTACTCCGGGTTGGCGACTGGCTTTATAGCACGGACCCGGCTACGCGCCGGCGGTATCCCATCCGGGATGGGATACCAATCATGCTGGTTGATGAATCCGAGGTGGTTCCCGAGGAGGAGTTCACCCGGGTGATGCAGGATAATCAGGAGAACAAGTGAATGGCGTTTGAAGGACAGAAAAAGCAGCGTCGGACTACGACGGCCAGCAAGAGGCGTTTTCCCAATCGCCGCGGGGCGGAGTGGAAAGGTCCGATCGTGGATTATAAGGAAGTGGACCTGTTGCGCAAGTTTTTGACGGCCAGCAGCAAGATGATGTCGCGTAAAAGGGCGGGCACCAGTGCCGCCGAGCAGCGAGACATACGGCGAGCGATCAAGCGGGCTCGGTTCATGGCTCTTTTGCCGTTTACCGGAGCATAATCTTCGCTACCTGGTTTCCGGGATTCGAGCGCCCGTAGCTCAATTGGATAGAGCGTCTGGCTTCGGACCAGAAGGTTGGGGGTTCAAGTCCCTCCGGGCGTGGTTATCGGCCCGTTCGCGCGGGAATCGCGGAGCGTGTCCTTGAATTTGCTGTCCGCGCCGTGTAGAATTGACGAACGAGGTAAATGTGATTCAGGTTCCCTGCCAATTCGCCCCTGATCTGTTCAACGCAACTCATGCCGTTGCCGGTGGTTCCTCGTTTGCTTATAGTTTTTGGTTTTATTGGTATCGGCGTCCAGGGGCCTAGCGCGAACGCTATACGAACGCAAAGCCCTGAGACGCACGAAAGCGAGTCTCAGGGCTTTTTTTTTGGTAAGAATCAGGAGCATTCATGATCGACATCAAAATCATCCGGCAGGATCCGCAACGGTTCAAGCAGGCCGCTGAACATAAACGTATGAGCTGCGACATAGACACCCTGTGTTCGCTGGATGATCGCCGGCGAACCCTGCAGCAGGAATTGGACCAACTCAAGCACGAACAAAACGAAACCGGCGGACAAATCGCGCTCTATCGCAATCCGAAGAGTAAATTTTACCAGCAGGCCCTCGACCAGGGGCAAACCGCCGAGACGCTTACGGCCCAGTCGCAGATTCTGGTCGATCAGATGGCTGACCTGAAGGAGAAAGCCAAGGGGCTCGAAGATGAATTCCGTGAGGTCAACGAGCAGTTCGAAGCACTTTTATTGACGGTGGCTCAACCTGCGGATCCAGAGGTGCCTTTAGGCAAGGATGATACAGAAAATGTGGAAGTTCGGCGGGTTGGCGATTTGCCCAAGAGCGATTTCGAGATGGTTGACCATGTTGCCCTGATGACTCGGCTGGGGATGCTGGATGTCGAACGTGGGGTGAAACTGGCCGGCACCCGTAATTATGTTCTGCGCGGAGACGGCGTGTTGCTGCATCAGGCTGTCTTAAGGCTGGCCCTGGATCTTATGGTCCAGCGTGGGTTTGTGCCGATGGGCGTCCCGGTGCTGGTACGGGACGAAATGATGGTGGGGACGGGTTATTATCCCGGCGGGGAGGAGCAGGCCTATCGTTGCGAACGCGACCAGATGAGCCTGGTGGGTACGGCCGAGGTTCCCCTGACCGCGATGCACGGTGAGGAAATTCTTTCCGAGGAAGAGCTTCCGAAAAAATACGTGGCCTGCTCGACGTGTTTCCGCCGGGAGGCCGGTGCCGCCGGCAAGGATACTTATGGGCTGTATCGTATTCACCTTTTTGACAAGGTCGAGCAGGTCATCGTATGCCGCAATGACGAGGAGCTCTCCAAGCATCACCACGCGGAAATCGTACAGAACGCCGAGGATGTACTGGCCCGTTTGGAGTTGCCCTATCGGGTGGTCAACGTATGCACCGGGGATCTTGGCCAGGGACAGGTGCAGAAATTCGACATCGAGACCTGGATGCCCTCGCGAAATGGTTACGGAGAAACCCACTCAGCCTCGCGGTTTTACGAATATCAGGCCCGCCGGCTGAAATTGCGTTATCGCGACGGGCAGAAGAAGATACGGTTTTGTCACACTTTGAATAATACGGTTATCGCCAGCCCGCGGATTTTGATAGCCCTGATGGAGAACCACCAGACCGCGGACGGGCGGATTCGCGTCCCGGAAGCCCTGCGAGCATACCTGGGCGGAAGGGAATATCTCGGAGGACAATGAAATGAGTGCCGCACATCTCTCCAACCTGGAAAAATCCGTTAGGCGCATGCATCGCCTGCTGGGGGAGGCCGACTATCAGATTCGGCGCACCCAGCGAATGCTGAGCGCTGCTCCCCGTTGTTTCATGGATGGCCGGGGCGAGGACGTTAAGGGTTCGGAGGATGGTTGGTACCGCTATTGAAGTTCTCGGCGAAACATGGGAGCCAAACGCAACAATCCAACTCATCTCAACTGGGGCCTCGGAGGTCGCTGCGTCTTCCTGTTTCGTCGGCCGTCCGCCTGATTCGACAAGCCAGGCGACGGCCTATCCTCGTGTTCGTTTCCCCAACAGACCTGCACAAATCCATCGACGCCGCGGGTGTCGGGTGGATTGTGAAAACGGAGATCAAGCCATGATCGTGGTAATGAAAGAAGGTTGCACAAAGGAGCAGGTGGACCGTGTCGTCCATCTGATAAGAGAAATGAATCTGAAAGATCACGTGATCGTCGGCACCGAGCGTACGGTGGTCGCGGTCATCGGCGATGACCGTTACAAGGACCGGACCGTGCTGGAGAGTTCCGCGGGGGTGGATCGGGTCGTACCCATCCTGGCCCCCTACAAGATCGCCAGTCGCCAGACCCATCCGGAACCCTCGGTGATTCCGCTGGGTGGAAAGCTGGGCACGACCGTGGGCGGGCGGCGTATCTGCGTGATGGCCGGCCCGTGCAGCGTCGAAAGCCGGACCCAATGCCTGGAGGTTGCTCACGCGGTCAAGGAAGCCGGGGCCAATGTCCTGCGCGGCGGAGCATTCAAACCCCGGACCAATCCCTACGAGTTTCAGGGCCTGGGCGAAAAAGGTCTGGAAATCCTGGCCGAGGCCCGGGAGCAGACCGGCCTGCCCATCGTGACCGAAGTCATGAGCGTCGAGCAGGTACTGCTGGTTGCCAAGTACGCCGACGTGTTGCAGATTGGTACGCGGAACATGCACAATTTCAACCTGCTGACGGCGGTGGGCAAAACGAACAAGCCGGTGTTGCTGAAACGCGGCTGGAGCGCCAAGCTCGACGAGTTTCTGCTGGCGGCGGAATATATCATCCAGAGCGGCAACCCGGACGTGATCCTGTGCGAACGGGGAATCCGCACGCATG
This sequence comes from Phycisphaerales bacterium, assembly GCA_012729595.1. Taxonomy (GTDB): domain Bacteria; phylum Planctomycetota; class Phycisphaerae; order UBA1845; family PWPN01; genus JAAYCU01. The sequence continues at coordinate 4,981 of JAAYCU010000363.1, forward strand.
AGGAATACGTGCGGAACACCCTGCCCCTGGCGATCATCCCGGCGGTCAAGCGGGAGTCGCACCTGCCGATCATCGTCGATCCGGCCCACGGAACGGGACACGCCTACATGGTGCCGGCCATGTGTCGGGCATCAATCGCGGCCGGAGCCGATGGGCTGATGGTCGAGGTGCATGCGGACCCGGAGCACGCTCTGACCGATGGGGCCCAGTCGCTGACTCCGAAGGCCTTCGCCGAGATGATGAAGGAACTGGCGGCGGTGGCCGCCGCGGTCGGGCGCCAGGTGTAATAAGTTTGCCCCCCGTCGGCCGGCACACTATGATGATAAGCCACAAAGCCCAGGGATCGTTATGTCCCTGGGTTTTGTTCTGCTGGGATAGCATCAGCGAACCATCCGCATGGAGAGTCCGACCATGATTCAACATCGCCCGTGGCTTTTTTCCAGAACACCATCGATGCTGCTTGTCTTGTTATCCGCCCCAGTCTGGTTGACCACGGGCTGCGCGGCCCCGGTGAAGGCGGCCAAACCGATCCTGCTCAAGGAAGTGGAGCCGCGCTACCAGAAAGAGGCCCGGAGCATCCAGGCTGATCCTGTCGGGTACCTGAAAAAGCTTGAGGAGCGTTGTGCAACCCTGCCGCAATATCAGCTCGTTTTCTATCGGCAGGAGAAACTCGGCCAGCTTCAGCCGATGGAAAAAATGAACGCTAAGTTCCGCCGGGATCCGTTCAGCGTGAAATTCGAGTGGGACGATCCAAACGCAAACTATGCCGAATCGGTTTATGTGCATGGTGAAAACGATGGCAAGTTGCTTGTACGGGAGCGTAAGGGTGTTTTGTTCCTACCACCTGCGGTTCGGGTTGTGGCCCCGGACTTCTCGGTAAAAATCGGCAAGAGCAAAAATCCAATCACCAATTTCGGCTTGGCAAACATGGTGCGGAGTTCGCTTGGTCCGATCACCGATCCGGATATCGCCGACCAGATAGTATTCAACTATCGCGGGGTCGTGGAGCTTGATCCAACCGGTAGTCCGGCCCATTACCTTGAGGTTCTGAGGCCGGTGACGAAGCACTGGATTCACGCGCGTCAGGATGTTTATATCGACGCGGATACTTTACTGCCGGCGGGAGTGGATCTGTGGAACAAGGACGAATCCCTCGATGCTCGGTACCGCTACGCACGCATCGATACCGAACCATTCTTGACCGATGCCGACTTCCGGCTGAGCCAGGGGCATCCGAAGTTCGATTAGTGTAAACAGGGAGCAATAGGGCGGAGCTATCCGGGGGCCTGTTCATTCGGACGAAAAGGCCGAAGGGCAAAGTGAACTCAGTTCGCAAGCGTCGCACTTCGGCTTCCGGGCGACACATATGCGCCGGCCGTGCCAGATCAGGGCATGGGAGAAAAAAGTCCATTGGTTACGGGGCAGTATCTGCATGAGATCCTGCTCTATTTTAACAGCGTCCTTGGAGTCCTTACCGGTCCAGGTCAGCCCCAGACGCTGGGCCAGTCGTCCGACGTGGGTGTCGACCACCACCCCTTCGTTTTTTTGGAACCAGGTGCCCAGCACCACATTGGCGGTCTTCCGGGCCACGCCGGGTAACTTGATCAATTCCTCCATCGTGCGCGGTACCTCGCCGCCGAAACTCTCGACCAAAATTTTGCAGGTATTGATTATATTCTTGGTCTTTTGTCGGAAGAAACCGGTGGGCTTGATGATGGTTTCCATATCAGCGGCCTTGGCTGAGGCTAAGCAAGCGGCAGACGGATAAGCCCGAAACAGGATCGGCGTAACCTTGTTTACGGTTTCATCAGTGGATTGGGCCGACAGGATAGTGGCGACAAGTAATTCCAGTGCATTGTTATGATACAAGGCGCAATCCGCCTCTGGGTACATTTTTTTAAGGCGGTTGAGGATGCGGTTGGCAAGTATTTTACGGTTACCCATAGTTTCTTGGTTGTTTAGGGCGGATTTAGCCATACTGGTTTAATCCTCGTAGACGGCTATTTCAAAATGATCGCCGTCGGTCAACACGGTATCCAGGGCGACCTGGCGGCCGTTGAGCGAACAGGAAAACCGTCCCGCCATATCGGCCAGGGCCGGCCGTTTGGCTATCATCAGTGCGAGCAGTTCAGTGTATCGCGCTCCAGGCTTCAACCCGTAAGCCATTTGATGGTGGCCGACCATCTCGGCCAGTATCCCGGTCAGTGTTATCCGTACTTCGATCATGGGTTGCATGGATATTGCTCCTTGGGGATCTACGCGAAGCCATGCACAAGCTCCTGCTCCTGGGACTCTGTATAGCGTTTCAGGCCGCGATATTCAACCCGTTAGCCGTCTCGGCGCCGCTATATGGTTTGCCTTATAATCTCAACCGGTACGAAACAGGTCCAAGTCGGAGTGTACGATGGCAGCGAAGATAATTGATGGCCACGCGGTGGCGGAGCGGATTCGCCAGGATGTTCGCCGACAGGTGGCGGAGTTGGCCCAGCAGGGTGTCCGCCTCAAGCTGGCGGCATTGATGGTGGGTGAGCCCCCGGCGGGAATTGTATATGCCCGCTCCCAGGCACGGCAATGCGAAGAGTTGGGGATAGCCTATGAGTTGATCCAGTTGCCGGGGGATTGCGGGGTAGGGGGGCTGACCGAACGCATCGAACAACTTAATGGCGATCCGGCCGTCACGGGGATCATGATGCACCTACCACTGCCGCAAAGCATGGATACGCCGAGCATGCAATATAGGATAGACCCCTACAAGGACGTGGAAGGGGTGAATGCGGGTAATATCGGCATGGTATTTTATGCTGAACCGATCATCGCTCCCTGCACGGCCTTAGCGGTTATGGAACTGGTGCGGGACATAAAAATGGAGATTCGAGGGGCCGAGGCGGTGGTTGTTGGGCAAGGGGCAATCGTAGGGTTGCCGATCAGCGTGTTCCTTGTACAGCAGTTGGCTACGGTTACATGTTGCCACATTGCCACCCGGGATCTGGCTGTCCATACCCGCCGGGCCGATCTACTGATCGTAGCAGCCGGTAAACCAGGTTTGGTTACTGCGGATTTAATCAAGCCGGGCGCTGTGGTGATAGATGTGGGTATCAATCGGATCAAGGTTGTGGATTCCGCCGGTCAAAATACGGTAAAAACTGTCGGAGATGTTGATTTCAAGTCTGCGCTGAAGGTGGCTGGAGCGATTACCCCGGTACCGGGTGGGGTAGGTCCGGTTACGGTGGCAACTTTACTGAGAAATACGGTGGAAGCAGCCAGAAAACAGATGGAACGAACGTGCACTGGTGCATAAGACCTATCCTGGATAGCGGCCGGCCTTGGTGCGGAGCAAGGAGACGGTCTAGGCTCTTGCTCTCCCGGTCGAAACCACGCAGGGGTGCCCGTGCCACCGTTCATGCCTGCCCAAACTCGGACAAACGCGCATCGATATATCCGGCTTGGTCCAAGACTGTCATGCTTCATTGCTATGGACGCGGTTGGTGTCTTGATCTGCTCTTTCCTGTGTGTTGGCTTTTTGTGTTAACGCTGTCCGTCCATGGTGCGACGCTCGCAACCTCGCAGGCAATCGCACCCAGGGTGGTCCGCTTTGAGGACGGCGTATGGATCGATTGGACGCGGCCCCAAGTCGAGTTGGAGGCCACTGTCATTGTGCGTGAAGGGCGGATTGATTCGTTCGCCAGTTCTATGCAGCTCCGAGAACAGAAAAGCATCGTCTTGGTCAAAGCGCGTCCCTGGCATATTTGCCAGGCCCTGGGGTTGATCGGACTGACGCCTGGCCGGTTGCGATCCGAATATCCTGCCGTGCATATTCCGGAACCGTCTTACGGGTATCCGGTGATCGTCGAAGTGCGATATGAACATCGTGATCACGCCGTGACCGATCCGCTCGAGCGGTGGTTGACTATTTCCGGGGGCGATTCGATCGGGGGCTTCACGGTCGCGGACATCCATTGGGTCTTGGCCCGCTCGATGCCCTTGGAGGAGGGCTCTACCACGGCCGAAGACGAGGGAGTCGTGGTGGCCCTGGTGGATTTAGGTAGTGCACTGGTCGCTCCTGTGGGACTTAATTTCGACCGGAACGAGGAGTGTGGGCTGATCCCGAATACAGAGCATATTCCGCCTCTCAACACGGCCTGCCGGGTAATAATTCGCCCAGGGCCCTATCGAATCACCATCACCAGCGCAGGGCGGTTCATGTTGGGTGGCCGGGTCATAACTCTGAGCCACCTTGCCGGTCGGGTTAGGCAGATAATTCGGGAACGGCCGGCCGCCAGCTTTGAGGTTGTGGTACAACAAGAGTGCGGCACGGAACCGGAAGAGCTTGTTATTGGGCTACTGCGTAATCTGGATATTCCAGAGACAGCCTTAACCATTCGGCGGTCGGATAGCCCATTGAATGAGAAACACGATCCCCAGTCGCTGGCGAAGTGGATTAGTCGTCGTTTTCTGGCCGACAGCCTTCCTCGCGATTCGGCTGATCCAGTCGCGCGTTTGGCTGACGACTTGGAGCTACGTAGCTTGGCATTTCGTGAACGCAGCGAAAACGTTGCGGTTTTTATCCGTCAGTTGGTGCATGATTTGCGGCAGTTATTCAATCCAACAACAAGTGAGGCCATCTATTCGAAATCAAACAGCTTGTAAGTTCGGCCGGATGTCAGGCGCGGATGCCGTGAGGTGAACCTGCGACTGTGGGGAATGGAGCTGTTCGGGGGCAAACCAATCTGTCATGTTATTGGTCCCATAAGGTAAACGCCCGATAATTACGCTAGTTTCTATCGATGAATTCCTGGGTGTACGCAATCGTTCATTCATGGCCCCATAATATTTTTTAGATTTCAAAAAAATGACGACGGTCTAATATTGCATTTGTCCGATAGCTATAGTAAAATTTGTCTCGTCATCGTCCAGGAAGGATGGGTTTTCTAAGGTCACAAGTCGGTAGCAGGGCGGCTCATGTTTCGACTAACAAGGATGGAAGTGACGCTGGGGTGCTTGGTCGCCTCCATGACGTTGGGGGCGGCTATGCTCGACTGGTTCCAGCCGAATCAATCCGCAGCTCCTTGGCGGACGACTGATTTAATGGCCCGCCATCTTCAGGAAGCCATTCACATTTCCGGACGGGGAGACCTGCCGGCATCCACATGGCATGGTATCCGACTTGATCCCCATCCTGCCGGTCAGCGCGAGGGGTTGGATCAATTCGATATTGTCATCGACCGGGAAGGTAATTACACCCTGACCGGTAGCAAGCAACGTGAATCAAATCCCGATAGACACAATGGGATTATCCGCATTGGGCTGCTGACACACCCAACCTCTAATGAGGCGACCGTGGCCCAGAGTCTGACGACTGGCAAGCTTGTGGGTATTCTCCAGCAGCAATGCGGAATTTCTGAGCAAAACGTGGATAAGAACGGAAGACTCGTTTTACACCCGCTTTCCTCTGTAACGGGCGAGATAGATGATCGTCTCCAACCTGTTCAGACCGGCTCCTTTGGCCGATAAGACATCTTCTCCAGCTTTTTCCTATTGCGGTGCAGACCATCGTTTCGATAACCGATGCATGGCTAGGCTGTGGTTATCGTTTTGATAATGATTCTCTAGACATTGGCATGGGTAATCTGGGCTGAATATATATCTCCTCGGCTTTAATATGATCATTTGGGTGCGCCAGGTGGCGGAGCCGGTTGCGTTGTAGTCCCTATATCTGTGAACCCGGAGGGGGTTGAGCCATGCCGAAGCAGCCAACCCTGTCGGCGAGAGAGGGCGAAAGCGGCTTGGATTGGTTCTGTTGAAGTCCTCCAG
>JAAYCU010000364.1 GCA_012729595.1 Phycisphaerales bacterium
GCGATGATGTCCGCTATCCTGGCGATTCATGATGATCACTATCCCCAAGCCCTTGCTCGACCGGCCGCTTGATACCGGATAACATGCGCGCAAAACGCAGAGAAGTTTCGGTGTAAGGGCCTAATAGTTTGCTTGAGCCAGTCTGGCGTTTCTCGTACCTTATGGTAAACTGATAAACCGAACGCGGGTGAGTGGCGGAATGGCAGACGCTGGGGACTTAAAATCCCCTGGGAGAAATCCCGTGCGGGTTCGATTCCCGCCTCGCCCATGGCTCCATAGGATAGTCTTACATACCCTCCGGCATAGCTTTGCTCCGCGGGAAACGACCGGACGCGTCGATCGGCTATGAATGCACGCCTATGTGACAAACACCGGCCTTGGCCCATGTGAAACCCATACTGCTTATAACAGCAGCGTCACACCCTCGACACATTGTCAGTTGGAATACATGGAGGAGACCAGGCTGGCCAGGTTGTTAAGCGAACTCTGTTGCGATTGAAGATTGGCCAGGGCCGATTCCATCGTCTGAAACTGGGTGTACAGGCGGGCTTCCTTGCGATCCAACATTTTTTGCATATAAGTGGCCCGGTCGTTCATCATGTCGATCTTATTCTGGAGCGCATTGTTTTTGCGGGTAATCAAACCATCGGCCGTCGTGGTAAAGCTGTTCAAGGCTTCGTTAAGACGAGCGGCAAAGCCGATATTGATCAGTTTATCCTTACCGTCGCTCTGTTTCTCGATGCGGGTTTTGGCAAACAGATCCTTGACCACCTCGGGATTCTCATCGAAGGCCGCCCTGAACTTGGTTTCATCCAAGGCCAGCTTCGAACCGGACTCAATACTGATCCCGACCGCCCCGAGGCGGCGATAGACCATCGATTCATCGTCAATTCCGCTTAATAAAATGCGATAAAGCCGATCGCGGATTTGAGTGGCGGTGCCGTCGCCGAGCAGTATACCACGGGTCTGGGTACTACTGTCGTATTTGGTCAGTTCGTTGATTTTATCGATCGCCTCGTTGAAGGTACTTATAAAGGTCTGCACATCCGTGACAACCTGCCCCACGTCACGGTTGACGTTCAGCTCGACCGGGTTGGCCGACGTGCCATGGAGATTGAGCGTAACGCCCGGCAGCACGTCCGTAATCGTGTTGCTGCTGCTGCTGACCACGATGGCCGCCGGCGAATCGGGATCACCAATTACCACCACGGCATCGCGCCCCTCGGAGAGGGTGTTCAAACTAAGACCGGTCCCCTGAATGTCAAAGGCCAGGCGGCCGGCGGTACCGGTATTACGAGAATTCAACATGAGACGGTACGGTGAAAACCCGCTTCCGTCGCTGATTACACTGGCGGTTACCCCTACCCCGGTCTTATTTATCTTTTCCACCAGATCGTCCAGCGTGTCATCTCCGTCAACCTCGATAACCTTGGTAAAACTCCCGGTAATAGTCCCATCCGTAGACGTGCCGGCGATACCAAGACTGGCGGCCATCGAGCCGCCGCTCAAGTCGTTGACGATCAGGCTTCCACCGCCAGAGGTATCCACCAGTTCGATCCCATCGCCAGTGGCGTTGATCCGAGCGGTAACCTGCACATCGCTGAGGGCATTAATTTCCCGAAGTACATCACCAACCGTCTTATGCAGACCGGCGGTCAGGTTCACCGTAGCGATACCGCCGCTGCCGTCCTGGATGGTGAACTTGCCATAGGGAATACCTTTACCGAAATTCAACTCCGAAAGCAGCGTGTTCTCCGCGACATACTGCCGGTGCAGGTCGCCGCTGACCAGTTGACCGGCGGAATTGCGGGCCAGACCAAGGTCGACGGCCATTTGCGGAGGCTGACCGGTACCTGGATCATCAAGGATGCCAAAGGTTCCCGTTCCCGTGGTCAGATCGTCAATCTGTATGCCCAGCCCGCCGGCATCGACCCTGGCCGACAGCCGGCCGGTAGCGTTCATTCGATCCAGTACTTCCTGCAGAGTATTGGCCCCGGCAAAATCCACTTCCAGGGTAGACTGGTCGCGCAACTGAAAACGCAGCACCTCGGTTGCGATACCATTGCCTCCGTTCAACGAGGACAGCAATACCGTATTCAGCCCGGCGATCAAATGACTCGATTGGAGCGTATCACCCACAAAGCCACTCTGGAGGCCAAGGTCACGCAAGGCCATCGAACCGTTGAGGGCCTCTACCGAAGCCGTCCCCCCCCCACCCGTGGTGTCGGTCAAAACCAGCCCATTGCCGTCCGCTGAGATGGCCACCTGCAAACGACCATCGTTGGTATTACCCCCGGAGTCCTCGGCATACTGAATCGCCCGCATCACCGCCCCGAGGGAGTTCATACGGTATACATTGGTTCCGGTAAACCCCGTCTGAGCGGTATCGATGGCTATGCCCAGATCGGTGGCCGCGAAGCCGGCCCCGTCGACGTTCTCGATTTTCAGGTTGGATGTCGTACCGCCCGAACTGTCGGTGATGACCAGGGCGGCACTTGTCAGAGCGCTAATCTTGACATTGAGCGGTGTCACCCCGTCGTCGGCGACGGCATTGGCGAAAGCTTCCTTCACGTCATCGATGGTCCGGGCCGAGCTCAGATCGATAATACCGCTTTGACCGGCGCGATTGGTAACGCGAATCTGAAGTTCGCCGTTGGTCCCCGTGCGCAGACCACGACCGTCATTCAACTCGCCCAGGTTCGTGCTGCGGATGGCCGGGGTTGGCGGATCATCCTTGGCTTCGGTGCGAAAACGTAAGCTGGCGGTAAGATTCACATTGAATTCCGAACCGTCGGACATGGTAAACTTCAGGTCGTGGGCATTAGTATTGTAGCGGAGCCCGATCCCGTCATTCAGCTGCGACAACAGCGTATTTCCCGTCAAACGGATAAGATCGGCGCCTTCGATACGCCCGGTTGCACTAGTCCCCCGTATACCTAGATCCGCGGCCGCATTACCTTGATTCAAATCGGCAATAATCAGGTTGCCCGTACCCAGCCCGGTCTGATCCTCGATGACCAGCCGATCGCCGGATACAGACGCCCGTACGTTGATGGCGATGTTGTCGTTTATGGCCTGGAGTACGTCAGTTACCTGAGTGGCCGTCCGCAGATCAATATCCGCGAAAGCCCCGCTGCGATCGGTAATGCGAATCACCCCGCGGCGGATACCCTCCGTACCGTTCAACTGGCTCAGCGAAGTGCTTGGGTTTACGAATCCCTCGGCGGCCTTGAAGGTCAGGCTCCCCGTGCCGACAGGTGTACTGTTGCGGCTGGCAAACCCGTTGGACATCAGTTGATGCGTGCTGACCAGAGATTGCACTCGAAAAGTATAGGAGGAAATCGGAGCGTTGCTTGCCGCCGTGGCCGTAAGGACGTTTTCATTTGAGCTTACCGCGCTACGCACCGTAAAGGCCGACGGTTGAGCAAGTCGATTAATCGAGGTCTTGGCCGCCAGCAGCATCGCGCTTATCGTGGTAAACGCGGTCTTCTCGGCGGTAATTTTGGTGATCTGATTTTGCAGCAGATTCAGCGGGCGCGACTCAATCTGCATCAATTGAGTCACGATACCAGAAATGTTCATTCCCGAAATTAAGCCGGTACCGGCTGAAAGCGTACCCATATTAATATCTCCACTATGCAGGCGCGGATTCCCGCCGCCGATACCTTCATCGACTACATTCGCGGTTTTGCTTAGCGCAAGGATATGGTGACCGATAACCAAAGACACATATACATCAGGCCTCACCCGCCAGAGGACGCATGCAAGCCCATATGGCCAACAATTAATACACTCTCAATGAATACACAATCCGTCGTTCAAGTGATTGTTGCCAAACAATTTAGGGCATATACCCCAACGGTTTGATCTATCTTTTTGCCGTTATCCCGGGTATAAATAAACATGCAGTCAGGAGTCGTACCGGAGACTTGTAAAGACTAAATTTTCGTGACGTATGTTTACGTGGATTACGTAAGTATCACAAGGGTCTTGGGCGGATTTCGTACTGCTGATATTTAAAAATTGAATATGACCCGCATTGGCGGGATGAACTTTGCGGGCCAGCAACAAAAAATCCCTTCTGCTGCAATCCCCCTCTCCGGCCCGAACAAAGAAGGGAGTTGCTGGTCTGCCCTATACACCACCGCGTTGTCTTCCTGACGATTGGAGACAACGCGGTTTTTTTTGCGCGACCCATCCTTGTCTTCAATTCTCTAATTACTAACTCGGAACTCGGGGGACAATATGATCATTTCGTGCCATCATGCAGAGGGGGGGCACCGCTGGTTTTGGCCTTGCCAGCCTTCTTTCGCGGCCTTCCCGGATAAGAATACCATCACCCATTACCCACCCTTACATGCGTTACCCTTCGCGTCAAAAATTATCTGACGGCGTGCAGGCAGGCTTGCAGCCGTAGGTTCCCTGGTGCCTGCCGGTCGCTGGCAACAATCGGGTTTCGCCCGCCGGAGTGATGCATACCGCGGGGTTTGAGGATAACGCAAGAAAACTGTTCTCCGTAGTTGATGAGATATCGACACAACGGTGACAACGAGTGGGGTCGATCATCAACTTTCAGCGATCGGCCCCGACATACTGAAAGGCCCTTCTTATGACCTCGCTTACTTGTATCTCCGATCCCGTTCCACATGTTCACCTCCCCACGGAACACGCCGTGTGTTCTTAATAGAATAATCGTGTAGCAAGCCCATGTTACGCGTATGGGGGTGCCTGGCCATGACCTTATCCGGATATCTTGTCATCCAAGCCTTATACCAGGTGAACCAAATACGCGGCAAAAAAACGTAAAAGCGCCAAACAAAGCCAAAATGCCCCGGATACATCGTATTTCCTTATAGAATAACGAGATAAACAGAGAGCGAATACTGGCTTATGAGCGTAGTAAACGAACAACGGAGCGGTTGGGCCGATCGGTCACCAGCCGTAAAATCCTTCGGTTGCTTGCCTCGGCCTACCAAACAACCCATGTCAGACAAAAGGATGTGCCAATCGCCATTCAGGCTCGAGCCGACGCCTGATGCGCATGGATGTTGGCCGCCGTCGGGGGCCGGCGACTATGATGGAAGTACGATATGTCCTCTTATGCTCGGCCGGGGCTGAACCGGCGCGGCCGACATCAGCGGGGACTGGACACCTAATATGATAAAGGACAGACCCATGTCGAAAGATTCACCCCCCCGCCCAAACCGGCTGATCCAGTCGACTAGTCCCTATCTGCTGCAGCACGCGCACAACCCGGTCGACTGGCGACCCTGGGACGCGGAGGCCCTGGAAAAAGCCCGCCGGGAAGACAAACCCATTTTCCTCAGTATCGGCTACTCCGCCTGCCACTGGTGCCACGTGATGGAACGGGAGAGCTTCGAAAACGAGAGGCTCGCCGCCGTTCTTAACGAGCATTTCGTGCCCGTCAAAGTCGACCGCGAGGAGCGCCCGGACCTGGATGAGCTATACATGAAGGCCACCATGCTGGCCAATCGCGGCCAGGGCGGCTGGCCCATGAGCGTGTTTCTAACGCCCGAGGGGAAACCATTTTTCGCCGGCACCTACTTTCCGCCCGAGCGCCGCTGGGGCCACCCCGGCTTCGGCGAGATTCTCCTGGCCGTCGCCCAGGCCTGGCGGGAACGCCGCGAGGAGGTCATCGCCTCGGCCGACCGTCTCGCCGAGGGCGTGGCCGTCATCGGCCAACTCAACGCCTCGCAGGAAAGCGTCTCGCGGCAGGACGTGGACCAGGCCGCTCGCACCCTGGCCGAGACGTTCGACCCCGTGGACGGTGGCCTGCTCAGCGGGCAGAGCAACAAATTCCCCCCGGCGCTGGCCATGAGCCTGATGCTCCGCGTATATCACCGGCTACAACGCGAAGGTAAAAACGCCCACCTGCTACTGGATCGGGTGGAAACCACATTGCACAAGATGGCCGACGGCGGCATTTATGACCACCTGGCCGGCGGGATCGCGCGGTACAGCACCGACCCTAAGTGGCTGGTCCCCCACTTAGAGAAAATGCTCTACGATCAGGCCCTGGTCAGCGCCGTGTATATCGAGGCCTTTCGGGTTTCGGGCAACACCCGTTACGCCGACGTGGCCCGACACATCCTCGATTACGTGCTGGCGGATCTGCTCGCCCCCGAGGGAGGTTTCTATTCCGCCCGCGACGCCGACAGCGAGGGCGTGGAAGGCAAATATTACGTCTGGTCCCGCGTGGAGATCATGTCACTGCTGGGCGACGAACGGGGGGCGGTGTTCTGCGACTATTACGACGTTACCGAGGACGGTAACTGGGAAGGCCGCAACATCCTCAACGTGCAACGCGATGTGGAAACCGTAGCCAAATTGCGCCACATGGCCCAGTACCGAGTAAGCGAACTGCTCGCCGAGGGGCGGGCGATTCTGCTGGACGCCCGGTCGAAGCGTGTTCCCCCCGCCCTGGATGACAAAATCCTGACCGCCTGGAACGGTCTGATGATCTCCGCTTTGGCTCGTGCCGGACACAGCCTGAATGATACGAAATATATCGACGCCGCTAGTCGAGCGGCCGATTTCCTCCTGAGCAAACTCAGTCTCGACGGGCGGCTCCTGCGCAGTTACCGCGCCGGGAAAGCCCACATCGGCGGCTACCTCGATGATTACGCTTTTTTCATAGAAAGTCTCCTAACCCTTCATGAAACCACCTTCGACCTGCGATGGCTCGGCGAAGCCGAAAGATTGCATGAGGATATGCTCAAGCTTTTCTGGGACGTGCAGGCTGGAGGATTCTTTTTCACCGCTGATGATGCCGAAGGCCTGTTCCTGCGGGCCAAGGAAACCCATGATGGCCCGGTACCCGCCGGCCAATCGGTTGCGTTGATGAATCTGCTTCGTCTGGGGTATATACTGGAACGGCCCGATTGGCTGGAAAAAGCAGAAACACTGGCCCGTCTGCTGGCCGAGCAGATCAAACGCACACCTTTCGGCAGCGAGCGACTGCTGGCCGCAGTGGATTTCGCCCTTGGGCCGCCTCGGCAGGTGGTCATTCTCGGCTCTTTGGCCAATCCCGACACTCGGGCGTTGATCGAGACCGTCCATCGGGTATATGATCCCGGTAGGGTAGTTCTGGTTTTAGACCCGGCGAGCCCGACGGCCGACACTTGGCGGCGCGAGACGCCACTCCTTAGTGGCAAGACTATGATCAAAGGCAAGCCGACGGCCTTCGTTTGCTGTAATATGACCTGTAGTCCACCGGTCAACGACCCGGAGTTGCTGCTAAAGGAGTTGAAAACACAACTGGTGCAGACCCCTTCGGGCGGCCGATGATAGGCCAGGGAACACGGGGCCCATGAAAGTAAACCCGGCAAACTCTTAACGCTGAGCTAAACAGCTACGCCGAATGGATTTAAGGATATCCTGTTAAACGCAATGGATGGAATCTCATGACGCAAGACCAACCCATATTGTTCGGAAAGTCGCCGGGGCGGACGGCCGATCATCCCTGCGGAAGTTTCGCGGGGGAATACCGTCACAGCCGCCCCGAATCCTGCCCCGATTTCGTTTCCAAGGGCCTGCTACTTAGCCCCCTTCTTAGGATGTGCTGCTCGGCGGCGATCTGCCTTGGGTGCGTGCTGCCCTGTCTCGGCCAATCCGCTGACAACCGGAACACAACCGACCAGGAACCCACCTCCACGAAAGTAACGAAGATCTCCGACAATTTGATCGAACAGCGGCCCAGCACATTGATTCTACCGTCTGAACCGGTAGGAGTGGATGAAGAGCGCCAGTGGCGATCCGGCGGAACGAGGGGATTTGTGTCCACCGAATCGCATCGCCTCCCGGAAGGGTACGTAGTAGCCGGCCAAGCCGGAATTATCGTCGAGGAAGACCAATGGCTCACCGCCCATTTGGAGCAATCTCCAAATCTGCCGAAAGCCCCTCCGTTACGTCTGCTTCCGAACCGGCAGTTGTCGCTGATCGAGGCCATTCTGGCCCATACGGATTCATCCCCGACTTTCGTGATGACTGGCCGTGTCACCGAATTCCAAGGGGTAAACTACTTGCTTCTGGAAAACGTACTCGAACGGCCCAAGGCTCTGCCGGCAGCCCAACCCGAACCGCCACGAGTGCCGGAGCCGACGCTAAACGAGGATTCTTCCGAGAACCAGACGGTCCGCGAGCCGACTCCAGAGGAAATCATCAGCGAGCTGATGAAGAAAAAACCCCTTCGATCCGTGGTCTTGCCGAGGGAACCAACGGCATCCGCGAAACAGCCCCAACCGGGAGCCACTGATCAGGGCAATACGGGGTTGGCCGCGGAAAGCGCCCGATTGCCGGAACATACCATGCTGATTGACCGGAGCGGCCGCATTATTCCCGCCGAATCGGGCTATATGTTTTCCTTCGAGGATCAGGGACTCAACCCCACCGATCATCCACTCCGGCTGCTGCCCAACCGCATGCTGGAGACGGCCATCGCTCTGTCCGCCGGCGGCGCGAAGAGCATGGTCTTTATCGTCAGCGGCGAAGTCACTGCCCATCGCGGCACGAATTATCTGCTAATCCGCAAGTTGCTGGTCCGACGTAATATGGGGAATTTTAACTGATGCCTTTGATGATGAGTATTTCCGGCGTGCGGGGCGTTATCGGAGAATCGATGACACCCACGCTGGCCGCCGAACTCGCTTGCGCGTTCGGTAGCTATCTGGGCGGTGGGAAAGTGGTCGTCGGCCGCGACAGCCGTCCGAGCGGCATAATGGTTCAGCAGGCGGTCGTCTCCGGACTGCTGGCCACCGGCTGTAAGGTGGTGCTGCTGGATGTGGCCTCCACGCCGGCCACCGCTCTTATGGTCCGACGACACCAGGCGGACGGTGGAATCATGATCACCGCCAGCCACAACCCGGTCATATGGAACGGCATCAAGTTCCTCACCAGCGAAGGGCTCGCCCCCCCGCCAGAGCAGGCCAAACGTATTTTCGAAATTTACCATCAGCGAAAATTCGCCTTGGCCGAAGTTGAACGTCTCGCCGATGCCGTCGCCGACGCCTCCACCGTTGATGCCCATGTCAACGCAACCCTGGCCATCGTCAAACCCGAGGAAATCGCCGCCCGGCGATTCCGCGTGGTCCTGGACAGCGTCAACGGGGCCGGCGGGGCCGAGGGGATGATGCTTCTCGACAAACTCGGCTGCGAGATCGTTCCGATGAATCTCGAACCTACCGGCCGGTTCGCCCATGTGCCCGAGCCGCTGGCCGAGAATCTCACCGACCTGTGCCGGGTGGTACGTGAACAAAAGGCGGCCATCGGCTTCGCCCAGGATCCCGATGCCGACCGTTGCGCCATCGTGGATGAAACCGGCCGTTATATCGGCGAGGAGTACACCCTTGCCCTGATGGCCAAGTACCTGTTCGCGGTGCAACCCGGCCCAACCGCCGCCAACTTGTCCACCTCGCGGATGACCGACGATCTGGCCGCGGCCGCGGGCGGCCCCTGTCGCGTATTTCGCGCGGCCGTCGGCGAGGCCAACGTCGTCGAGGTGATGAAAGCCAACGGCTGCCGGTTCGGCGGCGAGGGCAACGGCGGGGTGATTGATCTGCGGGTCGGTCCGGTGCGCGATAGCCTCGTGGCCATGGCTCTGATCCTGCAATTGATGAGCCATAGCGGCAAATCCGTCAGCCAACTGGTCGCGGAAATCCCTCATTACGTCATGATCAAGGAAAAATTCCCCTGCCCCAGTGAACGGATCGCCCGCGTTCTGGCCGCCGTCAAGGACCGCTACGCCGGCCGGCGGATTAATGATATCGACGGCGTGCGCGTTGACTTCGACGACGCCTGGGTCCATGTGCGCGGCTCCAACACCGAGCCGATCATCCGCATCATCGGCGAGGCCCGTGACGAACCGCGTATCCGTGAACTGATCGACGAGGTGAGAAATATCTCCGATCAGCTCCCGTGATCTACTTCCCGGATAGCCTGTATCACTTTTTGCGGTGTGAGAGGTTCCTGGGTAGTCTGGTTTTCTATCACGCGCACATGCCCGCCGCGCGGGGCCCACACCGCCGGGTCCGTGGCGGTGAATATCGCAATCGTCGGCACCCCCAGGGCGGCGGCCAGATGGGTCATACCCGAGTCGTTACCAATATAGAGGCATGTGGTACTTATGTCCTCTGTCGCACGGAACAAATCCGCCTCGATCACCAGCCCCTCGCCGGTCTCGGCCGACCGGCGCCGAATCGCATCGACCATTTGCCCATCCCGTTCGGCTTCAACAGGCCCCAGCATCCATGATACCTGGGCATCCTGAATCGAATCAGCCAAAGCCAGGAAGTACTCCAGCGGCCAGCACTTGCTCCGGCCCCCGCTGCCCGGATGAATAAGAATCCGGGGCTGCGCCTGCTTCTCCGGACGATGAATGTCCAGCCGAATCACCGGTGGAGTAGGATCGGGGATATCCAACCCCTCTTCTCGGATCGCGTCGCACCATTGCCGGGTAATATGCCGCCGTTGCGTGATGGTCTCATGCGTCGGACGCGGATCCACGGAAACCACTTGACCCGAAGAGTACGATTTGAGCCGTCCGTGTGCCGCCTCATCATGCCCCCCCAGGAAACTCAGAACCAGATCGGCCTGCCCGAGCAAATCCAGCAGCCGTCTATCGAGAGGACCGTCAGTCTGAAACAGGGTATGCCCGCCAACCTGATCGGGATGAAGGCAACGCCGGACCACGCTTCGTCCCGCCGCCAGCCGGGCCGATGGCGCGGTAGCTACCACCGTTACGTCCGCCCCACCAAGAAGCTCGCTCACCGCCTGCACCGCGGACAGAGTCAGGATGAAATCCCCGATCGCTCCCTGATGCAGGACTAGCACTCGCTGCGACCGGTTATCGTTCATATCTACTCGATCCATCCGCCGCCCAACACAAAATCGCCGTCATAGAACACCGCCGCCTGCCCCGGCGTGATCGCCCGTACCGGTTCGTCAAAATGCACCTCAACACAATCCGCGCTAAGAGGCCTGACGGCAGCCGGCGCGCCGGCGTGGGCATACCGGATCTTGACCACGGCCCGAAACGGATCCGCCGGCGGATCAACCAGCCAATTGACCTTGGATGCCCGCAGGCGATCAGCCAGCAGATCCTCCGCCGGGCCGATCGTTACTGTGTTCGTCGCCGGATCCAGATGCGTGACGTAATACGGCTCCCCCATGGCTACATCCAGCCCGCGACGTTGTCCGATCGTGAAATGAGCGATGCCGCGATGACGGCCCACTTCCCGGCCCTGGTTATCGACGATCGCCCCTTCCACGAAAGCCCCCGGCCGCCGTCGGCCGACAATCCTGGCGTAATCGCGATCCGGGGCGAAACAGATGTCCTGCGAATCAGGCTTATCGCTGATCGGCAACCCCAGACGCTCGGCATGCCGCCGGACCTCCTCCTTGGTCAGCTCTCCCACTGGGAAGAGTATCCGCGGCAGCATCGCCCGCTCGATCCCGAACAACACGTACGACTGATCCTTATTCGCATCGATCGCCCGCCGCAACCAATACCGCTGCCCATCCTGTCCAATTCGCGCGTAATGCCCGGTGGCGATATAAGGCGCCTGGATCGTCTGACCATACTCGGCCAAGAGTCCGAATTTGAGATGCTGATTACATAACACGCAAGGGTTGGGTGTCCGGCCCAGCAGATACTCGTCAGCGAAATAATCGATGATCTGCTCGAATTGCCTGCTGAAATTCAGGGAATAAAAGGGGATTCCCAGTTTGCCGGCCACGATCCGCGCGTCGGCGGCATCTTCCGGCCGACAACAGCCGCGTTGCCTTTCCTCGCTCGGTCGCGGATCGTCGTCGGCCAGTTCCGCCGCCGCGACGGCAGAATGGTCTTGCCCGGTACACATGAACAGCCCCACGACCTCGTACCCCTGCTCCTTCAGTAGGGCGGCCGAGACGCTCGAATCCACCCCTCCGCTCATTGCAACCACGATTTTTTCGAGTTTTCGGGCCATTCCGATCATTTCTCGTCTTTGCACGGGCTATCGACAAAACTATCCTTTTCAATGATTATATCGTTTTGTCGAAACACGGCCATAAATGGGAGTATCGCTCATGATTACCATTGACGTGAAAACGCATCAGCACTGCCAGATGGTGGATGTAACCGGTGAGGTCCAACGCGCCGTGCGGGAGAGCGGGCTGCAAAACGGCTATGTTATCTGTTTCGTCACCCATACCACCGCCGGCGTCACCATCCAGGAAAATGCCGATCCGGATGTTACTCGCGATCTGCTCTGGAAACTCGAACAACTGGCCCCTCGTAACGAGCCGGAATACCAGCACGGCGAAGGCAACAGCGACGCCCATATCAAAAGCTCGCTCGTGGGCTGCGCCCAGACCGTTCTGGTCTCCGACGGGCGGCTGGTCCTGGGAACCTGGCAGGCCGTGTATTTCTGCGAATTCGACGGCCCCCGCCATCGCCGGATGCTCGTCAAATGCATCAGCGACTGAGCCGGGCCACCAGCCAAAGCGCCGCCGTTGGCGGCACACACCAAAATCCTATGCCAGACAGAACTCTCGCGTAACTGTCACGCACCCGACCATGCGTCCCGGTTGAGCCGGTTGCGTTGTAGTCCCTATATCTGTGAACCCGGAGGGGGTTGAGCCATGCCGAAGCAGCCAACCCTGTCGGCGAGAGAGGGCGAAAGCGGCTTGGATTGGTTCTGTTGAAGTCCTCCA
>JAAYCU010000365.1 GCA_012729595.1 Phycisphaerales bacterium
AAACAAAAAAACTTTTTGGAACTCGCCGCTGGATCATCAAGAATGCAGGTCACTGCGGGGAAGGATTTCCGGACCGCTCGAATTCACTCCGCAAAATAAGGCGAACGTAAGAACGCAAGCGCCTCCAGGTGGCGTGCCCATTGTTGACGGTTCGGTTATCAAACCCATACAATCCGCGAATGGGCAACATGGACTCAACGTACTGGGAATCCCGCATTTATTGAGGCGGGTATGTGAGGAAAGTTATAGGATTCGGGAGATGTTTGGGTGAGCTTTACGGTTCCAGGCTACACGGTTTACGAACGGCTGGGAACCGGCGCGCGCTCGACGATTTGGTTGGTTGCCGACCAACGCAACGGTAGGCAACTCGCCCTAAAGCGCGTGGTGAGGCGGGCGACGGATGACGATAAATTTATTAACCAGGCCATCAATGATTACGACATATCCTCAAAACTGAATCATCCTTATCTGCGCAAAAGCTTCGAATTGCGGCGTGTCCGGAGACTGTTTCAGCTTAAAGAGTTGCACATACTAATGGAGTATATCGAAGGCCGCTCGCTGGAGGAAATCGGGGCTTTGGGCATGCATGGATTAACCGGTCTATTTATCCATGTTGCGGAGGGGCTGGATGCCCTTCATCAAAGCGGGTATGTCCATACGGACATAAAACCCAACAACATTCTAATAGGAGAGCATGGAGAAATTAAAATTATCGATTTCGGGCAGAGTTGTAAGATTGGCCACGTTAAGAAACGAATACAGGGTACCCCGGACTATATAGCGCCGGAGCAAGTGGAGCGGGGCATTCCGCTTGACCAGCGTACTGATATTTTCAACCTGGGAGCTACACTCTATTGGGCTATCACCGGACAGGCGTATCCGACCGTGTTGCCCAGCAAGCGGCGACGGGACGGGATTGATCTGGTGATGCCCCGCCAGGCCAAACCGCCGCACGAGTTGAATCCCAACGTGCCGCTGGCACTGAGCCGTTTGGTCATGGACTGCTGCCAAGAGAATCCGAAGGGCCGCCCGGACAGCATGAGCGAGGTGATCCGTCGTTTGCAGGTAGTTCAACATGTGCTCGACAAAAATGACGCAACCTTGGTAGGCCCAATGGCGCCAGATATCCAAGAAGAAAATAGAGTGATAACAACGATTCCTTTACCATCCTCCGACGATAGAGTTCTATGAGTACAGCCCAATCCGCAATTGATACCTTTCGCCGGGCCGCCGAGCTGAACCTGGAGGATCCGATCCGGGAAGGTTCCCTGTTGGTATTCCCGAATTATGGACAGGTGGTGATGACTGGAGATATGCACGGTCATCGGAGAAATTTCGAAAAACTGGTAAAATACTGTCAACTTGAGCGAACTCCGGCCCGCCATGTGATTTTGCACGAATTAATCCACGAAACCCCGCAAACCTACGGCGCGGCTGATCATTCGGTCGAACTGATGCTCGATGCGGCTAAATGGAAGACCTTTTTCGTCGACCAGGTTCATTTTCTTCAAAGTAATCATGAGTTGGCCCAGTTGCGGAATCACGAGATCACCAAGGGGGGGCGCATGGTGACCGACGATTTCGAGCGTGGGGTGGCCGAGGCCATGAATACTACCCGGATTGACGGGGTACTCGAGGCGATAGACGAATTTATTATGTCTTTTCCCTTGGCCGGGCGAACCCCCAACGGAATATTGCTTGCCCACTCGTTGCCGGATGTATACCACATTGACCAGTTCGATCCGAAATGCGTGCGTCTACCGCCGAGCAAGTTGGATCTTTCCGAAGGGGGCGATGTCTACCATATGGTCTGGGGACGACGGCATACGGCGGCTTTGTTGGATCACTTGAGTAATGCCTTCAAGGTGAAGTATTTCATCATCGGCCATCAGCCCCAGGAATTGGGATACGAAGTACGTTTTGATCGTATGATCATTCTGGCCAGCGATCATAATCATGGCGTCTTTCTGCCCTTGGATTGCCAGAAGAATTACACGA
>JAAYCU010000366.1 GCA_012729595.1 Phycisphaerales bacterium
AACAATGAAGCCATTGTGATAGTAAGTGATGATCGAATCACCCGAAACGGTTCGCACCTTCAGCCGCATCCTCCGCCCCCGATAGGGAATCTTGGCTCCACTGACGAAATGCTCAGGCCACGGACTGCTGGCCAGTTGTTCCCTCATCTTCTCCCGCTGCTCATAAATCCACCGCCGACGCCGATGCACGAAAACCTCGATGTCCTGATTGTCCGCACCTACAGGAGCGACCACCTCCATTCCCTGCGGCGTCACCACGATCCGCTGACGACGAACCTTGGGGCTGCGGCGGATCTCGTAGGGAATCGCTGTTTGGCCGATGGTCAACGTGGGCATAATCAGGTCTTTATGTAATGCTTGAGGGCGAATTCCTCAACCCGCACGGGTATGTCCTTCCAGTTCTCCAATCCCGACGGATAAACAATCCTTCGCACCATCCCCCGAATGTCCTTACGCAACTGCTCCTTCAAATGCCAGCCGACAGGGGCGGTCTCATCGGACGCATAAACGCCGTCAATCTCCTGAGCCAATTCCTCCAATCGATCTTCCCCATCCCCGTTTCCACCCCCGCCATTTCCGCCCTCGCCTTCCGCTAAAGCGGCTCGAAACGCCTCCAGGATTTTATAAATCCCATACGCCCGCTCGTTCATGCCCGAATCCTGGTAGGCATGCACTTCCTCTTGAAGATCCCTGGCGATCTGTTCCATCTCCTTCAGCAACTCCGCCGCTTCCATCTGCCCCTGCTCGAATCGCTTGATGGCCTCCAGCACCCGCTCCGAAAAGGAACCATACTGGAGCGGATTGTCCAGCTTCTTCTCGTAAGTGATCCGCTTCAATTCCGTGCTTTTGCGGATGGCCGCCCGTCGCAAGTCCTGGGGCTCTTGCTCCTTCCTGAAATCCTGCCAGAATTCAGGGTCGGTGATGTGCCGCAACTTGCAGACCACGCTCAACCCCGTCACCTCCAGGTGCTCCTCCAGCATCTGGCGGATTTTCTCGCTGTAATGACGATGATCCAGCGACTCGTTTTTCTCAAACACCTGCGTGGCGTAAAAAATGAACCCCGCCACCCACTTCAGGTCTTCCCTGTAGTCCAGCACCGCAGGGTCAGGACTCAAGGCCGAATACGCCTGAATGAAGCCCTTGCCCTTGCGGCGAAACGTGAACCAGGCATCCTCCGACCCCAACGCCTGTATCAGGGCGTCATATTCCGCCTTCAGATCCCTCGTCCCCCGCTTGATCCCCTTCATGAGGGCCATCACTTCGGCATGAGCCGCCCGCAGTTGCGAACGCAGTTCCTCCACGTCCCGCATGGCGTTCTTGATATCCTCTTGACGGTAGGTGGACAGGGCTTCGTCGAGTTTCCTCGAAACCCCGATATAATCCACGATCAACCCGTTCGGTTTGTGCTCCTCCACCCGATTGGTACGGGCGATGGCTTGCAGGAGATTGTGCTCGGTCAAGGGGTTGTCCAGATACATCACGCTTTCCATGGGGGCATCGAATCCCGTGAGCAGCTTGTTGCAGACGATCAGAAACCGCAGGGGGTTCCCTTTTTCCCCGAAATTGGCTTTCGCCTCCTTCTCCGCCTCATGGTCGAGGTAATACTTCCGCAAGTCCGCCCGCAAAGCCTCGGTATAAGGATCCTCACTCGGCTTGCCGTCCTCCTGGCTGGCCGAATAGACGCAGGTACTCATCTGCTCCGCCTGCCGCTGGGCTTCCTCGGGTGAGCATCCCTGTTGTTGCAGGTCTTCGGCAATCACCTTGTCCAACGCCCGCTTGTAAAGAATCACCGCCTCACGGTCGATGGCCACGATCTGGGCCTTGAACCCGTCAGGTTCCGCATAGCCCTTGAAATGCGTCCAGAGGTCATAGGCAATCAAATTCACCCGTTGCGGATGCTTGGCCAGGTCGTTGATGGAAACGCCCCGTTTTTTGATCTGGGCGATTTTCTCGTCGGGCAAATCCGCAAACCACTGGTCAAAAAGCACGTCCAGTTTGGCCGCATCGATCTGCCATTCGGTCTTGCGGCTGGTGTAATGAATCGGCACGGTGGCTCCGTCGGCCACGGCATCGTCGATGCTGTACCTATCCAGATAGCCCTCGCCCTCCACCCCGAAATTGGCGTAGGTGTCCTTGTCGTTTTTCTTGATCGGCGTGCCCGTAAAGCCGAAGAAACGAGCTTCAGGCAGGGTCGCTCGCAGAAACGCCCCCAAGTCCTTCTCCTGGGTGCGGTGGCATTCATCGACTAAAACAATCCAGTTCTCGCTGTTGGGTATGGGTTTTCTGGATCCCTCGAACTTGAAGATGGTCGCCAGCAAAGTCAGCCCGTTGGAACCGCTGCGGATCAGCTTGTGCAGGTCGCCGATGGACTCAATCTGGACGGGATTGGGCAGCCCGCAGGCTTCGAAGGTCTTGCTGATCTGGTCGTCCAGGTCGATGCGGTCGGTCAGCACCAGGATGTTGGGGCTTTCCAGTTCTCGTGAAACCAATGTGCGGTGGGTCTTGAGTTTCAACGTGGCAAAGACCATGGTCAGCGATTTGCCGCTGCCCTGGGTGTGCCAGATCAATCCCTTGCGGTGTTTGCCCTCGGCCACCCGATCCACGATCTTGTTGACCGCCCGAAACTGCTGATAGTGGCACATCTTCTTGATGACCCCTTGAGGCCGTTTCTCAAAGATGACCAGGTGAGCCAGCATGTCCAGCAGACGGGCGGGTTCCAGCAGACACCACAAGCCCTTGGCCAGGGCGTCGCCGCCGAAATCGTCGTCCGTCCTCGGCCAGGGATCCTTCCAATAACTCCAATGCCGCAACGGTGCTCCCGTGGTTCCGTAATAAAGATGCACCCCGTCGGTCACGATGCTGAACAGGTTGGAATAAAACAGCCTGGGGATGTCCCGCTCATACTGCTTGATCTGATCGAAACCCTCCCCTGATTTGTCCTTGCCGCTGATCGGGCTTTTGGCCTCGACGACCACCAGGGGGATGCCGTTGACGTAGACCACCACGTCGGGAATGTGCGACTTCTGGGCTTTGATGTATAGCTGGTTGGTCACCGTGTAGGTGTTGTTTTCGGGGTGGAGGAAATCGATCAGGTGGATGGTCTTTTTGGTCGGCTCGCCTGGGATGTTGCGGCTGTAATTGCCCCGCAGCAGGTTCGTCCATGCCTCGTTGTCGGTGATGTTGAGCAAGTCCGAGTAGGTGGCTCTGGGCACCTCCTCCGACACGCCGTTGAGGCGTTGGACCGCCTCGATCAGGATCGGCCGCAGGATGACGTGGTTCTCGCCGTCACGGTGTTCGTCGTGCTCGTCAGGGTGGAGATAGGCATAACCCAGCCCGACCAGACGGTCGAGGGTGGGTTTCTCGGCCAGTCGGAACTCGGGACCATGCCCTGGGGTTGCTTCACGGCTCATGGTGGACGCCTTGTCTCAATTAACGGCGGCAAACTCACATAAGGGAATCCATATGTAAAGTTGGACGGCCAGATTTACATATGGAACCCTGCTTTCAGCTATGCCTGTTTTTGGGAAATCACGATTTACTTCGTTTGTGCTCATGCCACCCCCTTGACCCGCACACGGCCAGTCAGGAGGTCTTGCATGAGACCTTTTTTCATCTCTTCGAGACTGCTGATTTCATCCTGAAGGTTGGTGATGCTTGTGTCATTCTGACGCATCACTTGACATATTTTTATTTGCTCTTCTATTGGCGGTACAGCAATCCTCAGTTTTTCAAGATCTTTCCAATATATTGCGGCCACGCTTGTGCTTCCCGCAGCTAGCGCATGGAGGCGTCGTTTGCCTTTTCCAAACGCTAATTGATAACAAATGAAGTCTGCCAATGCCTCATCAGCAAAACGGATACGCAAAATATTATTGTCAAATATCACCTGATTAAGTTGTCTATGCCAGACC
>JAAYCU010000367.1 GCA_012729595.1 Phycisphaerales bacterium
CAAAGCCGACCTGCAACGCGCGGTCTGGCGAGAGGCGGTGAACGATGTGGTCAAAGTCAGTCATGAACGTCCGGTACTCCGCCGCCTGGAAAAGCTCCTGGCGGCATGAAATCGGTCAGTTTGAGTGAGTTAGAATCTCACGTGCGAGGTTGTTTCTTAGGGTCTGATATGCCTCTTCAAGCTGCTCTGCCGGTGTCTTGTTCTCACTCTCCTGTTCTTCCACTTCCGGTGAACTCGCCTGTTGCCGATTCTCCTTGTGTTTTTCGCGAGCTTCTTCGTATTCAGGGAACTGTCGAAGAAACCGGAGGTTGATTTCAGTGGGGTTCTTCTTCAGTACATCCAGGCCACGTTCCGTAATGCGGAATACTCCGCGACGTGTATTCTCGAAGAGTCGAGCCATTTTCATGTGAGCGCGCGCCCATGCAACCCTGTTGTCAAAAACACATTGTTGGCCGCTCGGCAACAGTTCCTTCTGTTCGTCCTCCGTCAATCCGAAATCTTGTGACAAGGCCTCGATAGCTTCCCGGTTCGTGTACTCCTTTCCGTCATCGCATAACTTCAGCAGCGGAAGCATAATGCTTTGGAAATCGGGAATGGGCATAGCACGCGTCCTCTCTATCATGGCTTACGATAATTGGATGTCATCGATATCATGGGTACTGCCTTTCAATCTTTCAATCGATCGCCCTGTTTTTCGATCTCCAGCAAAGCCGCAATCAAAGGTGGCAGGTCGTTGGTAACGGTATCCCAGAGTAACTCGTAATCGATAACATCGTACCCGTGAACCAGCCGATTACGCATCCCGATGATCTGAGGCCAGGGTATTGCCGAAGTCTGTTGACGGGTTTCTGGAGAAACCCGATTGGCCGCCTCGCCTACGATCTCGACCAGCCGGGTCAGGGCCAGTTGCATGATGCGATTCCGCCCCAGATTTTCCCGGCCGGTTTTGCCCAACAACTCGACGGCCTCGCAAGCATGACCGAGCATGTCCTTGAGGCTCACCTGGTCGTCACGCTTGCTCATACTGCACCTCCGCCAGGGCCAAGGCCTCGTCCCGGAAATGCGGATTCAGGCCCTTGGCCGTGTGCATGTCGGCCCGACGGCCCAGGATTCGGCTCAACTCGATTTCCATGCCGGCCAGAGTGATCAGCCCCACGCGCGCTTCGGGGTCGAACTCCACCAGTACATCGACGTCGCTTTCAGGAAGGAAATCCTCGCGGAGAACCGAGCCGAACAAGGCCAGACGGCGGATGTGGTGACGACGGCAGAACTCCTCGATCGTCGCTTTCGGGATATCAATTCGCGCGCTCATGCCCGATTCTCCGTCACTTTTCGGGCCGTGAACACAGGCCCAGGCGTCGGAATTGAACGACAGATTCTCCCCAAAACGCCGCAGCCCCGACAACGTGTTCAATCACTACTGTAGTCTCGCCTTTAATCGCAATGACGTCAAGGCAAACAAAGATTCTTATGCCAATGCAAGGTGAAAAAAATTCCCACGCAACTGTTTACCATCCCGGCCAAGTATGACGACGAGATGGTGCTGGAATCGTGAGGGATGCAAATTCCGCTCATATCCGCGCGCCCCGTTGCCAGCAATGACCGCCGGCTCATCCAGCAGCAAGCCCCACAGGTCCGTTGCGTCCCATGGTGCATGGATTTGTTCTCCGTGCTTGCTTGCCAAATATAACCCCTCATGAACGACAAATATCTTTCTTACGACAACAAGGATACCTTGTACCCCACCCCCCGGTCAGGGATAGGGCCCGTCGCTTTGCAGCACGGTACTCCTCTTAGTAACATACCCATGTGTTACCGCTGAACCATGTGGGGCAACTTCCTGGATTGGAATTCCGGAATGGTTGGGAATGTCCCGGCGGTGTTGCCGCGTCAGCGGGGTGTGGTAACGAAAGGCAAGGTGAACGATGCTCGTTCTGAGCGTTAACGGCAGCCCTCGCAGACACGGAAACACGTGTCAGATGTTGGATCGTGTTTGTCGCATCCTGGCCAAGGCCGGGGCGCACATTGACGAGCTGCACCTGGAAGAGAGAGAACTGTCGCCCTGCGGGGCCTGTATGCTCTGTGCCGAGAAGCAGGATGGGAAGTGTCACGGACGAGTGGACGACGGTAACGAGATCATCGCCCGCAGCCAAGCCGCCGATGTGATTCTACTCGGTTCACCAGTGTACTTCGGCTCATTGACCCCGCTGATCAAGGCCTACATGGACCGGGTCGGCTTCGTCGGCCGGGTCAACGGAAATTTCCTGGCCCGCAAGATCGGAGCGGCCGTGGTCCCCGCACGACGAGCCGGTAAACTCTTCACCTTCGCCGAACTCAATATGTGGTTTCTGATCAATGGAATGATCGTGCCGGGCAGCAGCTACTGGACCGTCGGGCAGGGCCGCGAGGAAGGCGAGATCCAACAGGATGCCGAGGCTCTGCAAACCCTCGACTTACTGGCGGACAATATCAAATGGCTGGCCACCAAGTTGGTTTGAGCCATATCCGCGCGTGGCCACACACCTGCTCCGCTGTTGTGCTGGCCCAGAAGCACCTGCTGGGAAACCAAACCGGACAGGTCCGGCCGGATAACGACATGAGTTAGTGCGCATTCCCACGGGGTGCATTATGGCTGGCCAGCGTTGTCCTCAAACCCGGCGTAACTCGACAAGCCACCCCAAATAACCGAAATGGCGATAAGGGCGATTTACATTCCCGGAGGCTGGGGGGTTAGGACCAGAACCGCGGGGTCATAATTTTTAGCGGGCAAGCGGGATAGAATCTCTTGATAGACGGCCTGGTCCATCGTGGGAGTCCGGCTGAGAATCCATAGAAAACGCCGGGACGGCTCGCCGACCACTGCCCATTGATAATCATCGTCAAGATCAATGATAAAGTAATCGCCTTCGAAGAAGAGAAAAAACCGGACCTTCAGCTCGGCATTCGTGTCCGGGTTTACCACGCGGGCGACCCCCGCGATATTACTCTCCGGCCCGTCAAGCGAATCTTCACGGCATTTGTTAAGAACCGTTATACGCCCGTCGTCGCGCAGGCTATATTCGGCCGTTACTCCGCCGAAGCACTGGCGTTGAAAAGTATTAGGATAGCGGGCGATCTCATACCACAAGCCCAGGTACTGCTGCACCTCTACGTAGGGCACGGTCTCCAATGGATTGACTGGTGCACAGCCGGAGCTCACCCAGGAGGCACACACAAGGGCACCGATGAAGATGTATCGGTTCGTATGCATGGTCTATCCTTTCGTCGGTATTATAGCGCCAAGTCAAACATGCGGCCACCAGAACGCCCACGGCATGGTACCCGGGTTCCCCCGATCAAAAACTCCAACGACATATTGAGCGAGACCTTTGTGTATCTGGAACCCCCTTCCAGGAGATAATTGGATTATTTTAGCTGGTGGATACGCCGGGTAACCGAAAATAGTGGAGTTCTTGTTCATACCGCACGATATAAAGATTGCCGTTTGGTTGATTGACCGATCCAATGTACATCTTCGGCAAGCACCAGGTAGGCATCGGCAACACTCCGATACAGGAGATACAATCAACGATCCTTGATAGATAAGTTGACTATCCATAGACTATAAGGACAACTCATATCAACGATTGTTCGGCGAAAGTTAGTCGACTATGACCCCTGCGGTCTCATGGGGGTATCATAAAAGGAATTGGATATGTCCGTTATGCATCGTATGGGTATAGCGGTTCTCGCGATTATGTGGTCTTGTGGAGGATGCAAACCCCCTCCACCGAAGGCAGAGGAAATCCCACCGCCGGTGGTCAGCGTGGCCGTCCCCTTGGAACGGGAGATTACCGACTACCTTGATTTCACGGGGAACACGGCCGCTTTCGCATCCGTGCAGCTTCGCGCTCGGGTGAAGGGTTTTCTGGAGAGCATCCACTTTTCGGCTGGAGCCCGGATGAACAAGGACGATCTGCTGTTCGTTATTGATCCGAAGCCTTTCAAGGCTTCGCTGGAAAAGGCCGAAGCCGATCTGAAGTCCAAGGAAGCGGTCCTGCAATTAGCAGAATTCGATTATAACCGACTGAAAAAGCTGTACGAGCAAGGCGACGCGGCCGAATACGAATACAACTCGGCCGTCGCCAGTCGTAACTCGGCATTGGCGGGCGTCGCCGGAGCCAAGGCGGCCGTCGAAGAGGCCAGCTTGAATCTGGATTACACTCAGGTGAAAGCACCGATCAGCGGTCGAATCAGCCGTAATCTGGTAGACGTTGGCAACTTGGTCGGCGCTGGGGAAAACACGCTGCTGGCCACCATCGTGAACGACGATTCGGTTTACGCCTATTTCACGGTCAGCGAACTCGATCTGTTAGCCTTGCTGCGTCATTATCCGCGTCAACTGGCTTCGACACAGCCACATACGCAGAAACCACCGGTTTTCCTGGCCCTGGCCGACGAAAAGGAATATGTTCACCAGGGCATCGTCGATTCCTCCGATCCGCAGCTTGACCCAGGCACGGGCACATTACAGGTTCGGGCCATCTTGCCCAATCCGGACGGTTTATTGACGGCGGGTCTGTTCGTCAGACTCCGCGCGCCCGTGAGCCGGCCGCGAACAGCTTTGCTGGTGTCAGAGCGAGCTCTCGGGCTGGACCAGGGGCAACGGTACGTTCTGGTGGTGAACGAGCAGCAGGTGGTGGAATATCGCCGGGTGCAGACCGGTGCGCTGGAGCAAGGGTTGCGGGTCATCGTCAACGGACTGAATGCGGACGAACAGGTAATCGTCAACGGCTTGCAGCGGGTGCGTCCGGGGGTCAAAGTTTCGCCGCAACGGGTGGAAATGGATACCTTCAAAGCGACCGGGACGGCTGCTGTGCCTGCCACCGGGCCCGGACATTGAGGGGGGGCACACCGTGATTTCACGATTCTTTATCGATCGGCCGATCTTCGCCGCGGTCCTCTCGATCGTGCTGACCATTGCCGGCGGTACGGCATTGCTCACGCTTCCGATCGCCCAATACCCGGAGATCACCCCGCCGACTGTCCAGGTTTTCTGCAGTTATCCCGGGGCCAGCGCGCAGGTCGTGGCCGAGACCGTGGCCGCCCCGATCGAGCAGCAAGTTAACGGCGTAGAAAACATGTTGTACATGTCGTCGCAGTGTACCAACGACGGCGCGTACAACCTGACGGTAACCTTCAAGCTCGGCACCAATCTGGACATGGCCCAGGTGCTCGTGCAGAACCGAGTCGCGATGGCTGTACCGACGCTACCCGACTTGGTCAAGCAGACCGGCGTCACCACCAAAAAGAAATCCCCCAACATCATGCTCGTGGTCAATCTGCTTTCGCCGGACAACCGGTACGATCAGCTTTACCTGAGCAACTACGCGACGATCCAAATCAAGGATGAACTGGCCCGATTAGAGGGGGTTGGTGACGTGGCCTTCCTCGGCCAGCAGGATTACAGCATTCGGGTCTGGCTGGACCCGGAGAAACTGGCCTCCCGCAATCTAACCTCTGACGACGTAGTGGCCGCCTTACGCGAACAGAACGTGCAGGTGGCCGCCGGCCAGATCGGTCAGCCGCCGATGCCGCGTGGCCAGGATTTTCAGTACACCATGAGTACCCTCGGGCGATTGACGGACCCGGAACAATTCGCGGACATCATCATCAAGACGGGCTCGGCCGGTCAGATCGCCCGGCTGCGCGATGTGGCCCGGGTCGAACTGGGAGCTAAGAGTCAGGACCAGAGCTGCTGGCTCGACGGCCAACCCAGCGCCGGTCTGGCGATTTTCCAATTGCCGGGTTCCAACGCTCTGGGCACCTCCAAACGCGTTCAGGCGAAAATGAAGGAACTGCGTCAGCGGTTCCCGGAAGGGATGGAGTACGCGATCGTGTACGATACGACGCCTTTCATCCACGAATCGATTATCGAGGTGATCAAAGCCCTGCGGGATGCCTTTATTCTCGTAGCGATCGTAGTGTTGGTTTTTCTGCAGAACTGGCGTTCAACGTTGATCCCGCTGATCGCGGTCCCCGTTTCGCTGGTCGGTACCTTCGCGGTGATGGCCTTGCTGGGTTTCAGCCTCAACAACCTGTCGCTGTTCGGTCTGGTATTGGCTATCGGTATCGTGGTGGATGACGCCATCGTGGTCGTGGAGAATGTCGAACGCTGGATCGCCCAAGGGCTGCCCCCCCGTGAGGCCGCCTACAAATCGATGGAGGAAGTGACCGTCGCGGTCATCGCCATAGCTTTCGGACTCAGCGCGGTTTTCATCCCGACGGCGTTCATCTCCGGGATCACTGGACAGTTTTTCCGGCAATTCGCCCTGACCATCGCCACGGCAACGCTGATCTCGGCCTTCAATTCGCTGACCCTCAGCCCGGCGCTGGCGGCCCTCCTGCTTAAACCGCACAGCGCAAAGAAGGATTTGCTTACCCGTTTACTCGACGTGGTGCTCGGCTGGTTCTTCAAAGGATTTAACAAGGTATTCGGCTGGACCATTCACGGCTACGGTGCGGTGGTGCGACTGTGTATCCGGGGCGCGGTGGTGGCTTTGCTAGTGTTCGTCGGATTGCTTTACGCCACGTATTACGGTTTGATCACGGTACCGACCGGTTTTGTCCCGTCGCAGGACAAAGGCTACTTGTTGGTCAATGTGCAACTACCTGATTCGGCCTCTCTGGAACGCACTCAGGAAGTAATGGCCCGCGTGGACCGGATGGCCCGGGGATTAAAACCCGGCGTGGCCCATACCCTCACCATTGCCGGCCAGTCGTTCCTGATGAACGCCAACGGCTCGAATTTCGGCTCGATGTTCGTGATTTTGGACAGCTTTGAGGAAAGGCATGATGCGAACCTGTACGCCGATATAATCGCCGCGAAGCTGAGGCGGATGTATTACCAGGAAGTGCAGGAGGCGGCCGTGGCGGTTTTCGGGGCCCCACCCGTGGACGGTCTGGGTAACGCCGGCGGGTTCAAAATCATGGTCGAGGACCGGGGCGATAACGGCCTGGAAATGCTGCAAGGCCAGGCGGAGAATTTGGCGGCCAAAGCTAACGCGCAGCCGGGCCTCGTTGGTGTGTTCACCCTCTTCCGGGCGAACACACCTCAACTCTACGTGGATATCGATCGGACTAAGTGTAAAAACATGGGCGTCGCTCTCAACAGCGTGTTCAACACGTTACAGGCGAATCTGGGCAGCTACTACGTCAACGATTTCAATCAATTCGGGCGCACCTGGCAGGTAAACGTGCAGGCCGACTCCGCGTTCCGCGGCCATCCGGAGGATGTTCGTCGCTTGCAGGTCCGCAATGCCCATGGCGATATGGTCCCGCTCGGATCGGTCGCCAGGGTCGAGGAAATCAGCGGACCGGTAATGATCAATCGTTACAATATGTATCCTGCGGCGGCGATTAACGGTAATACCGCGCCGGGCGTTAGTTCGGGGCAGGCTATCGGTATCATGGAAGATCTAGCCGCGAAGGAATTACCGCCGTCGATGGCCGCCGAATGGACGGAACTGACCTTCATGCAAAAGCTGGCGGGCAATACCGCCCTGTACATTTTCCCCTTGTGCGTGTTGTTCGTCTTTCTGGTCCACTCGGCGGAATACGAGAGCTGGCTGCTGCCGCTGGCGATTATTCTGATCGCTCCGCTGAGTATCTCGTTCGCTTTACTGGGGGTCTGGCTGGGCGGAATGGAGAACAACCTCTTCACCCAGATCGGTTTCGTGGTGCTGATCGGTCTGGCCTGCAAGAACGCGGTGCTGATCGTCGAGTTCGCCAAACAGCAGCAACAGGATCACGGCCTGCCACGTTTCCAGGCGGCGGTGGAGGCCTCCAAGCTTCGGCTGCGTCCGATCATGATGACCTCGTTCGCCTTTATCCTCGGCGTCCTGCCGCTGGTGCTGGCCTCCGGCGCGGGTGCGGAAATGCGCCGCACGCTGGGCACGGCCGTCTTCGCGGGCATGCTGGGCGTCACCTTCTGTGGCATCTTCCTGACTCCGGTCTTCTACTACGTCCTGCAAGCCCTCGCGGACTGGCGCGCCACGCGGAAAAGCCAACAACCGTAGGGCGTGCGATTGCAGGCCGTTGCCAACTATCGTGCCGTCTCTCACGCGCGCTCAACCGTCACTGTTCGGCCGCCGCGGACGATTTCATACGAGCCCCCCTCCCGATAAGCTGTTTGATAGCGGTGGGTATTCGGTAGTTTCGTATTGCCGCGTAGGCGACCGCATGCCTGAACGTAAGGCAGAGTGAGATTATTTAGACTTGTTCAGATTTTCAGTGCCGGGGTAGTAATCTGAGTATTCGCCTCTCTCGCAACTTAGAGGGGCAGTGGCGTCGGTCCGAATGTAATACATACCAATCCTCGGCGGATCCTGCACCTCTATATAACACTAATATACATGCAAGGTAAGCTATCCCATTCGAGGGGAAGCTGGCCGGATCGAGCTTCATAGGTTATATTCATTTTGAACATATCGGAAACTATGACCCAGTAATAGGAGGTACGTCATGGCCGACAACCAGCACAACTGCCCGGGACCGCCGCCGGCCGACCCGGTGGAGGCCGTCAGAACCGACCATTTGCCCATGATCGACCCGTTGCTGCTCGACGGCGCGGAGGAGGTGGCGGACCTGATCGACAAGGTGTACGCCCGCTCCGGATACAATGCCCGCCGATTGGCCGAGGCCGCCCATATTTTCAGCCGCATGCTCGAGCACGACACTACCGTCTGCCTGACCCTGGCCGGGGCCATGACCCCCATCGGTATGAGTGGGATCATCAACTCGCTGATCCGGGCGGGCTTTATCGACTGCATCATTTCCACCGGGGCCAATCTGTACCACGACATGCATCGGCCTTTTGGCCGGCCGATGGTCCAGGGCCATTTCGCGGTGGACGACGATAAGCTGGCCGATAAGGGCGTCGCTCGCATCTATGACGTGTTCATCGAGGACAAGGACACCCTGATGGCCACGGACAAGATCATTCTGGAGACGGTCGAACGGATCAAGCACGACGGGCCGATGTCAACCGCCGATTTTCACCACGCCCTGGGACAGGCGATCGGCGACTCGGCCCAGCGCCCCGAGTGGTCGCTGCTGGCCACTGCCGCCGAGCATGACGTGCCGATCTACACCTCCTCGCCGGGCGATTCGACGATCGCCATGAACCTGGTCATTCCGCATTTGTTCGACGCGCCGATCCAACTCGACCCACTGCGCGACGTGATCGAGACGGCCGCCATCGTGCGGGCGGCCACCCGCAACGGGGTCATCGTGGTCGGCGGCGGCTCGCCGAAGAACTTCTATTTCCAGACCCAGCCCATGCTCCATCAGATTTTCATGGACGACTCGCCGGTCGGGCATGACTATGTGATCCAGCTCGGGACCGATGCTCCGCATTGGGGCGGGCTGAGCGGAGCGACCCTTTCCGAGGCGCGGAGCTGGGGCAAGGTGGCCGACGCCTTCCGCAATAACGCGATGGTCTATTCCTGCGCGTCGCTTACCCTGCCGTTGCTGGCCCAGTACGTGCTCGTGCGTAATCAACGGCGGGCGAGTAAGCAGCTCTACCGGAAATTGGAGGCGTTCACCCAGAGCCTGTACGACGTGGCCCGAAACAACCCGCGGCTGCACCGGATCCTCGACAAATACCGCGAGCGTTACGAGGCCCTCAAAACCGTATCGAACGCGCCTTGAGGGTACTTGTTGAGGGGGGGCAACTTCCTGCCCGGTACGCGAACAGGGCGATTTCGCATTGTCCGGATAAAATCGCGTGGACGTATTCTTTCCGATTGGCCGTGGCGATATACCATTCGGTAATATCGCGGATCCCTCTGGGATGTTTGAGAAAGGGCGCGGGAACCAGGGCAATATCCCCGAACGCCAGACCGCCGAAGGTGGCCACCACCGCTCTTTTTGACGACGCAAGCCGGCGGGCCTGGTCCCGAAAATGGGCAAGGTCACCATCGGACAACGTCCCGCATCCCTCGAGATTGTCCCGCTGGTCGAGTCTGCTTTCGTCGATCGGCTCCTGACGCACGATTGGTATCGAACTCAAACTGACCGATTTCATGCCGCCAGGAGCTTTTCCAGGCGGCGGAGTACCGGACGTTCATGACTGACTTTGACCACATCGTTCACCGCCTCTCGCCAGACCGCGCGTTGCAGGTCGGCTTTG
>JAAYCU010000021.1 GCA_012729595.1 Phycisphaerales bacterium
AGATAACCGGGCGGCTTAGTGCAGGGAATTGCTGACGGACGAGTTGACCATCCAGCGGCATTGTGTTTAGTAGTCGTAATCCTCTTCGTCGTCATCGACGTCCATCTCGAACTCAGTCTCTTCCGGTTCGAGGCGAACCCATAAATACAAGACCTGGCCGTCGTCTGTGTCGATCGAGCGAGCGGCGACAATCGGGACCTGTTCTTCAACGCCGATTTCGTTGCGGAAATGCAGGGTCATCTTGCCTTTGTTGTGCCAGGCTCGATAGCAGCGCTCCACCAGTGCCGGTCCGTTGAAGGTGCGCAGCCGGGTGAGCGCCATATCGTAGAAGAAAGGTCCCTCGTTTAAGCCGAGCGCCCAACCATCGTCGATGGCTTCGAACTCAGGCGCAGGTCCTTCAATGATGGTGATTTTATCATCCATGATCGTTGTACCTCAGGGCCTCATCATACCACATTTACATGCGGATGCATGGGTTCTTACCATACTCTTATATTACTCAGATCGGGCGGATTTGGCTACCGGTTTTCCCCCATCGGCCCGTCTGTTGCCGTGTTTTCCCAACCCGTCTCCAGCCCGGACGCGCCGCAATTTAATCGTTCTTTCATCCGGTCCCGCTCTTATAAAACACATATATTTCTATTGTATTTTTTCGATACCCGGCCGTTAAGATCAGATCAAACGATCAGAAAAATATCCGTTCGAGCAGCAGGAGGTAGAAATGCCCGTATACATAACCGCACCATACCGCCGAGTGATCCGCCGGCGTTGGACAGACCCAGTGTTTGAGCGCACGGAAAACGGCCAACGATCGCAAGTGTATTTCCCGGTAGACGTCAAAGAAGAGCAAGATGATTACTTGATCGAAGCCTTTCTTCCCGGCGTAATCGCTGACGATCTGGACATCCGCATTGTCAACGAAACGGTCACGATCCAGGGAGAAATTTTCGAAAAAGAGGGCGACCAGGCACATTATCTCATGCGTGAGCGCCCAAGCGGCCGCTTCAGCCGGGTGCTGACCCTACCGGATGAGCTGGACGCTCAACAGGCCGAAGCCGACCTGAGCAACGGCGTGCTCACCTTGCGGGTTCCTAAGGCCGAACAGGCCCGCCCGCGCACCATTAAAGTCAAAACGCAATAGCCTAATTACCGATCCGCCGGCATCGCATTGTCCACCCCCGGTGCCAGGCGATCGATACGGACGTATTCTCTTGTGGGTGGTGAAACATCCCAGGCAGCTTATGCCTGGGATGCGCCCGTTAAGCGCGGTACAATTGGCGCAATGGATGAAACCACCCTTCGCAATCGTCTCACGGATTTAAATTTACCGGCGCTGCGCTACTTCGACACTGTCGGGTCGACCAACGACATCGCCCTGGAATGGGTGCTCAACGGCGCGCCGGATTTGGCGCTGGTGGTGGCCGACCAGCAGCAGTCCGGTCGCGGCCGCTTGGGCCGCCAATGGGTCACCCGGCCGAATTCGGCGCTGGCGCTCAGCCTGGTAATACGCCCGACACCTGACGAAGTCAACCGGCTGGCGCTTTTTTCGCCTTTAGCCGCCGTTGCCTTACACCAGGTGTTAACAGAGAACTTCGGCCTGCCCGTGCAGATTAAGTGGCCCAACGACGTGCTGGTCGACCGCAAAAAAGTTTCCGGCATTTTGGTTGAAGTGCAGTGGGAAGGTCAGACGCCGTTGGGCTTGGTCCTCGGAATCGGCATCAATATTGCACCTTCTGCTGTGCCGCCGACCGATCAACTGCTCTTCCCGGCTACCAGCATCGAAGCGGCCGCCGGCCGGCAGGTCGACCGCCTGGATTTGCTGCACGATTTCCTGGCCGCATTACTGGAATGGCGCCCGCAATTGGGTTCCGGAGAATTTTTCCAGACCTGGGAAGACAACCTTGCATTTTTGAAAGAGTCGGTAAGGATTGAATCCGGAGGGCAGCAAGTTTATAATGGTACCGTGCAAGGCATCGACCCGGATGGAAATTTGCGGCTGCTCGAACCCACGGGAAACGAAGTCCGTATTGCCGCCGGTGATGTCCGCCTCCGCCCTTCAGAGGGAACCTCGACGACCGCGACGGAGATTTGACCATGCTAGATGACCTGCGAAATTCCGCCAACGAATCCTATCTATTCGATGAAGAATTGGATGACAGCCCTGCCGTCGATCGGCCCCAGCGTCCGCGCGGGCACTTCTTGGGCATGACGCCGCCCCAGCGCTTCTTCCTGGCCGTTATGCTGTTGCTGATGACCACCTTGTTCGGTATGTTGGTCTTGTTGGTAACTGAGAAAATCATGCTCCCGATGTGAGGGATGATTCCTTGTAAACAAATACTCATCTTTTGCACCGAGAACAAAAAACGGGCGTCCTTTTGCGGACGCCCGTCAATTTTTATTACGCCTGGGCTTCTACTCGCCCGTTATCACTGCCCGGGTCGGCCCCGTTGCCGTCATTATTGATATTGCAGGCCGATATGACCGCCACCGAAGCCACCGAGTCGCCAGCCCCAAGATCCATCACCCGCACACCGCGAGTAGCCCGACTCAACTGGCTGATTTGACGAACTTTCATGCGAATGATGATCCCGCTGGATGAGATCAAGGTAACCTCGTCCTCGTCTTCCACCACACGAGCAGCGGCCACCCGACCAATGATTTCGTCGATCATGCGTTGATCGATCGTTTTGACGCCGCCGGTTGCCCGCCCTTTGACCGGATATTCCTCCAGAAGCGTCCGCTTGCCGTACCCCTTCTCCGTAACCACCAGCAAGCAAGCCCCCGGCTGGACGACTTCCATCGAGGCCACGCGATCGTCATCGCGCAGGCGGATGCCCATCAT
>JAAYCU010000368.1 GCA_012729595.1 Phycisphaerales bacterium
AACGGAACGGGCACCAGGTATCTGCTCTCTCCCAGCGCTGACAGGGCAGTCTATATCGGTAGAACCGAATATCGCGACGGAGTCAAGAACGGCATCGAGTTGACGTTCGACGAAAATGGCAAGGGCATCAGACGCGCCGAGTTTCGTTACAGGGATGGCCGCCTGGACGGGGAGCAAGTCACTTGGTATCCGAACGGACAGTTGCAGAGCAGGTTCCTTTGCGTAGAAGGCCAGCGCGTTAGTCGTTCAACGTCCTGGTTTGCGAACGGCGGCAAGAAGGAGGAAGTGGACGGCGGCAAGCGAATTCTGTGGCACGCCAACGGTCAAGTGATGCTCCGCGAGATGAAAGACAAGGACGGCGCCGTGATCGAAGCCGAGAGCTTTGACGGGTACGGAGATCGTTCGGGATCGGTCGTGGCGGGAAACGGGGCTGTCGTGCTTCAGTCGGACGATGCGACGACCGGAAAAGCTTTTCGCCGATTCAGAGCGCGCATCCATGTGGGCGGACGGGTCGAATTCAATGCAGACTTGCCAACACCGTTTGCAGACATCACTTATGGTCCACGCTCCACGGTGGTTAGAGGTAAACTCGCTATCTATAGCGCACGGGAGGACATCTGCAACGTCAGAGTCGAAGTCCCTGTCTCTCTGGCGCATGGCCAGACCAGGATGCGGGAGTATTTTTCGCCGGCCGTGCCGGCGGACCAGAGGATCGAGTTGGGCGAGTGCCTGGTGGAACTTCCCAGGCCGGCGGGTGAATGGGATTGGGAAATCGTTGCCGCGGTCTCAGCGGAGATCAGAGGCCATCGGGTCCGATACCGGCCGACTATTGCCTCTAATTCGGAACCGCCCGTCGCAGTCGCCCCGCAGTTGCGTCCGATTCCGTCAACGCCGTCCTACGTAAATGAAAGCCTTCCGGGGGCTGCGCCAACCGTTGCCGGAAGGGCGTTGCCGCCGTTTGTCAAAGCCACTTCGGCATCGGCGTTGGGGGACAGGCACTGGCTCTTCTACCGGAATCCTCCCATCCTGGTAACATCCGGCGATGGCGGCAGGACATGGCGCCTCGTGCGCGAGCAATTCGACTACAAGCCTCGCCAAATGTTTATGCTTTCGTCAGAGCGCATCCTTCTCTGGGGGACGCGCACCACCTCCACGCCGGAGAAAGGCATCCCCTACGTCCTCGAGGAATCACACGACCTCGGAGTTACCTGGACGCCTCTGAAGCCCCCCCCTGTGGAGTATGTCTGCCGCGTTGAAGCGTCTAGCGAGACGATTGTTTTGTATGGGATGCGAATACCGCGGACCGGCGTCCCGGCAGGAAAGGATTGGTTTGAACTTCCCAGGAGGGCCTTTATTTCCCAAGAAGGATTCCCATTCCTTGAATGGACCTTGCCAATTCTTTTCGACGGTATCGGTACCCTCGATGCAAAATCCGTGGCGCCGAATGGTCGCGCGAGGGCCTTCATTACCGGATTCGGTTGGCTGGATGGAACGAGTTGGGACGTATATGTGGCGGCAGATCTCGGCGACGTGCCTGAACCCGTAGCAGCTCTCGCCGTCGAAGCGAAGATGGAATGGTCGGCCAATTCGCGCATTCTCGCCCTGCAGGTCAAAGGACGATACATCGGCTACTATGATGTGCCCACAGGACAATACACGTCAGCATCGTCGGGTCGGTCCACACCGAAGCAACAAGAAGGAGCGGAATCGTTGGACACCCGCATTCGACGCATATTGGCCGCCAACGCCAAGTGACCCGCGCGTGTATGGTGATCTGGTGGTCAAAGCGCCCGTCTGGGAACTCCGGACATTCGGCAATTCGGAGATCCTGATCGCCGACGCAGCCGAAGCCTTGGCACGGCTGATCCGACCAAAGTGCGGGCAGTGCGCAGTATGGTCAGCCCCACCCCTTCGCGACCTTCATCGTTTCCCCGGCCTCATCGAAACGACAACATGTTTGTTCGAAATGAGAGGATGATCGG
>JAAYCU010000369.1 GCA_012729595.1 Phycisphaerales bacterium
ACGGTGAAACAAATTTCATTAAACGCCTGGTCGGCCTGCCCGGCGAAGTTCTGGTTATACTGGACGGCGATATCTACACTGCCCCTATTGATGAGATCGAACGGACAAAGCCGGAATTAATTGCCCAACTGGAGTCGCTGCGCGAGGAAGTCTATCAACACCGCGGTGGTGGCGGGCATGCAGCAGGGGAGTCCATTACCGAGCGATACCGGAAGTTGAATGAAGAGCTGCTGCCTTTCCTCAAAATACAACGAAAATGGCCGGAAGCCATAAGGGCTCAGCAGTCGCTCTGGAGCAATGTTTATAACCATGATTTTCTGCCTAACCCGGATAAATCGAGAGTGTGCTGGATGCCGGATGGGCCGTCGGCCAAGCGGGCCTGGGATACCAGCAAGCGGGAAATCTCCTTCGATTCTGATAGTGAAGATTATTTGCATATATATTTCGCCGGCAAGCGCATTTCCGACTTCTATGCCTACAACCGGGATGATCGCTTTGATAGCGAACAGTTAGGCTATCGTGCCGGACGCCATGCGAGCCATAATCAGCCGTATCAGCCGGTGGGGGACTTGCGCCTGCGTTTCACCTGGTTTCCGGAAGCAGGATCTGGCGGAATCAAACTGGCCATGAATCGCGATCGGGACCGCTTTGTCGCGGAAATCGGTGTGGACGGTTCGGTGACGGTGACCGGATATCAGCCTGATGCCGGTTTAGCCGGCGGCAAACAGATCATTGGCCAGGATGGTAAAGCAGTTAAATTGCCCCCCTTTTACGCGAGCCAGCCGGTCAAGATCGAATTTCTTAATGTTGATTATCAGGTCGCACTGGTGATCGACGATCAGCCTGTCGTGGTCTCGACCGATGAACAATATGCCCCTTCGATTGCTAAGCTGAAGAAAATCCTGCAACAGCCGAAGGATTCTCCCAACGCCGAGAGCCTGGTGGAACATTCTAACGTGATAATTTCCGCGCGGGATCTGAAATGCCGGATCAGGCATCTCGTACTGGAAAGAGATATCTATTATCTTAGCGATTTTCAAAAGGACAGTGCATCCGGACCGGGGCCAAACCCTTACGTTGGTTGGCCCGGTTGGGGTACTGCGGGGCACCCAATAATGCTTCGGAGGGAACGCACCGTCGAGGATGGCCGTAGAATCCTGCCTGCGGAGTATTTCATGCTTGGTGACAACAGTCCGGGAAGTTTTGATTCCCGGTTCTGGTGGGTGGTTGGGCCCCACTTGAAACACCAGGGTAACGATTATCAGGTGGGTACGGTGCCGGAGGATCAATTGATCGGCCGGGCCTTTTTCGTATATTGGCCGGCTGGATACCGTTCTCCTCTGACTGGTGGAATCGGGTTGGTTCCTAACGTCGGTCAGATGCGATGGATCCGTTGATTCAGTGGGTAATGGACCAAGTTATCCACAAGTGTTGCGGATCAGGATATTATTAATTCTTTACTTTAGGCGTATCCTGAGGCATCTGCAATAGGCAAAAAATAAAGCAGGATGTGCTTGAATAGTTTTGCCTTAAATGCTTGCAAATAAATGGCATAAGCTCAACAGGTAATTTGGGGCGACCGGTTATATAGCCGAGTCAGATTGGAATTAGGCTCCATATTGCTGTCGGTTTTTCGTCGGCAAGGGAAAGTTATCAACAGGATATCCACGACTAGCTGAGGATTGCCCAGTTTCTCACAAGAGGTAGGCTCACAATGGTCAACTCCACCATACTTTTAGAAACTATTAACCTCGTCAAACGTTACGGAAACCGCACCGTGGTCGATCGGGTTAGTTATAAAGTCCACCATGGCGAGATCGTGGGTTTACTGGGCCGCAATGGGGCGGGCAAGACCACCAGTTTCCGCATAACCATTGGAATGGTTACCCCGAATGGCGGACAAGTGGTTTTCAATAATGAGGATATCGCCGGATTACCCATGTACAAGCGGGCTCAGCGGGGCCTTGGCTATCTGTCCCAGGAGCCGAGCGTCTTTCAGCGTTTAACCGTACGCCAGAATCTCCTGGCCATTTTGGAATCAATGCGCCTGGGGCGCGGTGAACGTAAAGCCCGGGCTCAGTCCCTTCTGGAACAGTTCGGTTTGGACCATCTGGCTGACCAGTTTGCCCAAAACCTCTCGGGTGGGGAACGCCGCAGGCTGGAAATCGCTCGTGCCCTGGTGACCGAGCCGCAGCTTATCTTGTTGGACGAGCCTTTCAGTGGGGTAGATCCCATCGCCGTCGAGGGTTTGCAGAGAGAAATCCGCCGGCTTCGAGAAGCTCACGGCATTGCCATCTTGTTGACTGACCACAATGTACGGGAAACTCTGTCCGTCACTGATCGCAGCTACATTATTCATGAAGGACAGGTGATCGCCGAAGGCCCCCCGCGTGACCTGATCAATGATCCCAAGGTCCGCCGCATCTACCTCGGAAGCACATTCCGCGGCGACGAATTCGATCAACCGGCCCAGATTGCAGGGCAGGCTTGATGACGCCGACTTGTTGAATGGTTGCTTGAGCTAACCAATCAAGAAACTCTGTCGCTGATGGGTTGGTTGTCAGAAGCGGGCGTCGTCCTTGGGCTTCATGGATACTACTACGTTGATTTCCTTGCCGATGGATGCCAGTTCGTCCTGTACCTTGCCGCTGTCAACGAAGGGCGGGATCTCCACCTCGATCATCATTACGTAAAGGGGTTGAGCGTGGTGGATTACCTCTGTGTGCAGGTTGGTAATATTAATCTGATAACCGGCCAGGTAATGGCTTATCCGGTGTACGATTCCTTTACGATCCGCCCCATATACGTGGATTAGCTGCTTGGGCCGGTCGGAGCGGGTGTCGGCCGCCTCTTCCGGGCGGAGATCCTGTACGTGAAGACGCAGGTCGGCCTGCCCGGTGACCGTCGCCAGTTTTTCGTGCAATTGCCGGCCAACCATCCCTTCAGGCATGCGGATCATCAACATGCAGGCGAAGTTCGGCCCCAGCCGGCTCATCTGCGAATCCTCGATGTTGCATTCACATTCCAATAATACCCCGGTTATGGAGGCCACCAGCCCCGGTCGATCCATACCCGTACAGGTCAATAACGCATAATTCGGCATAACCAT
Source organism: Phycisphaerales bacterium (assembly GCA_012729595.1). Taxonomy (GTDB): domain Bacteria; phylum Planctomycetota; class Phycisphaerae; order UBA1845; family PWPN01; genus JAAYCU01. Next base: position 3,110 of record JAAYCU010000369.1, read on the forward strand.
GTTCCGTTTATCAAGAGCTCAGATTTAACCAATAATCGGTTCCCAGTGTAGATTCCTACGCCGCCGTTGGCAATATTTGCCCACTCGGACCTGAATCCCTGCCTGTCCCAACAGGATATCTATCTTCGGCAATTTATAATGCGAACTGATCGACGGCCACTTCCGGCACGCCCAAGGCACGCAGACCCTGCGGATTCTTGGCGAAGCGATGGGCGGTTTTCGGGGAAATCTTGCGAGATATAACCAGGGCGGCCAGGCTTTCGTCGAGGGTCTGCATGCCGGAACGTTTACCGGTCTGAATCACCGTGTCGATCGATTCCGTCTTGTTCAGTCGGATGGCCGCCCGGGCCGCGTCGTTGACCACGAGAACTTCCGTCGCGAGTACACGTTTTTCGCCGGCGGTTACATGCGGCAATAAGTGCTGACTGACCACGAAGCGTAAGGATAGCGAAAGCTGCCCGCGGATATCCTGCTGCCTCTCGGGTGGGAAAATGTCGATCAGCCGGGTGATCGCTCCCTTGGCGTCCTGAGTGTGTACGGTCGATAAAACCAGGTGACCGGTCTCGGCCGCGCTGATCGCCATCCTGGCCGTATCCATGTCGCGAACCTCGCCGCAAAGGATCACGTCCGGATCCTGTCGCAGGCTGTATTTCAGTCCGTCGGCGAAACTGTCCACGTCAACCCCAACTTCTCGCTGTGTAATCACTGATCGGCCGGTTGGCTTGAAGAGGTACTCAACCGGCTCTTCTATGGTTACGATCCGCCGGTCACCCTGCTGATTCATCAACTCAACCAGACCGGCCAGCGTAGTCGTCTTGCCCGAGCCGGTTACCCCGGTAATCAGCACTAATCCATTATGCAGATTGATGATTCGCCGGGGCAATTCAGCCGGTACGCCCATCCAGTCGAAAGAAGGGATCTGGCCGGGTATGAAACGAAAACAGGCCCCGACCGCCTCTTGGCTGTGAAATACATTGACTCGAAAACGATGCAGTTGCTCGCCGTCCAGGATCGAGGTCGAAAAGTCGTAATCCTTCCGTCCGCTAACTTTTTCGCGTAGTTCCACGGGCATGATTCCGCGGACTGTATCGGCGATAAGTTCACCGGAAAGGGCGGCTTCGTCTATGCCCCGCAGTGTTCCGTGAATACGCAAGGTAGGCGGATAACCCGCGACCAAGTGCAGATCGGATGCCTGTTCGGCCAGACCGTGCCTCAGCCATGCCCATAGTCGCGAGTCAAAATCCGAAGATGGAAGAATTGCCATATGCTTAATCCTTGCCCTGGCATCGAGGAATAATGGGCTCGAAGGGGTATTTCCCAGGCCTACTAGGCCCTGATCAAGCGTAGCGCGAAGGATTTTCGCGCATTCTTTTGAAAAAAGTACTCGAAATGCCCTTGGTTTTGCGTATAAATGGGTAGGTTCAAGGATCAACCCAAGTTATGCAAGGAGG
>JAAYCU010000370.1 GCA_012729595.1 Phycisphaerales bacterium
GCAGCTTGGCGATATTGGAGGAATTAAGGAAGTTGACGTTCTGGAAATTGAGGACCGCATCAAGATCGGTGCGGTTCTCGACCGTCTCCAGCAGGGCGGTCATATCGTCGGTGAACTGCGGATCGTCGGCCAACTCCACGAGCAGGACATTGTCGGACCAGTTCTGAATTGCCATCGCGGTCAAAGCCTCCCTGCGAAAAACCTCGTTCGAAGACAATCTAATAACCCCTTCGGCAGGTGTCAACAGCCGAAATCATGTAGAGTAGTTTACAGAGCCCGGACAAGCCATTGGCGATCGATCTTCAGCCGGGTAATAGCCGGGGCTATATCCGTCAGGAAGCGCTGCCCGTCCTGATAGTACCCGGCCGTCGGACGCAGATCGGGCACATGAGCGGCCCAATAGCTGTTAAACCGCATCATGAACAGCTCGCGCAGGTATTTACTGAGAATGCTGGCCAGGGCGATCGGCAGGTGATGCTCCTCGCCCTTAGCCACGAAACGTACCACCCACGGAGCGGTACTACGGGTCAGGCGGTAACTGCTCCGCTCGGGCGATTCCTCAAGTACGTCGAGTTGGGCGTCCTCGAAGGCGGTCATCAAGGGACGGCGGTAGCCGACACGCCCGCCCTGGCGATCGACCCAGACACGCAGCGGACGCGGCCCCACGGAGTCGGCCACCCGCTGGATGAGCCGGGTGGTCAGCCCGAACAGAACGACGGCCTTGTTCCGCGTGTTGTTGACCAGTTGATTGTAATGCCCCTCGGGCAATACCTCGCACCAGAAGCCGCGAAAGCGGATGCCCTGGCCGGCCATATCCGCCCGCAAGGCGTTGCGCTGGGTAGCCAGATCGTCCGGTCGGCAACAGGTGGGCAAATTCAGATCGCCGTCGCGATACCAGGGATAATGACGCAGTTTCTCGTCCGCGAAAGGGGCGACCATATTGAGCAACCCGCGCCAGCCGGTCGGCGCTTGGTCGGTCTGGGCCATGAAGGTTAGAACGGCGCGTTCGAGAGCGAACAGGTCTTCGCCGCCTTTACCACGTTGAAACAGTTTCTTGCTGTCGGCCACGGCCAGACGGGCATCCCGCTTGCTGACCTTGCGAGTTACGCTGCCGCCGAGCAACTGCCATAAATCCGGCCCCTCGGCGTCGGACCGGGCCCGCTTCATGATCTCCACGGGCACGTCGAACGCCGCCGCGGTCACCACCAGCGGCCCCAGCAGCGGCCCGTAACCCGCCTCGTCGATCCCGACAATCGTCGAGGTCGCCGGCCCGGAAGTATTCGCCCCTTCGCTCATGGGCATGTTCATACCAAAGGCCAGCAGGCCGGGCAAGCCGACCCCCATCCCCGCCCGCGCTGACAAAGAAGCCAGCCCGACGCAGTTTACCTTGCTCGCCTCGCCTGGGCGGGCCGTGGCGGGCAAGCGAGGGACAAACGGAGCAAGCCCGAAGCAGTTTACCCGCCGTGGCGGGCGAGCGAGGGACATACTTCATGTTGATAGGGGTTGTTCTCGGCGTGCCTTCGCGAACCAGGCCTGCTGTTCGACCAGGCCGCTCGTGTAACGCTTGGGGGCGGTGGCCAGAACCTGCTCGAATAACCCGTCGAAAGCGGCGACGGCCTCGACGGTATCCGTCCGACGGATTCGATCACGGCGCAGATCCTCCAGCACGGCCGCCGCGCACTTCCAGTTGATCGATATGGGCTTCGCTGTTGAGGCCATATCATTCATTATACCCTCCATCCACGACCCTGGAAAACCTACCCCATGGTCGAGGAGCCGGTTGCGATGTGCCTTAAACGTAGTGTAAACGTCTTGCCCATCCTCACCATATCGCCAGCTTTCTCGTGCAAACGACACTTTTGGGGCTTGGCACACTGTGCCGCAGATAACAACGCAACCGGCTCATGGTCGAGGAAAGGCGAAAGCCCCCCGGAAACGGCAAGGGCGATACATAACCTCCCCGGCCATTGCCTCTTGGTACAGTCGGTATTCACCTTTCCCGTTCAGACAGTCATTTGGGGACGCGCGATGGCCGAATTATTCATTGTTCTTTTCATCCTCCTAATCGTATTGGGCATCCCTACCTTGGCGATCATCGCCCTGGTTCATAGTGCCCGGCATGCCAGCCGGTTGCGAAACCTGGAGCTACGCTTATTTGACCTTGAGGATCAGGTTCGGTCGTTAGGCCGGCCGAAAATACCGGAAGGCAGTTCATGGAAAGAACGTCTGCCGACGCGCGGGGATGCGCCGGCCAGCCCGCCGGAGCCGGTCGCGGACAGAACGGAAAGCGCTTCCTCGCAGGTCCGCCAACCCATTCGCAGGCTGGTACCGCCACATATCTCGGCCACTCCGAAGACTTCGCCGGCACCGGTGGCCAAGGCCGAGCTGTCCCCGGAGACAAAACCGCCGGTCGAGGAACAACCGTCGGTAGCCAAAGTTGGCCTCGAGGAAAAGCTCGGCGGGCGGTTGTTCGTATGGATCGGAGCGGTGGCCATCGCCCTGGCCGGCGCGTTTCTGGTCAAATACACGTTCGATCATGACCTGATGACGCCCCGGGTAAGGATCATCCTGGGGATCGGCTTCGGGATCGCCCTGCTGGGGGTCGGCGAGTTCATGTTGCGGCGCTCGCGGCGGATCGCCCAAGGAGTTTCCGCCGCCGGTATTGCCATCCTGTTTTCCAGTCTATGGGCGGCCGTCAATGTCTATGATCTCATCGGCCCCCTTCCGGGCTTCGCCGGTATGGCGCTCGTAACCGCCGTGGCGGTGGCCCTCTCGCTTCGCCAGGGTCCATTCGTGGCCCTGCTCGGACTGGTCGGCGGTTATCTGACACCGGTGCTGATGCGTACGGGCGAAGTGCGCCCCAGCCTGTTCGCGTATTTGTTCATGCTCGAAGTCGGACTGCTGGCCGTGACGCAGAGACGCGGCTGGGCGGCGCTGGCCGGCTTGACGCTAATCGGCACGATGGGCTGGGGAGCGTTCTGGCTGATTGGGGTTTATCAACCGGAACACAGCCTGTGGGTCGGCTTCTTCATACTCGCCTCCGTGCTGGCGTTCAATTTGTCGGCCATGCGCGGCTCGTCGGAGCGGGTCTGGGGGGCGCATTTTGTCGCGCCGGTATTAACCTGGTCGGCGACGGCGATCGGACTGCTGCTGATCTGCTTGCAGATCGGGTTCACCGATTTCGCGTTACGCGAATGGGGATTCTACGGGCTGCTGGGCATCGGCTGTCTGGTGCTCGGCCGCCTGGACGCCAAGGTCCAAGGGCTGGCCTGGCTGGCCTCGGCGACCGGCTGCGCCTTGCTGGTCGCCTGGTATCGTCTTGGCGGACCGCTGCCCCAGCAAACGTTCGGGTTGGTTCTGCTGGCGCTGGGTGTTCTTTATGCCGGGGGGTCTTACGCGTGCGTGTGGCGGAGCGGGCAGCCGCTGCATTGGGTGAGCCTGTCGGCCGTGTCCGCCCTGGCGTATCTGCTCGTAGGATACTTCTGCCTGGAAAGCCGCCCCCCCTACCTGCCGTGGGGAGTCATCTGCCTGATCCTGGCGGCGATGTATATCGTTGCGGCCGTCCCTATTGGCAAGCGGCGCGGCGTGGAGGACCCGTGGGATCTGTCGCTGGCCACGTTGGTGGCGACGGTCTTGACCTTTGTCTCTCTGGCGGTGCCGATCGAACTTGAACGCGAATGGATCTCGGTGGCCTGGGCATTGTTGATACCGGCCTTGGCCCTGGCCGATCGGTGGCTGCGGCTGCCGCGTCTGCGTCCTCTGGCACTGATACTGGCCGCGATGGTTTGCGTTCGTCTGCTGGCCAATCCATATATTCTGGATTACCCGATCGGCGAGCATCTGCTGTGGAACTGGATGGTTTACGGCTACGGGCTGGCGGCGCTGGCGCTGGCGGCCAGCGCGTGGGTGTTCCGCGAGAGCAAGGATAAGACACTGATCGAATCGCTCGGGGGAGGCGCGATCGCCCTGGGCTTTGCTTTGTTGACTTTGCTGGTGCGGCAGGGGTTTCATCCCGGCCAGATCGGCAGCCCGGATTTCCCGCTGATGGAGCATGCGACCTATTCCTGGGTTTGGATGGGTTACGCGATCGCCCTGCTGCTGGCGTCTCGACGGTGGCCGCGGGATACGCTGATCGGCGGAGCGCGGCTCCTGGTAACCCTCGCGGTCGTGCAGACCGTTTTCGCCCAGTGCGGGAAGCTCAATCCCCTGTGGGCGCATGAGGCCGTCGGCGAACGGGCCATCTTCAACCATCTGTGGTATATCTACGGGCTACCCGCGTTGTTGATGTTTATCCTTGCCCGTTTGCTACGTCCGATCGAGAAGCAGGCCGCGTTACGCGTGCTGTCCTCGGTCGCCCTGGCCATCGTCTTTCTGCTGATCAGCCTGCAGATCCGCCAGTATTTCCAGGGTACCTATCTGGACGGAGCGATTACGACTAATGCGGAGTGGTACACCTACTCGGCGGCCTGGGTCTTGTTCGGCGCCGTGCTGCTGGTGCTGGGGATCATGACCGGCAGTACGACCCTGCGTTACGCCTCGCTGTTGGTGATGTTGTTGAGCGTGGGCAAGGTGTTCCTCTCGGACACCGCGCATTTGCGCGACCTGTATCGTGTTTTCTCGCTGCTGGGCCTGGGCATCAGTCTGATCGCCCTGGCTTATCTGTATCAGCGATTCGTGTTCAAGCGTAACGAGTGAGGATGGTGCCGGATACCCCCGGGGGTACCAGCAGGGTCCACCATCCTTCGATGATTGAACCTGGGGATCAACTAGCGATTATTCCGCTTGCAGGCCGGTCAGGGCGGGCGAGTTCCGCAGCAGCTTCTCCAGTTTTGTATCGAGGTCGTATTCGCCGGCCAGGATGGCCCGACGCAGATCGCGGATTTTGTCCCAGCGCATGGTGGTGTCCTCCTCTGCCGGGTTCGGCGGAGTGGGCGTCGGCTCGGGGGTGGAGGGGCTAGGGGCCGGATAGAGAATCCTTCGTCGCTGTTCGGTCTGCTTCCGAAGACGATTAATCTGGTAAATAGTCATGTCCTCGCCTTTCATGGCCTGCATCCCGTGGAATAATCCGCTCCGTTCGTGACGTTATCGGAAATTTCGATTATTCTTCATCAGCCGTTAGTGGATTTAGCGACGCGGGGAAACATAGTCTCCCAGTGCAGGACCGATAACTACACGATTAGGGATACTGCGAGTCATGAATCCGGGAGTTGGCACAATGAGACGCCTTCTGTGCATGTTGGCCATTGCGTTACTGGCGGGGTGCGCGTCGCGCCGCGAACCATCGGTGGTTCTCACCGGCTTGCCCGATCCGGAATACATCGAGCATTTCGAGATGCCCGCAGTAGAGGTCGACACCACTGATGAGCCGGCCAGATTGGTTGCGTCGATTCCGCCCCGCTATCCATGGCTGCCGGTAGATGGCATCTCCCCTAGATGGCGATACCTAGTTATCCACCATACGGCCACGGACTTCGGATCGATGCGGGATATTCATCAATGGCATTTGGACAAAGGCTGGGAAAGCGGGTGTGGTTACCATTTCGTAATCGGCAACGGAACGAATTCGGGCGATGGCCAAGTGGAGCCCGGCCCACGCTGGTGGAACCAGGCGACCGGCGCCCATACCCGGTTGACCGAAGAGATGGCACAACGACGGGGGATCGACTCCGGCCATTACAACGAATATGGCATCGGGATCGCCCTGGTCGGCAACTTCGCGATAGATCGCCCATCGAAAGCACAATTGGATGCCTTGGTTGACCTGATCCTGGCGTTAATGCAGGAATGCCACATACCTCTTGCCCGGGTCGTTGGTCATGGCGAGGTAGACGAAACCACCTGTCCGGGTGATAACTTTTCCATGTGGAATTTGCGCACGCGTCTACGGAACGCCCAGTAGGGTCTACCCAGACCCGCAGGGTTCTCCGTAAGCCCCCGTCCGATTATCGGACGGTAAAATATGACCTATAATCCACAAAGAGCCTTAACTTGACCCAGAAAGTCAACCGATGATTGTCTTGTTGGTATAATATCGCGGGGTTATCGGTACGCGGTGATCGAACAAGATTGGCATCGCCACGCACGGCTGTTACACCCCTGTTACGACACGATTCAATGAGGAGATAGCTATGAAAACGGCATTTTCCAAGCCGGATGGCGGTAATGGAAAGCTGCTGGCCGTGGTTTTGGGAATTCTGCTGGTTCTGATTTCGCCGATGATGGTTGGCTGCGAACCTGAAGTGAAATTGGTTGTTCTGTCTGGTCTTGAGACTAGCTTGACGACCTTGAGCACGGCGCTGATCACCGCGATTTTCACGGGAATCGAAATGAACGCGGTCGAGGGAACGACAACCGTCACGGGCACTTGATTCTTGCAGGGCAAAATTGCCATTCCCTTGATGGACACGCCAATAACCGGGCTTGTTGATCCGACTGGCGCAACCACGGAGTTCCGCCGGCCTATTGACAAGTTTGGGGGCTTTATTAAATCCTATACCCATTCATTTATGTTTCGAGTCTGGTCCCGCCGATAAGTGTATCCCAACCGGACCTTTTTTTGCAAAGGAGACGGACTATGCGTATCCGGATACCGCTGTGGGTGAAGATAGTGTTCGGGGGGATCCTGCTCTGGGGAACCCTGGGAGCGAATTGCGCGGCCGACGCCTTGCGCATGTGGAGTGATCAGCTTAATAGTTACGCCAACGAAATGGACGGAGGCAAGGATAAGGATTTCGGGGATGTTATCAACGACGTCGAAAGCTGGTTCAAGTAGTTTTGGTTTGCAAGCCCTAGGGCCCTGGCCTTATTGCGCTCCAAGACCAGACCCAAACAGATTTGAAACCTATTCAGCCCCCTCGGGCTCGTATCAAGTAAGCGCCGGCCAGACCGAAATCCTTTATACCTGGCCCGCCGGCGGATCGCGGGGCAGGGCATCATACGTGTAACCCTTCAAAATATTTCTGGGACATTGGGTCGCGGTATTGGATGCCTCTGCCAGGCCCCCTTCGGTCGCCGTTTATCCATGTTTGGTTTTCGCTAACCCGCGCGTCGACGCGAGCATTTCGCGGCATGTTGGCCCACCGTAATTTTCCCGTATAATACTCCCCTTCGGCCGCCAGGGAGCGCCCTGGCGGATTTCACAGTAGCGTGGACTGCTTGCTCCCCCCGGCGCACGGGCATCCGTGGCTATTACTCCGGGTATAGCCATTGCTTGACCCACTTGGTGCGACGTAGTATCAATGCGGACCATACGGGGGGTTGAGATGACGAATTCCACGGCAGGAGTACCTGCCAGCCAGAGGAGTGTTCCCTCGATGACACGAATTATCATGCGAAGGTTATACCGCCCGTTTGTTTTGGCGGTCATGGCTACCTGCGGGACGAGCCTGCTCTGCGGCTGCGACGCGATCAATCCCCGACTGATCAGCACGCTAGGTGGGAATACCACCGAGACC
>JAAYCU010000371.1 GCA_012729595.1 Phycisphaerales bacterium
TGTTGATCGGATGTACGGCCAGCGGTAAGAGCCGGGTGGGGCTGGAACTTACCCAAAGGCTGGGCACCGAGATCATTTCCGTCGATTCGATGAAGATCTACCGGCGGATGGATATAGGGACGGCCAAGCCTCCGGCGGAGGTTCGGCAGGGAATCCCCCACCATCTTATCGACGTAGTCGAGCCTAGCGAGGCGTTCAGCGTGGCCCGGTATTTGGAGCTGGCCGACACGGCCATCCGTGATATCTCGTCTCGTGGTCTCCCGGTGCTGGCCGTCGGCGGTACGATGCTCTATGTCCGCGGGCTGACCGCCGGTGTATTCGAGGGGCCGGGAGCGGATCCCGAGTTTCGTTGCGCCATCCGTAACCGGGCCGGTCAGGAAGGAACTGCCGCTCTCCACGTGGAATTGGCGAAAATCGATCCGGTCTCGGCCGAACGCATTCATCAGAACGACCTGCGGAGAATCGAACGGGCCTTGGAGGTTTTCCACCTGACCGGAACCCCCATCAGCCGACTGCAGACCCAGTGGGCGGGTAACGAAGGCCCTTATGATTGCCGGCTTGTGGCCCTTCGTCGTCCCAAGGAAGAGGAAAATCGGCGGATCAATTCCCGGGTCAAGCGGATGATCGATGCCGGATTGGTCGAGGAGATTCGTGGCCTGTTGGCCGAACCTGCAGGAATCGGTCCACAGGCTGCCCAAGCTGTCGGCTACGCCGAGATAATTGCTCATCTACGCGGTGAAATAACCTTCGATGAGGCGGTGGAAAAGATCAAGATCAATTCCCGTCGGCTGGCCAAGAGTCAGCGTACCTGGATGAAACGTCTGCCGGACATCCAATGGGTGGACGTGGCCGATGATGACCGTCCAGATCAGGTGGCTGAGCGTGTCCTGGCCGCCCTTGGCCTCTAACGCTTGATTCCGATAGGGCGGGGCGGCTCGTCCTCCTGGCGGGGAACTCGTACCCATTCCTGCTTGCGCGGGTCCAGGCCTCCAGCGGCCATCAGTCGCCAGGTTTCTCCCGTCTGGGTATCGAGCAGGATGGAGCAATTGTCGCTGACTCCGATGCTGTATCGCCATTGACGAGTAGCCTCTCCGCCGGGGCTGGTAGCCGACTGTGCTTCCGATCTGGGGGCCGAACCAAGAAACACCCCAATGGCGATACCTAGCCCCAGTAGCAGCAGCCCCGTGCCGTTAAATGCCCTTGTTCGCATATCGATCTCCTAAATATGGTTTAGCATCTATCAATTACCATACTCTTGTAGTTTCTTAATCGTCATGAGGTTGAACCATACGGTAGAAAATACGCGAGGCCTAAGGCGAGCGATTCTGAATGTTACCTCAATGATGCATGAATAGTTGAAATATATTGCCAAGCATGTATATAGCCTTTATTGGCGATCGCAACATGATTTCGGGGGAAGCCTTTGTTTGTATTCTCATGGTATTCGTAACTTCATATTGTATAAGCATAAAGGTCATATTTGCGTATTTGTAGACCCTTGCTCAGAAAGATTGGGGTGTTTGGTCGATATTTTACAGGACGTTTCTGGTTCTGGCTAGGAGTAGTTTAGCATGGAATACGCAGCCTTGACGTTCTGGATGGCAGTCATTGTCTTTACCGCTTTGGGGGTACACAAAATATGGAGTTCGCTCGTACAGCCCAAAGTCGTTAACTCGATCTTATTGCCGGGAACGCTGGTTGCGCAGCTTGGGTATGTGCTTGGATTGCTGATTACAGGAGGTACGGTGGATAACACGGCCCTGATCAAGGATGACGATTCCGGCGAGCCGCAGACGGGCAAGGATCCCAAGACACAGGTTCCTATCGTGGGAACAATCGTGATAGCGCTACTGCCCATGGTGGGCTGTGCGGTAGCTATCGGGGTTGTAAGCGGCTATTGGGGAACGGGTATTCTAGCGGAAATGGCTACTTCGTCAGATCGAAAACTGGGCCTTCCGAGTAGTCTACCGCTTTTTTTTAGTATGTTGCATGGATGCATCGATCTGGTTCAGCTTCTACTTAATGTTCTGCAGCGGAGTAATCTAAGCGATTGGCGCACTGTGCTGTTTCTGTATCTGGTGGTCTGCCTGACGGTGCGAATGGCCCCTTTAACTGGCAATATACGCGGGGCCTTGGGGGCTCTGTTGATTTTCGGGGTGCTGGCGTTTCTGCTCGGACAAATCAGCCCGGCAACGACGGAGTCTCTGTCCGGGGCCTGGCCACTGATTACTTTCTGCGTAGCTGTTCTGCTGTTGTTACTTATGGTGAGCCTTATCATTAAAGGCGGAGTTGGCCTGATCCGCATACTATCTCATCAGGGATAGGTGAGATAATTATTTTGTGGTACGGATTCGCCTTGTGATGCTATGCTCATTGACGCGGCGGCATCCCGGTGGCCATATATAGGAGAGATGGGCATGCTCAGAGTCCGAGCTTATCAAAGAGCAGTCATGTCCTCGTTCGGCCATATCCTCGGCCAGTGATAGATCGAGCAGGATTATAATGTTATGTGGTGGTGTCGGTTTTTGGGGGGATAACGGCCGGTTGGCTGGTAATCGGGGCCAAGACCTTGATGGTTTGCATAAGAATGATTTCCCGGTCATCGGGGGTGATGATGACCGCTTTAATCTCATGTACGCCCGGATCGCGAAGTAGACCTTGGGCCTGAAAGCTCCCCTTGCCCATCTGATTGTCGTTGTTCGTCCAAAAAATCTGGGCCCCATTACGTAGAGCGTCCGGTATCTCAACGCTCAGATTAACCCACATAGGGGCCACTCCCGTGTGGTCTCCGTGGACCCGCAATCTTGCGGGGATTTCCGGAGGGGTAATCCGTTCGCGATTCGGAGCGGCTTGCTCGGTGGTTCGGGACGGCGTACGCGGGGCCGGTTCCGGTGTAGCGGACGAATAGGGTTGCCTGATGACACGTCGTGGCGTTGGTTCCTGACGCGGGGGTACACGAATCGTACTGGGTGTGGTACGCACCGGCTCCCGGGGGGTTATCTGAGTTGGCTCGGCGGGAGGCTCTCCAGTATGCACTCGTGGTTGTGGATTATTGAAGACCAGTCCGGTATTAGTATCTGGAGTTCTGGATTGGACCAAGGGTGGCGCAGGTAGCGATGGTGTACGCGGCGGAGAGGGCTGCCGGCGTTCCGGCCGATTTTGAGCCATGGCCGGCCCCGGTAGGCCCAGTGGGTAATCCTTCATTACCAAAGTACTGGTAGCGGGCGGAGTTTTGGGCAACACATTGATCGTGTCTGCGAAAAAGGCTGCCGCCACCTGCGGCCGCCGCTCATGGCCGAGGCCCGCCACATATTTCGCTTGTACGTCGAAGTGGTGCTGTCGATACCACCGGACCGCCTTCTCGCTTTCGTCCCGACAAATCTTGATGTCGTTTTCACCCCAGAAAATACCCACGCGCATGTCCCGGTAACGCGGAATTTGGGTCGGGTTCAACATCGCCTCACTGAAATTCGAGCCCCGTACAGCAATGCAACTGAACCGTTCCGGATAACGGTTGACCATATAATGGGCCAGATACCCGCCAGATGAAAAACTGGTGGCCAAAACCCGTTCCGGGTCGGCGTTGGTGCGACGAAATACCTCGTCCAGGATGGCCATTACCGCCTGCTCGTCCTTGCGAACGTACGGCAGCGTCGGATCTCGCAACGGAAGCTGCATGGTCAGACTATCGCAAGTTCTTAATTCTGGGGCAATTACGATGAACCCATATCGGTCCGCTTCCTCTTGCCATTCTCGAATCTGCGGCCCGGCATTGTCGTAAGGTCTTAGTCCGTGCAGGGTTAGCACTACCGGCCATCGCTCATTTTGGGGATGTCGGCCGTTGTTGGCTACATAATCCTCGGGCAGGTACAGGTAGTATGCGGTGTTGGTGGCGGGCTCGACCTCAAGTTTGACTCGGCCGTTACCTGGCTTCTGGGGAACTGCGCAACCAAGCGAGCCGATCATCATTCCGACTGCCATTCCGCATACCGACCAGCGCATTGAACTTTTCAATACCACGACTATTGCCTCGCCTTGTATGAACGTAACATCAACCTTTGGCCCGTTGGTTACCTATGTAGATCGTCTCGAGTCGGGTCTTCATCCTCGCCACGGGCATCAAAGGGCAATAAATCTTACCTTATCAACGGGTTAATACCAATCAGGGCCGGTTAGGTCCATCCGGTTATCGCCGTACTGTCGGTACCCCAGAAATCCTTACGATAATGCATATCCTCGGGGTCGCCAGTCGGGATCGTTTTTTATTACATCGTTCAGGCCGGCACCCCGAGAGGCCGTACTGTTATATCGAGTCGGGCAAGCTTGGGGGATGAACAAATCTGTGGTTTCTATCTTGATTACGGCCTTGGAGAGAAGTGAGTATGTAACGGGTCGTGTTTCAGGAGCGAACATCTTGTCCAGTCATAGCTCGAAAGCCAGTCTGGGCCTGTAAGTCCGCGCAAAAAGCCCCAGAATGCGTCCCAGCATGTAGGCAAAATAAAAACCCAGGCCTACCAATACGGTCCAAGCCAGCGCCCCGGAAATGAGATTGAAGAACCCCGCGTCCATGCCCTCCTTGGCTGCCCCCATCATCTTCGGTGCAGCCCAGTTCATAACCGCGATCATACCCCCGATATATAACCCCATATATAGCACGACGATCAGGTACAGGAAAAGATAATGTCCTATCAGCCGCCCGATCGAAAGCAGAATCTTCTTTGGATGAAAACCGTTGGCCATGTTTCCGCTGGCCAGTCCGATGATATTCATCGGGATTGGGAAGGTTAATAGTGTGAGGATGACCATGTAGCTTGGCTGCATAATCGAACTTATATCCGTTGGTATTCCTTTACCAGATAAGGCGAATACGATCAGAACGACCAAGGCATAAAACGTTATCAAGGCCAGATAGCCGATGACCGCCGATCCGATACGTGCAATGCTCCAGGTCAGTGAAGGGGGTTGTTCATGTCCGGCGGCAGTTGCTCGAATCGTGTCGATCATTAAATAATACGCTAGGGCCCCGAAAAACACTGCCTCCAGAGCGAACATGCCCAGCATGAAATGCCCTAGCCAGGTCACCTCGGTTTTTTGTGCAGCCTCGTTCAAGCCTGATAGCGCAACAATCCCAACCGCGCCGATGACCGGCAGGGCGATTAACCCCAAGGCTGCCGCCATCCCAATGAAGATCGCGGTGATACCGGGAAGCGGATAAGTGATCGCCCCGGTGAACCCATTGTAAAAGTTGATTTTTGATTTATTGACACCGACGTCCTGATTAAATTTGGCATAGCCGCTATTAGGAGTAATTGTACTGGGTATATCAGCACCGCATTGTGCGCAAATCAGCTCCGCGTACACGTCCTCACAGCGGACGACCTTGGCGCATTGGGGGCAGAAACGGATGGTCGGATCTTTACTGGCAACCTTTCGCTCATCAGTGGTTACTCTGGCGGCCTGGGCTTCTTTCAAGGTCATGGGCTTGCGGTTCCGCTCACGGACCACGGCGTTCCCATTCGATTCCATTGTCGCCAGGGAATCCAGATCGAAGCCGAGCTCTTCGGTAGATGGGCCCGATTTGGAGGCCGGAAGTTTGATCGGTTTGCGACAGCCTGGGCAACGGACTCGTTTGCCCGCCCATTCCGGCGGGGCCTCCAAGACTTTCTCGCAATTTGGACAAGTGACTTTCATGGATATCCGCGAGGCTGGTTGGCCAAGCTCGCCTTTCCGTACAACACGTCGCCTTATTGTATTCCGCAACGAGGGGCTTGGAACCAACGAGTATAATCTTCGTTTCAGATATACACGGAGTGCGCCAATTCAACAATTTGATTATCGCATATATCCTGACTGGGTCAACCACCGCACGATCAAACGAACATTAA
>JAAYCU010000372.1 GCA_012729595.1 Phycisphaerales bacterium
AGGCGTGTGGATGAATCCTGACGGGCCCCTTTTTGCCCGTAGCCTGAGCAACATAGTCCTTGATGAACAGGTCGGCCAAAACAGGAATATCCTCCCGCCGTTCCCGAAGAGGCGGAATCGTCAAACTCACCGCACAGAGCAGGAAATACAAATCTTCACGAAACCGTCCCTCGTCAACTAAATGACGAAGGTCGTTCCGGGTGGAACAAAGTATGCGAACATCCTGTGGACCATGCCCGGGCTTGCCCTGCGGGGTAACACCGTTCTCTTCCACCATGTGGAGTAATTTGGTTTGGAGGTCCAGCGGCAGAGTGTCCACGTGTTCCAACAGCAGAGTGCCCCCATGCGCTCGCTTGAATACGCCGGGATGTCCCGAAGCTCCCGAGCCGGATACGCCGCACAATTCCTCGGCAATCAGTTCCGCCTTGGAGATATTGCAGGTAAAACGCACGAATGGGCGATCCTTGCGTCGACTGAGATCGTGAATAGTCTCGGCTACGCGTTTTTTACCAGTTCCGCTCTCGCCCTGAACCAGAATGGCTCGTTCATTATCAGCCACAGTGCGAATCCGCTCGAAAAGCCTGCGGGCCGGAGCGCTGCGGGCAATCAGGCCACCAATTTTTTCAACTCCCGGCGACTGGGCCACGGCGCTGATCCGGCGACAGGCCAGCAGTCGGTCAACCTTATCCAGGAGCAGTTCGGTACGAAACGGTTTAGCAAGGTAATCGTAAGCCCCGCGTTTGATAGCCTCGACGGCCGAATCAATCGATCCGTAAGCGGTCATCAGAATCACATGGGTTTGGGGAGACTGGGCCTTGATACGCTCGAGAAACCGCAGGCCATCCATACCAGGCATGCGCAAGTCGGTAATTACCACGTCCACCGGGCATTGACTGAGCATCTGCAAGGCAGCGGCCGCATCGGAAAACTCATGCACCTGATAGCCGGCTTCGGAACACTCAATCTGCAACGTCACCCTCTTGAGCGGCTCGTCGTCCACGATCAGAAGCACGCCCTTCGACGATTCGTTCATGATGCAAAACCCTTCCACCTGAGGTTAAGACATGTCCTGGATAACGATGGCATCCACCGCTGTCCGGTAGTTTAACAACCGGAAAACAAAATGCAACGTTTTTATCGGGCACAATCAAGCAATATTCATGACCCGCAACGAACTGGCCAACCGTGACAATGAAGTCTGGTCTGCGATACTCACCGCCCCGACAATACAAGGCGATTACTCCCATACATGTTGGCAACCACGTGTTAAAATGGGGGACGACAAGGTCTCGCGCAAGTGGGCAGCATCCAAAGCACGCAACGGGCTTATTTCAAATACTCCGTCCGGTGCCCCGTCAGCGGCCAGAGGAACATCAAACCCGGCTTGAGTCAGCCAACGGACCGCCCGATGAACCATATCCCGCCGGGCTGTTTCCGGGCTGTCACTACCCACGGAGTTTTTAACCGGGCTGAATTCCTCAGTTCGGACGGTTTCCAGAATCAATGGTTCGGCCGCTCGCGGTATAGCATCAAAAATAAACGTTTCAAGCTTTACCGCGTTTGGCTCGGTTGGATCTATTTTCTGACCGTTCTGATCAATATAAGAAACTTTTTTGCTTGCTCGGTGCCAAGGTAGTGCAAAACGCGCTTGGTCGGCGGTAAGCCGCTCGACAAACTCCCGGCTGAGTACATGAATTGCTATACTGGCCGCGTCGAAACGCCGTTGACCATCCTCGCCACGAGCCTTGGCCAAAGTCTCGGGCAAATCGGAATACTCGATAACCATCGTCAGCCCATCGCCACGTACGAAATTGCCTACTCGTTCAAGATCGTCGGCCTTCGGCACGGTTTTACTGGACATTTCCGAGCCGGTTAACGCATGCAGGCCGATGAAAAGTGGGTCTATGGCATGGACAAGAGGGTTATCCACCTGAAAATAGCTGATATACTCGACACCGGTGTCCGCCATTTCTTGCAGAGCTCCAGAACGGCGTAAGGCCAGCAGACTGCCCCCGTGTCCATCCGGAGAAAAGGCTACTCGATACTTCTCCTCCAGAAGGATACGTCCCTCCGGCGAAAAGGCGGGCATGACCCCCTGTTGGAACAAACGGACCCGCGCTCGGGCCAAGCCGAAATAATCATGCTGCTCGAAAAATGCGATCGTCTCCGCGTGGTTCTGTGGACTGGTCATGATGTACCACATCAGGTCCGCGCCGTAGCGACGATTGGTCCCTCGAATATATTCGGCGAAAAGCTGAAACAAAGACGCCTGCCGCACCGGGGAGATGGGAAACGCGCCTTTGGGGCCTTCGAAACCAAGGCGGGTACCCTGCCCGCCGGCGACGGTGAAGGCCGCTACCTTGTTTTTCCTTATCAGGGCGACGCCCTTTTTGATCGCATCGGCATATCGCCCGACCAGGTCTATGCCAGGGTCAGCAGGATAATACGGGGCCGGTTCGATAACCGCCGGCAAGGTGAATGGCTCATTCGACACTATATAGCGGGCGACCAAGTCATCCAGCGCAGCGAAATTTATCTGTTCCAGGTCATCGAGCAAGGCGGTTCGCTGTCGTTCGTCAAGAACGTCCCAATGGTCAAGGAGTTGTTCCTGCCGGTGCTGTTTCAGTCGGGACCGCATCATGTCCAGTCGCGACTCGTTCGCAAGCGTCATAAGCTACCTTCGTTCTCTTAAAAGCTGAGGCCAACACGATCTAACGCCGATAGATATAGAAGTCCAACAGGCGGATGTCAACGCCGATATATATAAAGCCGTCAAGAGGGACGATATTATAGGAGCAGAGCAGTTGCGAGAAAGCCGACGTAAATTTCTCGGCCGGGTCAGCCGCATAGCGGCGGCTTCGGCGGCGATTGGAGCGAAGGGCTTGTACGAAGCGGCAGCGGCCGAGTCACGCCCCGCCTCCCCGTCACCGAGTACGGTACGCCCATATGCCGGCCCCATTGATCCGGCGGATAAGTCGCGGGTTGTTCTTCTGCGATCGCCCGAGGCTGCCGAGGAGGAAAACCTACTTCGGGAAATGGTTGAGGAGGCCATCCGAATTCTCACCGGCGCCGAGTCGTCATCCGAAGGTTGGAACAAACTACTGCGCCCCGATGATGTAATCGCTATCAAATTTAATCGAGTCGGGGCAACGGAGCTCGGCGTGACGGAACAGATGGCCCGCCAACTGGTTCGATCACTGAGCCGGGCTGGCTTCTCTCCAGAACGCATCATGCTGATCGAAGCCCCGGGTTCCTTGGAGACGCAATTGAAAACCCGGCCTTTTGTCTTCGGCTGGAGCGGGCCTGAAGTATCTTTCGGCAGTGGTCAAGACACATTGGCCGCCTGGCTGGAAGAGGTAACGGCCATCATAAATGTGCCCTTCCTGAAAACCCACAATATTGCCGGTATGACCGGCTGCCTGAAAAATCTTTCGCATGCGGTGGTGCGCTCGCCGAGACGCTTCCACGCCAACGGCTGCGCTCCGTACGTAGGAGATATCGTATCCCTTCCGCAAATTCGTCAGAAAGTTCGGCTGCATCTGATGAACGCCATGCGTGCGGTGTTTGCCGGCGGACCGGAGGTTCGCCCCGAGTATAGGTGGATCTACGCCGGAATCTTGGCGGGCAAGGATCCGGTAGCCATCGATAGTGTTGGGTTGGATATCCTCAATGAGCAGCGGGTCCGGGCTAAGCTGCCACCCATTGCACCCGACGCCTCAGGCATCCCGCATATTCATGCCGCCGCCCATACCGGATTGGGTACCAACGACCAGGATTATATCGATCTGATTGCTCCGGCCAGCCTCTTCTAGCCCACCCGGAACGACATAGCCAAATGCCTGCCTATACCAACATCCTGACTGAGAAATACCGTAACCGATAAGTTTTTGGCTTCGGCCCGGAAACTTACGGGAATCATCTAAAGACCTCATTCAGGCGGATCGATATCTGCGAATGGAGGCTGTAAGTCATCCGCTCTCGCGAGCGGACAGCCTGGCTTGGAGGGTCCGGGTTAACGGCGAGCCTGGATCCTCTTTTTTTATGCGCTGCCAGCCGGGGTTGATTACCTCTACTCGATCCCTGATCATTGCCCCCATGCTCAATATCACCAGCCAAGGCGGCGACGTTCTACTTCCCGTTAAAGTGGTACCAAACGCCTCGCGTGACCGGATCGTAGGCGAATTGGACGGCTCGCTGAAAGTCAGCGTAGCCGTACCCCCGGAACGTGGGGCGGCCAATTCCGCGGTCTGCAAACTAATCGCCCGAGCCCTGGGACTGCGCGTTGCCCAAGTGCGCGTTGAGACCGGGGCGACCTCTCCGCGAAAGACCCTGCGTATCTTCGGCACAACGCCGGAACAAGTCGGCGCTCTGGCCGAGACCCGCAAGAGCATCTAAGCCCATTTGTCCGTAATATCCGCAAGGTTGATTATTGGGCAAGAGAGGAAGCAAAGGGGCTTACGTGGCGACCTAAATGACTGGCCAGGACCGTGTAGTGATCTTCTTCGTGGGTGTTCAGCACGTCCATCAGTTCGCCGCGGAACAGGTAAGTGCCGTCGTCCTGCTTACGGGTCAGCACCGAGCCGAAGGTTACGTGCAGCAACTGCCGGCCGTCGTTGCCCTCCAACACCGATTCCAACTGGGCATCGGAGAGGTCTTTCGGCCGGGGAATCACCTCCTTGCGGGCGGAGATGTGATAGGTGGCCTTATCCTCGTCGAAACGCTCGAAGGCAAAATCCAGAATCCGACGGAACAGGTCCGGCTGGCAGCGGGCGACCACCCGCAGGGCTTCGAGGTAACTCGTGCCGGCGGTCTTGAGATGCACGCGACGGTCGGCCAGCCGGGCGGTAATCGGATAGACGCTGAACTTGTCGCTGCCGGAGTGAATGCTCAACTTGTACGGCCCGAGGGTGCGGGCGATGGCCGCGTGCTGGGCGAACGATTTCTCGAAAGCCGCCAGGTCGCCCTTGTAATCGATGCCCTTCTCGAATTCGCCGATAAACCGCGGGGCGAGTCCGACCCAGCCCACGCCCATCCGCTTCAACTCGGCGGCCACCAGGTAATGCTCGGCCTCGGTCGTCGGCGTCAAGGTTTCGTCCACGGAGACCTCGACCTCGAAAGGCCGCTGGCCGCTTCGCTGGGCCAGATGCCGATACATCCTGGCCGCGTGGGCGATGGCCCCGCCGTATTTGACCGCCGCCCGGGCGATGGTCTGCTCATCGAAACGCAGACTCTGCCCCCCGTCCAGGGCAAAGGGCTGGTCCAGATACGTCCGACGATAATCGTTGAGTGATATTTCCAGATCTTTCCAGGGCACGGAATCCAACGCGGCCGCCAGAGCGGAACCGCTCAGGTTGTCGGCCTCGCTGCGCACATGATCGCCGGGATCGAAGGTGTACATGGTGAAACCGACAGCCAGGCAGTTATCGATATCCTGGGGGGTCTTCAAATGGTCGGCATCACTGCCAAAGCCTTCTCGCCAGCCGGCCTGAAACACGCCCCAGCAGGCATCGTCCATCACGTTGGCCGGCGAACGCTCGGTGCGGGTCATCTCGCGGATCGACTGCTGCGGCAGATAAGGCACGCAACCCGAACCGCGGACCGCCCGAATGTGTCCCGGCGTGGCCAGGCCGGTACGGTCGCCGAGACCGACCGAGCAGTCCAACCCGCAAACGCGCGGCGCCGTCCAGGGCAGGGCCTCGCGCACGAAACAGGACAACTCATGGCTGCGTGCGGCCAGGGCGAGCATCTGCTTTGTGCCGTCGGCCGGCAGCTCGCGATACTCCGCGCCCGCCAGACCGCTGCAACGCATCCGCTCGGCGCTGCCGATCGCCAACAGCCGCTTATTCCCGTCCCGGGTCATGGCCAGCAGCAAACCCTTGCCCGACGATACCGATTCCGGGTAAACCTCCAGCCCGGCGGCCTCGAGCAGCTCGCGGGCTATCTGTTTCCGGTCCGCGTCCGTCCACTCGGCCTCGCTTAGGCCGGTCAATATCCGCCTGATACGCTGCATAATATTCTCCGAAGAGTACAACCATGTTCATTCGGCTATTTGACGATCGGTAATATCTTTTTGAAAGCCTCGGTGCCCGCTCGACCGAGCAATTCGAAGGTCACGCTTTCCGTGGTAGTTACTATCGCTCCGGCTTGGCGCATCCGCTCGAAAGCAACAGCGGCATCGAGCGTCCGTCGCGAGCCGACGGCGTCGGTACAAACGTAAACCGCGTAACCCATTCGCAGTAGATCTAGCGTGGTCTGCTGAACGCAGACGTGGGCCTCGATACCAACAACAATGATCTGAGAGCGATCTAGTTCGGCTAACCGGTCAATTAGCCGTTGCTCGCATGCGCTGAAGCTCATTTTTTCGATATAAGTGATGCCTTCCAGGCATGACTGGATGGTTTCGCAAGTCCGCCCCAGACCGGCAGGATACTGTTCCGTGGCCAAGATGGGCACCTGCAACACCTTAGCAGCCTCTATCATCCGCCGTATATACTCGACCCGCTGTTCCGCCTCGCTGATAGCGGGCAACAGCCGATCCTGCACATCGATAACCAGTAAGGCCGCCGTCTCCGGCCGAAGCTTACCCAGAACATCCGCCATTCGGTCTCTCCTTGATGAATGCCTCTAATGTAGAGAGAGCGGTTATTGTCGTCAACCAAATAACGGGACTTGGCCGGACGCGCTGACAAAAGCGAAACACACAACTGCTGAACTCCGGAGATGCCATCCTGGGCTCCCACGCACATCGGAATGCCTTGCCAAGTCATCTATTCGTTCGATTTTCACTACTGGTGTGCGCGAAACGCGAAACCGCGATCAGGAATATGCTATTGACAATCGGAGAACAGGCCGATATATTTCGGACTATGCTAAACGTATGGATCTACGCCGAAACCCTGCGAAATCGCCTGCCCGAGGGGCTTTTGCTTAGCCTCGGCTTGCGCGGCGAACGCGCGGGGTATTCGGACGGGTGATCCGGCGATAAGACCCGTTTGAATGTGACAGGCCCCGCGCGATCAGGCGTGGGGCCTTTTTTATTGGGCATGCCGGAGACGTAACCGACTGGCGGACGGGTCGCCGGTCGGATAACGTGGTCGGCGAGCAAACAGTCTGGAGGAATCTTGCCATGACGAGTGCGGCGGAAAAATCAGGGGCGGCGGAAGAGGCCGGGATGATTCGTATCTTCGACACCACCCTGCGGGACGGCGAGCAGTCGCCTGGGGCGTCGCTGAATACTTCCGAAAAGCTGGAGATCGCCCGTCAGCTTGAATTGCTGAACGTGGATATCATCGAGGCTGGGTTCCCGATCAGCTCGCCGGACGATTTCGACGCCGTGCGGGCGGTCAGCGATGTGATCCGTCAGTGTTCGGTGGCGGCTTTGGCCCGCTGCACGGAGAAGGACATCGAGCGGGCGGCGGCGGCGGTCAAGGACGCGGCCCATCCGCGAATTCACGTCTTCTGCGCCACCTCGGCCATCCATCGGCAGTACAAGCTCAAGCGGGCCGAGGAGGAAATCATCAAGCTGAGCGTGGAGGGCGTGACCCAGGCGAAAAGCCATGTGCAGGACGTGGAATTCTCGCCGGAGGACGCCTCGCGCACCGAGTTGCCGTTCCTGACCCAGGTGGTCGAGGCGGTCATCGAGGCCGGGGCGACCACGGTGAACATCCCCGACACGGTGGGCTATTCGACGCCGGGCCATTTCACGCGGATCATCGAGCATCTGTTCGCGACGGTGAAAAACATCGACCGGGCGGTGATCAGCGTGCATTGTCATAACGACCTGGGGCTGGCCGTCGCCAATTCGTTGGCCGCCGTACAGGCCGGCGCCCGGCAGGTGGAATGCACGATCAACGGACTGGGCGAGCGGGCGGGCAACGCGAGTCTGGAGGAGGTCGTGATGGCCTTGCATACGCGGCGCGATGTGTACCAATGCCGCACGCGGGTCAACACCCGACGAATCTATCCGCTCTCGCGCCTGGTCAGCACGCTGACCGGCATCCACGTACAGCGGAACAAGGCCATCGTGGGCGAGAACGCGTTCGCCCACGAAGCGGGCATCCATCAGCACGGGGTGCTGGCCCACCGGGAGACTTACGAGATCATGAACCCCGAGGACGTGGGCATCACCGCGTCGAAGCTGGTGCTGGGCAAGCACAGCGGCCGTCACGCCCTGCGCGAGCGGCTGGTGAAGATGGGATACGAGCTGGACGACGCGATGCTCGACCAGGTGTTCGAGCAGTTCAAGCAACTGGCCGACCGGAAGAAGGAGATTTTCGACGAGGACCTGGAAGCTCTCGTCGGCAATGCCCTGGAGGAAAAGACTGACCAGCGGACGTGGGAGCTGGTCAGCCTGCAGACCATCGGCGGCACGGGGGTCGTTCCGACGGCCACCGTCTGTCTGCGGAACCTGCACGATCAGTCAACGGTCACGGGGGCGGCCACGGGCGACGGGCCGATCGACGCCGCTTTTTCATGCATCATGCAACTGGCGGGCGTGGAGGTGGAGTTGAAGGAGTACGATTTGCGGGCGGTGACCGGCGGGCGGGACGCCCAGGGCGAGGTGCATCTCGAGCTGGAGGCCGGCGGGCATGGGTATCGCGGCCGCGGCCGTTCCACGGACATCATCGAGGCCAGCGTGCTGGCGTACGTGACCGCGATCAACCGGGCCATCGTCGGCTTGAAAAGCAGCACGCGGAAGGAGAAAACGGCTTTGCCGTGATAAACACTTGGGAACCTTGGATATGACGACAAGGAAAGGCTATAATATCACCGTTGATGGAGAATGCCGGAGAACAGTCATGGACGTGCAACTCAAACCCGATATACAGCGGTTCGTAGAGGATCAGGTGAAAGTCGGTCGTTACCATTCGGTCGATGAGGCCATTAATGAGGCCGTTTCCAGACTCCGGGTTGAAAACGATCTTCTTAACCAGGATCTTGATGATGATGATGTGGCCGCCATTGAGGAAGGCTTAGCTCAACTGAATCGCGGTGAAGGCCGTTCCTGGGAATCGGCCCGAGCAGACCTGCGCGACCGCCACCTGCCCGAGTAAACGGATATGCCCGACAGCTTCCGAGTCATTATTTCGCCCCGAGCGCTTTCCGATATCGAGGGAATTTACCGATACATCGCAAACGACTCTCCAAGGAACGCGCGGGCCATTCTCCGGCGGCTGATGTCGGCAATCGATAGCCTGGAACTGTTCCCCTACCGAAACGAAGTGTATCAGGGACGCCGACCGATCAGTGAGACGGTAAGACGAATGCCGGTAAACCCGTTCATCCTCTACTACCGCGTCAACGATGAACAAGGGGTGGTTGACGTTATCACGATCCGTCACGGAAAACGGCTTCAGCCGCGTCGGTTTGGGAGATAGACCTCGCACGATGGTTGGAGTAGAATTTCAATCCAACAAAGGACACGATCACGATATATTTACAGCGCACCACGCAATAAGGGTTTTACATTTTCCGGTGAATGACGATGGCAGAGACGCTATTGGATATTCTACGAATGGTGGAAGTACGGCGGGAAGGGATGCCGTCCGCGTCCGAGCCTGAACCGGCGACGGTGGAGAACGCCGTCGTGGCCTGCGTGCTGGGCAGGATTATCGGGATGGCGAACCCTTGCTTGCGCTGCGGGCTGGTGGGCGAGGAAACGCTGGTTGCGCACTACCGATGGAATGTGCTGCGGCCGGATACGCGCGTGTATGGGGTGATCGGTTGCCCGGTGGCCCATTCGATGAGCCCGGCAATTCATAACGCGGCTTTCGCGGAAACGAATTATAACGGCGTGTATCTGCCGCTGCGCGTCGAGCCGGACTACGCATCGTTCAAGGCTTTCGTGGATTTCTGTATCGACCGGCCGTGGCTGAACCTGCGGGGTTGCAGCGTGACCATCCCGCACAAGGAGAATCTGCTCCGCTACGTCGAGGAGCGCGGCGGTTTCATCGAACCGCTGGCCCGGCGTATCGGGGTGGCTAATACCTTGGTCATCGAACCAGGTCGCGCGGCCGATGGTTCCGATGCCCGGACCAGTGCCTTCAACACCGATTATCGGGGAGCGTTGGATGCACTTTGCACGGGTATGGGCATTGCCCCGGCTGCGTTGAAAGACGTTTCGGTGGCCGTCCTCGGGGCCGGCGGGGTGAGCCGGGCAATCGTGGCCGGCCTGCGCGACTATGATGCCCGGGTCACGATTTTCAACCGGACACAGGAGAAAGCCGAGGCCCTGGCCGCCGAGTTCGGGGCCACCGCCCTGCCGAACGAGCAGCGCACCCAGAATAAGGCCGACGCGGTTATCAATTGCACGAGCATCGGCATGTGGCCGGAAGTGGACGACACCCCCCTACCGACCAGCGGTTTACTTCATCGGCCGGCGGTGTTCGATACCGTCTACAACCCCGTCGAAACCCGTCTGCTGCGCGAGGCTCGGGAGGCCGGTTGTACAACCATCGACGGCGTGTCCATGTTCGTCAACCAGGCGGTCGGGCAATTCGAGTGCTGGACAGAGCGGAAAGCACCCTTCGAGATCATGAGAAATATCGTCCTGGAACAGTTGTCGAAACCCCGCTGACGGATATCATAGGCGTCCTGTATCGTGAAACTACCCCTCACCAGCGCGTTGATCGGGTGAGGAACTGAATAACAACCTTGCCCATACACAGAGGAATCGCACGATGGCAACAAAAGTAAAAAAGGTGGTATTGGCCTACTCCGGCGGATTGGATACCAGTGTCATTCTGCCTTGGATTCGGGAAACATACGACTGCGAGGTCATTGCCTATGCGGCCGAGCTGGGCCAGGGCGACGAGCTGAAGGCGATCCGCAAGAAGGCCCTTAACAGCGGGGCCAGCGAATGCGTAATACGCGACCTGCGGAGCGAGTTCGTGGAGGATTTTCTCTGGCCGATGGTCCGCAGCGGGGCAATTTACGAGCGAAACTACATGCTGGGCACTTCCATCGCCCGCCCGCTGATCGCCAAGGAGCAGGTGCGGGTCGCCCATGAGTTCGGGGCGGACGCGGTCGGACACGGGGCGACCGGCAAGGGCAACGATCAGGTGCGTTTCGAGCTGACCTACATGGCCCTCGACCCGACCCTGAAAATCATCGCCCCTTGGAAAGACCAGCGCTTCGAGCTGCGCAGCCGGGAGGCGGCCATCGATTACGCCAGGGCCCGCGGCATCCCCATCGAGCAATCCAGAAAAAGCATCTATTCGCGGGATCGCAACCTCTGGCACATTTCGCACGAAGGGGCGGAACTGGAAAGCACCTGGAACGAGCCGCAAGACCGCATGCTGGTCCTCAGCGTCCCGATCGATAAGGCCCCGAACCGACCGGCCTACGTCGAGGTCGATTTCGAGGCGGGCGTGCCGGTGGGGCTTAACGGCAAGAAGATGGACGGGGTGAAGCTGATCCAGACGCTGAACGCTCTGGGCGGTAAGCACGCCGTCGGGCAGACGGACTTGGTGGAAAACCGGCTGGTGGGCATGAAGTCGCGCGGGGTGTACGAGACTCCGGGCGGAACGATTATTTACGAGGCCCATCGGGCTTTGGAGACGGTCTGCCTGGACCGGGAGACGCTGCATTACAAACAGCAAGTCATGCTGCGTTACGCCGAGCTGGTCTATTACGGACAGTGGTATACGCCGCTGCGCGAGGCCCTGGACGCGTTCTTCGCCCGCTTGGCCAAACCGATGACCGGCACGGCCAGGATCAAGCTGTACAAGGGCAACTGTCGGGCGGTCGGGGTCAAGAGCAAGTTCTCGATGTACATGCCCGACCTGGCCAGCTTCACGATGGGGGCGGAATACGATTCCACCGACGCGATCGGATTCATCCGTTTGCTCGGCCTGCCCATGAAGGTTAACGGCATCGTACAACGGCAAACCGCCCCGCGAAAAGCCGCGAAAGCCAAACGCCGATAACGGCCCTGACTGACTCCGCCGCATTATTGAGACTAGGCCGTGCAATGCCGGCAACATATTCGTGGAACTTGGCTTGAATGCAAGACAGCTCTCCCCAATAGTACCAGAGCCTCCCGGCAATGAGAATCTACCTGGGAGGGTCAGAGGGCAACTCGCTGACTTGCACGATCGGACTACCTGGAAGAGTCCTCGACTCGACAAAACCAACAACGGATACAACAATAGTGCGTTCAATATATGGAGAAAGCTTATGGCTACCAAGAAAATACTCATGATCGTCGGCGACTTCGTGGAAGACTATGAAGTGATGGTCCCCTTTCAGGCCCTGACCATGGTCGGCCATACGGTCCATGCCGTCTGTCCCGGCAAGCGAGCCGGCGAGAAGATTCGCACCGCGGTTCACGATTTCGTAGGCGACCAGACCTACAGTGAAAAACCCGGCCACGATTTCACCCTCAACGCCGCTTTCGCCGCCATCCGTGCCGAAGACTATGACGCCCTGGTCGTGCCCGGAGGCCGGGCCCCAGAATACCTTCGCCTGGACGAGAAGGTCCGCAAGATCGTCCAGCATTTCGCCAAGGCCGACAAACCCATCGCGGCCATCTGCCACGGCGCCCAGCTTCTGGCCGCCGCCGGGATCCTTGCCGGCAAGTCATGCAGCGCCTACCCGGCCGTCGGTCCGGAAATCGACAGTTGCGGTGGCAAATGGGTCGATATCCCCCTGGACAAGGCCCATATTGACGGCCAACTGGTCACCGCCCCGGCCTGGCCCGCTCATCCAGACTGGCTGGCAAAATTTCTTCAGGTCTTGGGTACTCGGATTGAGCCGTAAACTGCCTTTGTTCAGGGCCGATCGGAGATCAT
>JAAYCU010000373.1 GCA_012729595.1 Phycisphaerales bacterium
AAAATGATCCACGGCGTTCTCCTTTCCACGGCTGCGTAGATAACAACCATGGTCAGGCCAGAACGCCACTTTTGCTAGAGGCACTGTTCAAAAACTATTTGGTTGCGGCCGAAGGCCGCTTTGGGCGAATAAGATATACAGAGCATACCATTTAAATGGTGACTGTCCCTTATATAAGGTGAACCAGGATGACTAATGACTCCGCTCCACCCATTACGACCATCGATGAATCTCAGGTCAACACATTATATGTCTGGAAAATAGCTTTTATCGCCGCCATGGGCGGATTATTGTTCGGCTACGATTTCATGGTCATCGGCGGCGTTACGATATTTTATGAAGCTTATTTCGATCTGGTCGGGCAACCCTCCCTGCTGGGACTCAGTGTCGCTTCCGCGCCGATCGGATGTATTCTTGGGGCCATCTTTTCAATGTTTTTTGCGGACCGCTTCGGTCGCAAGACACTGTTGATCTGGGCGGCGGTCTTGTTTGCCATATCGGCGGCCGGAACAGCGTTCGCCATGAGTTTTACAGTCTTTAACCTTTTTCGCCTGATTGGTGGTCTGGGAATTGGCTTGGCGGCCAACCTTTCGCCGATGTATATCGCCGAGATTTCGCCGGCCAGTCACCGCGGAAGGGTAGTCACCGCCAACCAGTTTACCATCATGGTGGGGATTGTTGTATCCCAAGTTGTCAACCTGGTCATAGAACGCTACGGGGCGCGCATGCCGATAGTCGAAGGCGCCTTGACCTGGAATCAAACCATCGGCTGGCGGCTGATGTTCGGCGCGGAGTTGATTCCGGCCCTGCTGTTCTTTGGGTTGATGTTCACCGTCCCACGCAGCCCGCGGTGGTTGATCAAGCAAGGTCGTACGGAAGAAGCACGGCAGGTGCTGACGAAGATTGGCGGGGAAGATTATGCCGCCAAGGAGGTCGCGGATATTTCGTCCACGATTTCCAGCGAGGAAGTCGGCAGGACCAATCTACGCGAATTAGCTGAGCCGAGGTTAGTCAAAATTATTCTGCTTGGTATTCTACTGGCCGTAACTCAACAATGGAGTGGTTTGAACAGCGTGTTTGCCTATTCCCACCAGATCTTCGGCGATGCCGGGATCGGGGTGTCCGGTACCATGATCTCACTGGTGCTGCAGGGATGCACCATGCTGATATTTTGCGTGGTCGCGATGTTTGTGGTGGATACCGTGGGCCGCAAGAAATTAATGTTATTGGGGGCTTTGGGTATTTCCATAACCCATTTTTTGATTGGCCTCAGTTTTCATCGTAATTCAACCGGCATAATGGTCGTCGCCCTGTTCTTGGTCGCAATTGCACTGTATGCCACTACGTTGGCGCCGGTTATGTGGGTATTACTTTCGGAACTTTTCCCTAACCGTATCCGTGGAGTGGCCCTGGGAATTTCGGTGGTTGCATTGTGGACGGCTTATTTGATCCTAACCTATACCTTCCCGTTGATGCGTGAATCCATGGGGACAGCCAACACATTCTGGCTCTATGCCGCTTTTCTATTCGTGGCCTTTCTGGTAATGGCGGTGGCCCTTCCGGAAACCAAGGGAAAAACTCTGGAGCAAATCGAACGAGATTTGTTCAAATAGTACCGGGAGAGCACGAATCCACCCGTCCGGGCGAAGCCTATCCCGGCCGTACCAACCGGCGGATTGTCGAGGCCGTAACTGCGCTGTGTTACAGGCCACAATATTCACGATGTTTTACAGGGGCATCTGAACAACAACGTCCCTAAGGCGGGGGCTTGCGACATGCACAACCTTCCGGACGCAGCTATCGCACGCAATCCGGAGTTGCGCATGATTTCGCGAATGGCGAAGACTGGAGGCGAAGGGATTCGAACCCTCGACCTTCGCATTGCGAACGCGACGCTCTCCCAGCTGAGCTACGCCCCCATATCTGGGTTCAGTTTATCCCCAACCGACGGCGGTTTCAAGGGTGGCCCAGGCGCCACTCATGGCGAGGGTGCAACGGGATAACAATGACACGGTCAAACCCTGGTCCTGCCGATCCGCGACCAGGGCCTGCCCATGCCACCCGGCACGAAAATTCGGATGCACCCCATAAAGGGATCGAACCCGGCAGGCGTTGGGTGGGCGGTTCCGAACGTATAAAATGCCGGTATCGGGAGTCGGAAGACCAATCTCCGACCGCCCCAGGGCAACAACGAATCCGCCCTACGCACCAAAAGGCAGCTTTATGAACAATGAGTATTTCCTTTCGCTCGGCCTGGACATCGGGACCACGACCACCCATCTAGTCATCTCCCGGATGAGCATCGGGCCGGGCGAGGACCCCTTCGGGCGCTACCATCTGGTGGATAAGGAAATCGTCCATCGCGGTGGCATCCACCGCACGCCGTTGATCGACGAGACGACCATCGACGCTCTCGCCGTCGGCGAAATCGTCGAGCGCGAGTACCTCGCCGCCGGGGTCTGTCGCGCGGACATTCTGACCGGAGCGGTGATTGTTACCGGCGAGACGGCCCGAAAGTCGAACGCCCACGCGGTCATCGAACACCTGGCCGGCGAAACCTCGACCTTCGCCGCCGCAGTGGCCGGAGCAAACCAGGAATCCGTCCTGGCCGGGCGGGGCAGCGGAGCGGCCGAATGGTCGCGCCGTCATCATGCTTGTGTGCTCAACGTCGATATCGGCGGAGGTACCACGAACCTCGCCTGGTTCGAGAACGGTCAACTGCTCGAAACTGCGGCCATCCGCGTTGGTGGTCGGCATCTGGTACAGGAGCTTCCGGGTACACCGCATGAAGTAAACGACCCTCGCGGGCTTACGCCCTCCGCCGACCACTACCCCTTCCGAATCCTGACCACGACAGCAGGTCAATTCTTCTCGAAAGCATGGGTTACTCCAGAGGAAGCCCAGCGCTGGATTGCCGAATGCACAACCTGCTGTCGGTATGCCTTGGAAGGCCGATTCGATTTAATCCCCGAACCGTTCGTGATTACCCGTCCGCAGGCGGCACCGCCTCGGCCGAGCGTGGTTTTCTTTTCCGGCGGCGTGGGCGAATTGATGTCCCGACGTGAGCGCGGGCGGCCGATCGAGGACATCTTCGCGGATACCGGGCTAATGCTGGCCGATGCCTTACTGGCCGATCCTCGGTTGGGCGGGTATCACCGTCAATACCCCCCCGAGCCGATCCGAGCTACGGTCATCGGTGCCGGCCAGTTCGCCATGCGCTTGAGCGGCGAAACCGTCTGGGTGGATTACCAGCGGCTGCCGTTGCCCAACCTGTCCGTATTGCGACCGTTCGCGACCGTCGCCGACCTGGAGCATTCGGCGACGATGGCGGCCGCCATCAAAAAACACCGGCTACTGCACGATCTCGACGAGGGGCAAACGGTGGCGATCGCCCTGCCGAGCCTCCGTCGGGCGCTCTACGACGATGTGGTCCGCATCGGGGTGGCTCTGGCGCATGCCGCCCGTGCCGCGGAGCTGGCCGAACCCTGGGTATTCGTTTTATCCGACAATTATGGCCGTCTGCTTGGAGAGAGTATTCATCGCAACGGCGACGGAGCTTCCTTCATGGTGGTTGATGAGCTCGATGTGCCCGACGCCGATTACCTCGATATCGGGCTTCCGTTCCAGCCCGAACACCCTGTCGTCCCGGTCATCGCCAAGACGTTGATCTTTCAATGACCGTCATCCAGCGGCGTCAGCGAGCGAATTCAACCGCCCGCACCTCGCGGATCAGGGTCACTTTCACCTCGCCGGGGTAGGTCATTTCCTGCTCAACCTTCTTGGCCACGTCATAGGCGATCTTGCTGGCCATCTTGTCGTCGATCCGGTCGGCATCGACGATCACGCGGATTTCGCGTCCGGCCTGTACGGCGTAGGCCTGCTTAACCCCATCGAAACCAGTGGCAATGCCTTCAAGTTGTTCGAGACGTTTGATATAGCGTTCCAGGGATTCGCGGCGGCTGCCCGGCCGGGCGGCGCTGATTGCGTCGGCAGCGGCCACCAGCGGCGTGTAAATACTGGTCGCCACCACGTCATTGTGATGGCCGGCCACCGCGTTAACCACCTCCGGCCGCTCGTTAAACCGCTTGCAGATGTCGGCGCCGATCTGGGGGTGCCCACCTTCGACCTCGTGGTCCACTGCCTTGCCCAAGTCGTGCAGCAGCCCGCAGCGCCGGGCCAACGCGCCGTTCAAGCCCAGTTCGTCGGCCATTACCTGGCAGAGAAACGCCACTTCGATACTGTGCTGCAAAACGTTCTGTCCGTAGCTGGTGCGGTAGCTCAAACGGCCGAGCAAGTCGATCAGCTTGCGGTTCAATCCGCCGACATTGGCTTCCACCGCCGCCTTCTTGCCCCGTTCGACAATCTGCCGTGCAACGTCGGCGGCCGTCTCCTCGACCACTTCCTCGATCCGTGTCGGGTGAATCCGCCCGTCCTGGATCAACTTCTCGAGCGATAGGCGGGCGATCTCGCGCCGCACCGGATCGAACGCGCTGACCACGACAACCCCGGGGGTATCGTCCACGATTACATCCACCCCGGCCACCTTCTCGAACGCCCGGATGTTGCGTCCTTCGCGACCGATGACTCTGCCTTTCATATCGTCCGACGGGATGTCCACCGTGCTGACCGTACTGGCGCTGGTGTGCTCGGTCGCGTACCGCTGGATGGCGGTCACCACGATCTCCCGCGATTTCTCCTCCGCGGTTTCCCGGGCCTCGGTGAGCACCTTATCGACGATGCCGGCCGCGTCGTGTTCAACCTCGTGGCGGATACGGGTCAGTAGCACGTTTCTGGCCTCGTCAGCGCTCATGCCGCTGATCCGCAGCAGTTGCTCGCGCTGTCGTCCGAGAACCTCGTCAACCTGCTTTTCCTTGCCGGCCAGGGCCTCCTCGCGCTCCTGGAGCCGCTGCTCGTTCTTCTCCAGGTTACGCTCCTTGATGGACAACGTATCCAGTTTTTTATCCAGGTTGTCCGCCCGCTTCTCCAGCCGTCGCTCGGATTCCTTCAATTCGTCCCGAACCTTCGCGCTTTGCCGGTCGAATTCCTCGAGCTTCTGAATAAACTCCGCCTTAGCATCCACCTGGGCAGTTTTGACGATCACTTCCGCTTTTTGCAGGGCCTCTTCGACAATTTCCTCTGCCCGGCGATGGGCCGAGGCCGTTCGCTTTTTGTTGACAGTCTGGAGAAGAAAATAGCAACTGACCGCCCCCAGAACTAAACCCATGATCAGGTATAACACATCAAGCGACGAAGAGGACTCTGCCAAAATTGCAGTTAGTCCCATGGTTCACCTTCCCGACAAACATTTAAGCGGTCCCGGGTATGGATCGCGTGGTATCGACCACGCCAGCCGCCCAGACCACGATTCCATAAATACTCAGCGCTCGTTATCGGGATAGTGGCAGTATAAGAGAGGAGACGACAGCCTGCGGGGCAACATTCGCGTCTCAACATGGAGACGCGACGTCAACCGGCCGCACGGTGCATCACGAGGAGTAAACGCGGACTTTCAGGTTAGATCAGCATTCTTTTTGCGTTCGGATTCGGTGGAAACCCTTCCTGGCCCTTTCCGAGTGGAAAACGGCCCGCAGGTTCCTGTGTCATACATCTTCGGTCCACCATAATCCTCATTTGTCTTATCACGCTCCCTGTTGCATCTTTCATCCTCTACGATCGTATATGATCGTAGAAGCATGCACGTGAACTGGGCCTATTGCCCGGACAAAACGAACGTTCAATTCGGGGCCGTTCCACCGGCTGTCGAGTTGACCCACCGGTTTCACTACCCATTAGCCTGATCAATTGGGAATCCTGATTTCCTGAAAACCCGACGCTCGCCTCGTTTACATGCGGCGTCATTCGCAGATTCGTTCTCCTTCAGTTGCGGGCAGATAGCGCCCACAATCCAAACCCTTGTAGCGGCTGGCCGACGTCGGCCGCCCTGCTCTTCAGGGCGGGTCCGCGACCGCCGCAACTTCCCGATAAAATTAAGCTTACACGCTTAAACGAGCGTGCCTTATAGCTCTATATTATAAATTAAATCGCCAGTAGGTCAAGTCCTGGAAGGGCCGGGATCGTTTTGTAAAACCATATCAGAAAAGAGTTTACGGTTGTACCGGGCACACCGGGGCGATTTCTTGCTGATTTTCCACCCACCATGGCCCTGAACTTGCTTATAAACAAACCTTGGTTTTGCGTACGTGCTTCGTACGGTGGATAGGCTTACCGCGCCGGTTATTCTGAGGGGCGATAAGGCAGACTGATGGTATCTATATATCGAGGTTCTTAACGCTAGTGGCATTGGCCTCGATGAACTGGCGTCGGGCCTCGACATTATCGCCCATTAGAATGGAAAAGATCCGATCCGCTTCACGGGCGTCGACTTCTAGTTGTTCGACATCGTCGGCCTCATCGGAAATTACGACCTTGACCAGACTGCGCAGGTCGGGATCCATGGTAGTCTGCCAAAGTTGGTCGCCGTTCATTTCGCCCAGCCCCTTGAAGCGGCGCAATTCCATCCCCGCCCCGCCGATAGCCCGTACCTGCTCTACCAGGTCGCGCAGGTTGTTCAGTTCGAAAATCTGTTCGTCGTCCCGACGTAATAAGTAGCGTGCCGGCGGGAGGGTGCCGTCAACATTCTCGACCCGTTCGGCATAATAATCATCCATGCTAAGGCCCATGTTCCTTAGTTCGCCGATGACTTCCTCTAGTACGCGGCATTCGGTCAGATCCGCCCGTACAATCCGATGCTTGGTCGCGATCTCACGGTCCGTGGTCATGCCGGTCGAGCCGGCCTCGATGACCTCCACCTCGCCGTAGCGGGCCTCCTCCTCATCGTGGAAACGTTCAAATTCTTCATCGCTGTAGCCATAGTAGTCGAACGACTCAGTCTCGTTGGCACGATAGACCACCGCCCGGTAGGCGGGCAGACGACCTTGTTCGTCCAGGTGGCGCACCAATAAGTCACGCTTGTTGATACCCCGCCGGCTAAGAATCTTGCCTTGCTGGGCGATGCGCTCGACAAGCGTATACAGGCGGGCCAAGTCGTCCCCGGCAAACGCCCGCTCCTGTACGTTGTCGCCGCGAATCAACAGCGTTGTTCCCTCCAGACCCAGCTCGGTCAGTTTGCGATTAAGGACCGCGTCGTTCAAGACGTATTCGCTCTTTTTACCCTTCTTCACCAGGTACAGCGGCGGCTGGGCGATATAGACGTGACCGTCTTCGATCAAGGGGCGCATATGACGAAACAGGAACGTCAGTAAAAGCGTCCGTATATGACTGCCGTCGACATCGGCGTCGCACATCAGGACGACTTTCCCGTAACGGCGCTTGCCCAGATCAAACTCATCGTCGCCGATGCCGCAACCGATGGCCACGATCAGTGTTTTGATCTCTTCGTGACTTAGCATCTTGTCGATGCGGGCCTTCTCGACATTAAGGATTTTGCCTTTCAGGGGCAAAATCGCCTGAAACGAACTGTCGCGCCCGGTCTTGGCGCTGCCCCCGGCGCTCTGCCCCTCGACGATAAACAGCTCGGTGGTTTCAGCGTCTTTGTTGCGACAATCCCAAAGCTTGGATGGCATTCCCCCCGAGCTGAGGGCGCTTTTCCGGGTCAGATCACGGGCTTTGCGAGCAGCTTCCCGGGCCTGGGCGGCTTGGATTCCCTTAGTGACGATGCGCTTGGCATCACCGGGGTTTTCTTCCAGAAAATTGTTAAACTTCTCGTAAACAATTTGTTCAACAAAACTCTGCACCTCCGGGTTCATCAGGCGGACCTTGGTCTGCGCCTCGAATTGCGGCTCCGGCACCTTCACCGAGAGAACCGCAGTCAGACCTTCACGGAAGTCCTCTCCGGTAGTGGCCAAGTCGCCCTTGAGCAGGTTTTCACGCCTGGCATAGTTGTTCATGGCGCGGGTTAGGGCGGAACGAAACCCCGATAAATGGGTTCCACCGTCGATGTTGCGAATGTTGTTGGCGAAGCAGGAAACGTTTTCGTTGTAGCCATCGTTCCACTGCATGGCTATGTCGGCTACCAGTCGCTGTGCGTCATCCTCGGCATGGATGGTGACGGGCTTGTGCAAGGCCGCCTTGCCCTCGTTGATATGTTCCACGAACGCTCGCAAGCCGTCCGTGTAAAGGAAATCCTCCGCCTGACCGCTGTTCTCGTCGGCCAACTTGATGCGCACATTGTCGTTCAAGTAGGCCAACTCGCGTAGCCGGTTGCGCAGGGTTTCATAACGGAAGGTGCAATCGGGAAAAATCTCGGGGTCCGGCTTGAACCGGATTCGCGTACCGGTACTTTTGGCCTCTCCGATTACCTTAAGCGGCGAAACCGTGTGCCCGCGAGCGAATTGCATCTCGTGGACCTTACCGCCTTGCCGGACCTGGACATAGACCCACTCGGAGAGGGCGTTGACTACACTGACGCCCACGCCATGCAGCCCACCTGAGACCTTGTAGCTGTGCCGATCGAATTTTCCTCCGGCGTGCAGCACAGTCATGCAGATCTCGACGGCCGGTTTCCCGTCGATTTTGGGGTCGGGATGGTGCATCGGCCCAATGGGTATACCGCGGCCGTTGTCGCGGACCGTGCAGCTTCCGTCCGCGCCCAAGGCAACGGTTACCTCGTCGCAGTGGCCAGCCATCGCCTCATCAATGGCGTTATCGACGACTTCGTAAATAAGGTGGTGCAGGCCGGCCAGGCCCGTATCACCAATGTACATCGCCGGACGCTTCCGCACGGCATCGATACCTTCCAGCACTCGTATGGAACTCTCGTCGTAGCGTTCGTTGCCGGTCGCCGGCGACACGGCGTTTGTCGTGTCCACGGCCTCTCCTATTTCATTCTCACGCACTTCGCTCATTGGTTGAATTTAGACCCTTCCGTTATCGTCTTGCTCGGCCGGTAAAAAACGAATGTCGCGAATACCCATGCTCGGCGCCTCCACTTGGAGCACGCGCACCAAGCGCTGTCGCCAGCGGAGGCCCAAGGCATAACAGTCCGCCGCATTTTTAACGCGTATTACCAGTGTTGCACCGCGTTGCTCCATCCAGACAACAGCCTGTTGCAATTCCGGGCCGGTGTGGTTCTCGATACAATCCACCAACAGGCGCTGCCGTGACAGTCGCACCATGCGACCCGATTTCTGAAAGCCATCTATCAGGCTGGACACCGCGTGCATACGGGACCGGCGACAACGATTCTTCTGCACCCAGAGCAGTTGTTGTTCCCGCATCGGTCGCAACTCCCGGCACGGCTATCTCAAGCCAAGCTGACCGGCATAACCACATACATAAACTCGGACCCGGCTTTCAATACACCCGGCCGATTGGTTTCCTTCATCTCGAAATTTACGGTCGGCGTGCCGACAACCCGCAGGGCGTCCAAGATAAAATTCGGGTTAAACCCGATATCGACATTCTCGCCGCCGTAACCCGCGCGCATGGAAATAGTCGCCTCGCCTTGCTCCGGCGCTCGGCTGGAGAGGACCAGTTTATCCTGGGTAAACGACAACCGGACCCCCTTGGACTGCTCGTTAGTCAACAAGGCGGCACGGCGTACCGCGCTGATAAATGCCTCCGTGCTCAACTCGATACTTTTATCGTTATCCTTGGGAATAACCTCATCATAATTCGGGAATTGGCCTTCCACCAAGGCGGAACTCACCACGTAGCCGTTGCATTTAACGATTACCTGATTATCCGAGAAACGAATAGCAGCCTGACCCTCACCATTCGCCAGGACTCGCTGCAGAACATGAATGGTCTTGGCCGGCACGATCATGCTTGCATCGCCACTCCCGGCTTGTTCCGCCGCGCCCACCGCCCGCGCCAGACGGCGGCCGTCCGTCGCGACAAAACACAACCGCTTGTTCTTCTTTTCCCACAAAACCCCGTTAATCGCATAGCGGGTATTTTCCTTGGCGACCGCAAATGAAGTTTGGTCGATTAACCGGCAGAGCACCTCAACGGCCACCTCGGCATCGGGCTCGCCCTCCAAATCCGGAACCGGGGGAAACTCGTTCGGATCCTGCCCGTAAACCTCAAAATGGCTATCCACCCCGCGCACATGGCAGACCTGGTCCTCCACGCCGATCGTCAGCGTCTCATCTACGCTCTCGCGCGCGATCTGCGTCAACTTGTCCG
Organism: Phycisphaerales bacterium; assembly: GCA_012729595.1. Taxonomy (GTDB): domain Bacteria; phylum Planctomycetota; class Phycisphaerae; order UBA1845; family PWPN01; genus JAAYCU01. Next base: position 10,147 of record JAAYCU010000373.1, read on the forward strand.
CCGGGACCAGAATATCGCCCGGCTTCCGAACCTCCACCTGCCGTACACTACAACGCAAAGCCACTTCCAAATCCGTCGAGCCGATCAGCAACTCACCTTCGGTCGCGGTCAAGCGCACACACTTTAATACATCCTTGGTCGTTCGGGCCGAGGCAATACCCGAGGCAACCACCAGAACGTCGGCCAAGGCATTCCGATTTACGATAACTTGCATGATGATTCCAACTCCTTAATCGCGTTCTTCCTTAACAGTGCATCGCTATGATACTCTATTTTTAATAAAATAACCCGTAGTAATCGTAGGTTCTGTGACTTGTGTCATATCTACGCGTTAAGCACTCATAAGCCGTTGATATATAATTCTTTATGCATATTATACCCTCTGGCCGCCTTGTGGAAAACCTGTGATGAAAACAGCCTTTCTGAGATGCGGTCGACAACCCGGTCCGAGCCGGTCGGGACAGCCGTCGGCCCCTGCTTACGATCCAGTGGATTCGTAACAGCTTATCCACAGGGAAACGATCAGGTTGTTGGGGACCGCGAGGAGGCATTTTCATATTAGACCTCCCCTTTTTTCAACAGCAACCGCATCAACTCGCCTATGTTCTGGTTCAGCAGCTCATCTTGTTGGCGCTGGTCCTTGATGGTTCGGATGGCATGAAGGACCGTAGTATGGTCGCGTCCGCCGAAGTAGCCGCCGATCTCCTCCAAGCTGAGGCGGGTGAGCTCCCTGGCCAAATACATACAGACTTGACGCGGGAAGGCAATAGACCGGTTGCGCCGTTTACTCTGCAGATCGGTTGGTCTGACGCCATAGTGCTCGGTTGCCGCTTGGAAGATATCTTGTATGGTAACGCTCTTACTGGTGGTGCCGACGTGACTCCCCAGAGCCTCGCGGGCCATGTCCAGGCAAATCTCGCCACCGAATTGCTGACTGAAGGCTTGCACTCGCGTCAGGGCTCCTTCAATTTCGCGAATATTCGATTCCGCATGGGCGGCGATGAAATGGACAACATCTTCCGGCAGGTCCACGCAATTCAGCTTGGCTTTTTTCCGTACTATGGCCATCCGGGTTTCCAGGCAAGGGCGCTCAATAATCGCCACCAGGCCCCAATTGAAACGGCTGACCAACCGTTCTTCGAGGCTCGGGATACCGGCGGGCGATTCGTCGGCGGTGAGAATGATCTGCCGCTGGGATTGATATAGAGCGTTAAAGGTGTGGAAAAATTCCTCACGGGAGCGTTCCCGGGCGGCCAGAAACTGAACATCATCGATCACCAGCGCGTCAACATGCCGATAGCGATCACGAAAACGGTGCAGGCAGCCGCGTTCGATGGCCTCGATGAAATGATTGGTAAAGGTCTCGCATGAAATATACAAGACGTGTTTCAGCCCTTGCGCATACATTTGGTGACAAATGGCTTGTACCAAATGAGTTTTTCCCAAACCGACATCGCCGTGAATAAACAACGGGTTGTAGACCTGACCGGGCCTCTCGGCCACGGCCAGCCCGGCGGCATGGGGCAGGCGGTTACAGGGTCCGGATACGAAATTGTCGAAGGTGTAGTTTTTGTTGAGGGCCAACTGACCCTCTTCCAGCTCGAAAGAGAGGCGGGTTTCGGTAATCGGGTTGTTGTTGACCGGCACAAACCCGACCGTGACCAACCGGCCCGTAGCGACCTGTGCGGCCTCGCTGAAAGCGCTTTGACACTGCTCGGAAAGATATTTGTGTTGCGTTACGTCGGCGCAACAGATGCGAATGACCCCATGCTGGAAGTCCGTCGGCACCAGGGAATCGAACCAGGAACGGGACAAATGTGGAAATTTGCTCCGCAGATAGTCGAGCATCTCACCCCAGGTACGATCTCCGATAGTTGCCATTATTGCCGCCCGTTAAAACCCGAATTAAGGATACCCCAGCCCCGTAAGGAGAACACAAGGGATGTGTTTATTACACCATTCCCCTCACCGGCCAGGGGTAAAAAATCTTTTCCGGTTGACCGTCGTGGTCGGTCTACAGCTCCGCCGTCCGGCGGTGCGGGCGTACCCTGAAAACCAGCAGAGTTGCCATATTACCTCCATGCGGCCAAGATTGTAACCGTTCGGCCGCGAAATGCCAGACACAAAATATCGTACACAACGTCGTCTTACCACATGCTATTGCGCTCTCGCTGAACGCCACAACTTGGATTATGATATTAGCCTCAAACCCGAATCAAGATCGACGGATAGGACGGGGGTTTGGCATATGCGCGGCCCAGGAGACACCGCATGTTGGCAAGTATCGCCTATATCTTGTTCGGCACGATCATGTTGTATATCGGGGCCAGCAGTCTGATAAAAGGTTCGGTCGCTATCGCCTCGAGCTACGGCATAAGCGAATTGGTAGTCGGGGCCACTATCGTTGCCCTGGGGACTTCCCTGCCGGAACTGTTTGTTACCTTGACGGCGACGCTCAAGGGCCATTCGACCCTGGGGTTCGGAAATATCATCGGCAGCAATGTCATGAACGTAATATGCGTACTTGGAGTCTGTGCCTTGGTGACTCCGGTAGTCGTTCATCGATCTGACATTACCATGACATTGATTTTATTTTACTCTTTGGCCTCGTTGTATCTTTTATTAGTCGCCCTGCTAAAAAATCAGGTTGGCCGTCTGGATGGGTTGATCCTGTTCATCTCGTTTCTAGTATTTACGTACCTGAGTTATTTTCGGAAATCCTGATATGCGGGCCGCTCGACCATCCCGCCAGCTTTTCTCGCCTAGGCGCGATCGTTGAGTTATCATCGAACCAATGCTATCAGAAAACAACGAACCGTATCGGGTCACGGAAAATTCCGCGACGGCATTTCAGGATGCTCAAAAAGTGCTGGCCGGCGGAGTGAATTCTCCGGTGCGGGCGTTCGGGGCCGTCGGAGGTACGCCGCGGTTCATCGTTCGCGGACGCGGGGCGGTAATCACCGACGTCGATGGTAATGAATATATAGATTATGTCGGCTCGTGGGGGCCGCTGATCCTCGGGCACGCCGATACGCGCGTGGCCGCCGCTATCAGCAAGGTACTTGATAAGGGCTGGTCATTCGGCGCACCGACGGAGCTGGAAACGCGTCTGGCGTCGCAAATTGTCGAAGATATTCCGTCGATCGAGCGGCTCCGCATGGTGAATTCCGGGACCGAGGCGGCGATGAGCGCGGTTCGACTGGCTCGGGGTTTCACCGGTCGCGATCTGGTGGTCAAATTCGAAGGCGGCTATCACGGACACTCCGACGCTTTGCTGGTCAAGGCCGGGTCAGGGTTGACCACGTTCGCCGCTCCGTCGTCGGCGGGCGTGCCGGCCGCCATGACTGCGGCGACGCTGCTGGTACCCTACAACGACTTAGCGGCGGTTCAGGCCGTCTTTGATGCTCACGCCGATCGGATCGCCGCGATTCTCGTCGAGCCGATCGCCGGCAACATGGGTTGTGTCCCGCCTGCCGACGGTTTTCTGGTCGGCTTGCGGCAGATTTGCGACGCGGCCGGGGCCTTGTTGATTTTCGACGAGGTGATCACCGGCTACCGCGTCGGGCTCGGCGGTGCGCAGGAGCTGTACGGCGTGCGGCCCGATCTGACCTGTTTAGGCAAGATCATCGGCGGCGGGCTACCGGTCGGGGCTTACGGAGGACGCGCGGAGATCATGGAACGTCTAAGCCCGCAAGGGCCGGTCTACCAGGCCGGTACGCTTTCGGGCAACCCGCTGGCCATGGCCGCCGGCCTGGCCACGCTCGAGGCCCTGCACGAGCCGGGCGTATACGAGGGTTTGGAAGCACTGTCCGCGCAACTGGCTACCGGTCTGGCGGGTGCGGCCGCCCTGGCCGGCGTCCCCATTTTCCAGACCCGGGTAGGCAGCATGGCCGGCATGTTCATGCAGAAAGGCCCGGTCACGGATTACGCCTCGGCCACCCGAAGCGATGCGCGGGCCTATGGGCGGTTTTTCCACGCGATGCTCGAGCGCGGGGTGTATCTGGCCCCTTCGCAATATGAAACCCTGTTCGTCTCGGTGGCGCATACTTCCGAACAGATTAACCGTACGATCGCCGCGGTCACCGAGGCGTTCGCCGAATTAAAGGCGGGATAGCCTGCCTATACGTCCGAACACAAGCGGGCAAGCGGCTGGGTGGCTTCCACGTGTTCGAAGATAATCTTGAGGGCCACGGCCAGGGGGACGGCCAGGACCATTCCCGGAACCCCCCACAACAGGCCCCAGAAGGCCAGGCTGATGACGATGACCAGCGGGCTTACCCCCAGACGCTGGCCGATCATCATCGGCTCGATCCAGTAACCGACGACCATCTGGGCCATGGTTAAAATGCCCGCAAGCAGAAGCGTCGTCCACGGATCGCCGAACTGCACCAGACTTAACCCGATGGGCAGCATCACCGCCGCCAGGCTGCCGACGTAGGGAATGAAATTCGCCAGGAAGGTGATAACCCCCCACAGGAAGGCATAGTCCACGCCGAACAGCGCAAGCACGATCCCCGAAAAGGCACCGATCAGCAGGCTGACGAAGGTCTTGATCGCGATGTATCGGGAGATGGCCGCATTGATCTTCCGTACGACATCCATGACCTGTTCGGCCCGCTGGGGACCGAGCGCCCCGCTCAGCCGGCGGTTGAAGCCGGCCACCTCCGCCAGAAGAAAGATCAGGTAGAACACCACCACCATCGCCCCGGTGAAGACTCCGACAAAGGTTTCCAAGGTCGAGCGGCCGATTTGAACCAGGTGGCGGGTCGGGAAGAGCTTCCATTTGTCTTGTTCGCCGCTCTCACCGGAAGCCGGTCCCGTCGCGAGGGTGGTCGTCGCCATGGTCGCGGCCGGTCCGGCCGGACTCGCCGCCGGTTGGTCCGCGTTCTCGTCGTTCTCCGATTCATCCTCCGAGCCGACGCGCTCGGTCAGGGTTTCCCATTTCGCCTTCAGGGTCGCGACAATCGCATCGGTATTCCGCTGGAACCCCTCGATGTGCTGGGGCAACTGGCCGCTTATCTGGCCGATACTGCGGAGGGCCATGTTCCCGATCCCATACATCATGGCCAGAATGCCGCCGACGATCACGATATACGAAATGGCCGACGGCAACTTGTGGGCCACCAGCCAATGATGGGCGGGCACGATCAGATAACACACGAACACCGCGATCAGCAACGGGCGGAGGATGGCGGTCAACTCCGCCAGGATCATGTAGGCCATTACCAGGATCAACAGGCTCAAGGCTACGATCGAAAGCAGGTTACGCAGGCGTATTTCCCGCGTCATGTTTGACCCCTCGGCGGGCCTTGTCCCTGTTGGCGGGGGGTCCGGTAAGGGCGGTAATGGGCTCATGGGTTCGTTCCTCGTCGCTTTTCGGTGGTTCGCTGCCTCCGCTGCCGCGTCCGGCCGGCGGGCGATCCACCCTTCGATTCATCCGTGCCGGGCATTATACCCCCGCGCGGCCCAAACCGCGCTACCGAAGCAAGCGGCGGCGAACAAAGGCAACGAAAACGGGTAGGACAGGCCCGCCCCGCGAACCCACCGGGGTAGCGGCCACCGGGAAGGCCGGCTACGGGCGAGGTGTAGTCGGAGCGGCCCTGTTTGAAGGTTTCTGGAAGATTCGGGAGGGTAAGAGTGTGGAATCCCTGCGTAGCGCGAACGGGGCGGTCCCCATACGTAGAAATACGTATGGAAAAATATTTTCGGTTTGAGTGTTTTTCCGTTGACACGAATCGATAGGCAGATGATATTTCGTCATTGTGGGCGGAACGATTTAAAGACAGGGCTTGGATTGGCCATTCTGGCCTTGGTTGGCGGCCTATGTTAGCTAAGCGCGATTCGGGTATTCGGTGCCCAACAGCCCAACAGCCCAACAGCATAAAATGCCCGGACAAGAAACATTTGGCCGGCAGGGCGGGACGACGCGGGTACAACCCGCACGGATCAACCTTCGGAGCCGCTTGGCG
>JAAYCU010000374.1 GCA_012729595.1 Phycisphaerales bacterium
AAATGATCCACGGCGTTCTCCTTTCCACGGCTGCGTAGATAACAACCATGGTCAGGCCAGAACGCCACTTTTGCTAGAGGCACTGTTCAAAAACTATTTGGTTGCGGCCGAAGGCCGCTTTGGGAAATTATCGCCCATCTCGTACACCCCATGACGACCAGCAGGCCCTTTCGGCTGTTTTGCACCCGTAGTGCAAATCAGCCGCCCGCCCAAATCATATAATATTGCAAGCACGACTTGATAAGTCCGTATCGACTGGCATTGCGCTGCCAAAACGTGGATAATGTCGGGTTCTACATTGACCGGCCCGCCGGTTGCTTCGAAGGAAAGGATTATCGTTTTGTTGACGCAAAGCCCGACGATTTCGCGAACCTCGCACGGCCAGACGGCTATTGGATGGTGGATGCCGGATGGCACGCCTCCGGTAACCGATGCGGCCGCCCTGGCGGAGGCTTTACGGCATGTCGGGCGCCCGCTGGCGGTGGTGGATCTGGACGGCCGGACGGCGATCGGATACGGCGGCGCGGCGCGGATTGGGACCGACCCGTCGGCCGAACGAACGGGCCACCCCCTGATGGCCTACGTACCGGCTATCCTACCCGAGCATCTGGGCGATTCAGGCTTTCGTAAGGCGCATGGATTGCGTTATGCCTACGTGGCCGGAGCCATGGCCAATGGAATTACCTCCGAGCGCATGGTCGAGGCCATGGGTCGGGCGGGCATGCTGGGATTTTTCGGCAGCGCGGGCCTGGACCCTCAGCGGGTCACGGCCGCCATCGTGCATATTCAGGAAAACCTCGGCGAGCTCCCCTACGGATTCAACCTGATCCACAGCCCGAGCGATCCGCAACTCGAATCGACCATCGCTGATCTGTATCTTCAGCACGGAGTGCGGCTCATCGAGGCGTCGGCCTATCTGGATTTGACCTTGCCGTTGGTTCGCTATCGTCTGGCGGGCATTCACGCGACACCTTCCGGCGAAATCGTGGCACCGAACAAGATTGTCGCCAAGGTTTCGCGAATCGAGGTCGCCCGCAAGTTTCTCAACCCGCCGCCGACGGCCATGCTCAACGCCCTGGTGCAGAGCGGTTTTATCACCACCCAGCAGGCCGGCTGGGCCGAGCGGATTCCGATGGCCGACGATCTCACCGCCGAAGCCGACAGCGGCGGGCATACGGACAATCGCCCCGCGCTGGCCTTATTGCCGACGATGTTGGCGCTGCGCGATGAAATCCAGCGCACCCGCAACTATGCCGTTCCGCCACGGATCGGAGCGGCCGGCGGCGTGGCTACGCCCGCTTCGGTGGCCGCCGCGTTCGCGATGGGGGCGGCCTACGTGCTGACCGGAACGGTCAACCAGGCCTGCCTAGAATCCGGCACCTCGCCGACGGTTCGCGAAATGCTCGCTCAGGCCGGTCAGGCCGACGTGATCATGGCCCCGGCCGCGGATATGTTCGAGATGGGCGTAAAGGTGCAGGTGCTTAAATGGGGCACGATGTTCGCCATCCGGGCTCGGAAACTTTACGACCTGTATCGCGCCTTCGCCGGCCTGGAACAGATTCCCGTCGATCAGCGGACGATTCTGGAGCGCGACTTTTATCGATGCACGCTCGAGCAGGTCTGGGAACAGACCGCCCGGTATTTCACGGAGCGCGATCCCGGTCAGATCGCACGAGCCCAGCGCGACCCGAAGCACAAGATGGCTCTGGTGTTCCGGGCTTATCTGGGTCAGTCGTCACGCTGGGCGATCAACAACGAACCCAGCCGTAAAGCGGATTATCAGGTATGGTGCGGCCCGGCCATGGGCGCGTTCAACGAGTGGACGGCCGGTTCGTTTCTGGCGGACGTAAATCGGCGCGACGTGGTAACGGTGGCCATGAATCTGCTGGTCGGAGCGGCGGCCTTGAGCCGGAGTCATTGGCTGCGGGCCCAGGGTGTTCGGCTGCCGGCCGAGACCCAGACTTTCCGGCCTCGGGAACTGGCCGAACTGGATACCTTGTTACAATAAACTGCAAACTGCGGGAGTGACGTTTGAGCCGATCGGAAAAGGATTCCGTTGCCTTATCGACCCCCATCGCCGTCGTGGGGATGGGTTGCCTGTTTCCCAATGCGCAGGGTCTGCACGATTACTGGCGGCTGATCCGCTGGTCGGAGGACGGGGTGCGCGAGGTTCCGTCGACGCACTGGTTGCTCGACGATTATTACGACGCCGACCGCGCGGCCGCCGATCGCGTCTACTGCCGGCGAGGCGGATTCTTGTCGCCGACGATATTTGACCCGCTGGAATACGGCATTCCGCCGGCGGTTCTGGAGGCGACGGACACCGCGCAACTGCTCGGCCTCGTCGTGGCCAAAATGGCCCTGGAAGATGCCGGCTACGGGATGGGCCGGGAATTCGACCGTCATCGCACCGGCGTCGTTTTGGGCGTTACCGGTACGCAGGAACTGGTCATCCCGCTGGGCGCACGGCTGGGGCACCCAGTCTGGCGGCGGGCTTTGGAACGAGCAGGAGTCGACGCCCGTGTGGCCGACGAAGTCGTCCGCGAGATCGGGGATTCCTACGTTCAGTGGAAGGAAAGCTCGTTCCCCGGCCTGCTGGGCAACGTGGTCGCCGGCCGCATCGCCAATCGGCTCGATCTGCGGGGCACCAACTGCGTGGTGGATGCGGCCTGCGCCAGCTCGCTGAGCGCTTTACATCTGGCCATGATGGAACTCAGCACCGGCCGGGCGGATATGCTCCTGGCCGGCGGGGTGGATACCCTCAACGACATTTTCATGTTCATGTGTTTCAGCAAGACGCAGGCCCTTTCGCCGACGGGCGATGCCCGGCCGTTCTCGGACGAGGCCGACGGCACGGTGATTGGCGAGGGCGTGGGCATGCTGGCCCTCAAACGTCTGGACGACGCCGAACGCGACAGCGACCGGATCTACGCCGTAATCCGCGGGCTGGGCACGTCCAGCGACGGCCGCTCCGAAAGCATTTACGCCCCGCGGGCCGAGGGCCAGGCCGAAGCCCTGCGTAACGCGTATCGCTACGGCGGCGTCGAGCCGCGCACCATCGAGCTGCTCGAAGCTCACGGCACCGGCACTATCGTCGGCGACGTGGTGGAGTTCGAGGGCTTGCGCAGCGTGTTCCGCGAGAATCAACCAGAGGGGGCCTGGTGCGCGCTCGGGTCGGTCAAATCGCAGATCGGGCATACCAAGGCCGCTGCCGGGGTGGCCAGCATGATTAAGGCGGCCCTCGCCCTGCATCACAAGGTCTTGCCCGCCACCATCAAAGTCAAGAAGCCCAACACAAAGCTTCAGATCGACGGCAGCCCCTTTTATCTGAGTACGCAAACTCGGCCGTGGATAAGCAAAGGCCGACACCCGCGCCGCGCCGGCGTGAGCGCGTTCGGGTTTGGAGGCAGCAATTTTCACGTGGTCCTCGAGGAATATACGCCCACCAAGCGCGAGCCGGCCTGGGACGGCTCGGTACAGATCGTGCCGTTCGCGGCCGCCACCCGCGAGGAGCTGATCGCGAAGCTGGAACCATGGATTCAATCGCTGGACAAGGGCTGGAGCGAGCAGGAGTGGGCCTATCATGCGTCGCTCAGCCGTAATGAGTTTTCCAGCGAACAGACCTGTCGGTTGGTTTTGGTTTTTGAGCGGGACACGGATCGCAAGCAGTTGCTCGTTACCGCCCGGGACACATTGAAGAGTAAGGGCGATCTGTCTTCGTGGTCGCAGCCGAACATCTTTTTTGGCTCCGGCTCACCGACTGGTGAAATCGCTTTCATCTTCCCCGGCCAGGGCGGCCAGTATCTACACATGGGCCGCGATCTGGTCTGTATGTTCCCGGAAGCGCATGCGGCCGTCGCCGAGGCCGACGCTCTCGGCAAAAGCGGTGAACGCCTCAGCGATCTGCTGTATCCGCAACCGGCCTTTGACGCGCAATTGGCCGAACAACAGAAAATCCGTCTGACCGGTACGGACGTAGCCCAACCCGCCATCGGGGCGATCAGTCTGGCCATGCTGCGGGTGCTGGAAACCTTCGACGTGCGTCCGGCGATGGTCGGCGGGCACAGCTTCGGTGAGCTGGTCGCGCTGCATGCCGCCGGCCGGTACGACGACGCCACCCTGCACCGGCTGGCCCAATTACGCGGCCGCCTGATGGCCAAGGGCGACGGCGGGCGCGGGGCCATGCTGGCCGTCCATGCGCCGCTCAACGCATTGGATCAACTGCTGGCCGATGCCAAGCTGGATGTCGTACTCGCCAATCGAAACACGCCGAATCAGGGCGTGCTCTCCGGCGACACCCAGGCCATCGAACAGGCTGCCGAGCTTTGTACGCGACAAGGCTGGAAATGCACCCGGCTGCGGGTCTCGGGCGCTTTTCATAGCGCGTTCATGGCCGACGCCGGCCGGGAATTTCGTCAGACCCTTGAGAAAACCTCCATCGCCGCCGGCGAACGGCCGGTCTACGCCAACCGCTCGGCCGAACCGTATCCCGAAAACGCCGAAAAGGTGCGCGATCTGCTGGCCGACCAATTGACCGGCCCGGTACGCTTCGTCGAGCAGATCGAGAACATGTACGCCGCCGGGGCCCGCGTTTTCGTGGAAGCAGGACCGGGCAGAGTCCTGACCGGTCTGGTTAAAGCGATCCTTGGCGATCGGCCGCACCGGGTTATCGCCCTCGACGCCTCGGCGGGAAGGAGTTCCGGCATCGCCGATCTTGCGAAAGTTCTCGCCCAACTGGCCGCCGACGGCCATGCGGTACAACTGAATCGTTGGGAACGGCCGGTTAAGGCGCCGGTCAAGGCCAAAATGGCCATTCCACTGTTGGGTACAAATTACCGGGCGGACAAACCGAAGACCCCGGTCGGCAAGCCCGTGGAGAACAAACCAAAATCTGAACGAACCACCCCGCCGAGCAGCGCGCGGGCATCAAATGGGAACCCAATAATGAACGAACAACCGAAGAACGATCGGTCCGCACCGGGCGGCAGTCAACCATCGACCAACAGCGATCCCTTGCTCGGTATCTATCAGGTCGTGCAGGAGGGTCTGCGGGCCATGCAGGCTTTGCAACAGCAGACGGCCTCGGCCCATCAACGTTTTCTGGAAACGCAGGAAACCGCCCACAAGACCTTCCAGATGGTCATGGAACAGCAGCATCGATTGATGGAGCGCGTCCTGGGCCTGCCCGCCACGACCCCCTCGGTGCAAGCGCCGCCCTCGGTGATGCCGCAACCCAGCAGACCTATCGAAACACCGTCGAACCTGTTCAGTGATATGAATGTGCCGGTGCCGGCACCGACACCCATCACACCGCCCCCGCCGCAGACCGTCAGTCCGGTGGTCGAACTCGCGAGCGCACCTTCGCCGAGTCCGAGCGCCCCGGCCGAACCCACGGCAACGGACAGCGGGATTTTCGAGCAGACTCTGCTATCGGTCGTGGCGGAACTGACCGGCTATCCGGCGGAGATGTTGAACGCGGATATGGACCTCGAAGCCGATCTGGGCATCGATTCGATCAAGCGGGTGGAAATCCTGGCGGCCGTGCAGTCGCGATTGCCGACGGCCAAGACGGTGGACTCCGCCTATATGGGCAGCCTGCGCACCCTGCAGAACATCATCGAATACATGAACGGCACGCCGACGGCCGCGCCGGCACAAGTCAATGAGCCCGTCGCCGCTCCAGCGGTAACATCCGCGGAACCGAAGGTGTCGCAAAAAATCGAGCGACGAGTATTGCGAACCGTCGAACTGCCCGCGACGACGGAGGGCAAATGGTTCATCCCCGCCGACCATGAAATCCTGATAACCGACGACGGCACCGATCTGGCTCGCGAACTGGTCAAAGCCCTGAAGGACCGTGACGTAAGGGCACGCGTGATTCAACCGGATGAGCGTATCAACGGCAAGGTCAAGCCGCCGGTTGGCGGGTTGATCCACCTGGGGCGGACGACGGCGGACGAAAACGCCGTCTGGTCGCCGGAAGCCGAGGCACGGCTGAAACAGGCTTTTGTCCTGACAAAAAAACTGGCCCCTCGTTTGCGTGCCGCCGGCGGTAAGGGCGGCGCGTTACTGGCGACGGTCTCGCGAATGGATGGCCGCTTCGGTTTAAGTGGTGGAGGTTTTGACGCCGTTCAGGGCGGTCTGGCCGGTCTGCTTAAAACCGCCGCCCACGAATGGCCCGAAGTCCGCTGCAAGACGTTGGACGTGGACGGCGACTGGCAGGATGCGCGAACCGTGGCCGAAGCCATCGTCCGCGAATTGACCGCCGACGGCCCGATCGAGATCGGTCTCAGTGAAGCCGGTCGATTCGGCCTGGAACTCCTCGACGAACCCGCCCCGGCAGGCGAATTGCAGGTGCAAAACGGCGACGTGGTCATCGTGACCGGCGGAGCGCGTGGCGTAACCGCCGACGCGGCGGCGCTGCTGGCCGAAGCCGGCCAAGCGACATTGATTCTGCTCGGCCGATCGCCGTGTCCGACCGACGAGCCGGCCTGGCTGGCCGGGATCACCGACGAGGCGGCCATCAAACGCGCCTTGCTCGAAAACGTATTCGCCGGCAGCAAGCCTAATCCCGCGGCCCTAGAGGCCGAATATCGCAAGCATCAGGCCAATCGCCAGATTCGTGAAACATTGGCCCGGATCACCGCCGCCGGCGGCCAGGCCGTCTATCGCAGCGTGGATGTTCGCGATACGGAAGCCCTCGCCGCGACCCTCGACGAAGTGCGCCGCGGCGTCGGCCCGATCCGCGGGCTGATCCACGGCGCCGGCGTGCTCGAGGATCACCTCATCGAGGACAAGACCGTCGAGCAGTTCGAAAAAGTTTTCGATACCAAGGTTCAGGGCCTGCGCGGGTTGTTGGCCGCCCTGGCGAACGATGATCTGGAGTTCATGGTTTTCTTCTCCTCGGTAAGCGGGCGGTTCGGCCGGGTCGGGCAGATCGACTACGCCATGGCCAACGAAGTGCTCAACAAAATCGCCCAGCGTCAACGAACCTTGCGCCCCGGCTGCCGCGTGGTGTCCATCAACTGGGGGCCGTGGGACGGCGGCATGGTCACGCCCGCGTTGAAACGCGAGTTCGAGCGGCTGGGTATCGGCCTGATCCCCCTCGACGTCGGCGCGAAATGTCTGCTGGATGAACTCCGTGTCGGCGAACACGCATCGGCCGAAGTCATCATCGGCGGATCGTTCCCGCAAGCGATGCCTTCGGGGCATTCCGCTCGGCCGGCTTCGGCATCAACCTCAACGTCCTCCGGGAACGGGCAACTGACGACCGTAATGGAACGAACGCTCGACCTCGACAGTCATCCGTTCCTCGCCTCGCACGTAATCGGCGGCCATCCGGTGTTGCCGGTGGCCATGATGATCGAATGGTTCGCTCATGCCGCGATGCACGGCAACCCCGGCCTTATGTTCAACGGCCTGGATGATCTGCGGGTGTTCCGCGGCGTGATTTTGAACAACGGGCCGCGTCAGGTGCGTATCGCCGCGTCCCCCGCTCGGCGGGAGAACGACCTGTACGCCGTGGATATCGAATTGCACGGCCACGGCGACAACGGGCCGGAAGTGCTCCATGCCCGGGCCCGGGTCTGGCTGGCCGACCAACTGCCCAAGCCGCCGGCGTATGCTTTCGATGCCGCATCGTATGCCCAGACGTATCCGCGAACGGTCGAGGCCATCTATGACGACGTATTGTTTCACGGCCCGCATTTTCACGCCGTGGAGAAAATCCTCGGCCACTCGCCGGCGGGCATGGCCGCCGAAATGAAACCGGCCGCCACGCCCGGCGAATGGATGAACGTCCCGCCGCGTACGTCCTGGATCGCCGACCCGCGCATCCTGGATGGCGCTTTACAGCTAGGCGTATTGTGGGGCTTCGAGCATCTCGGCTGCGTCTCCCTGCCCAGCTTCGGCGGGCGGTATCGCCAATACTGCCGCTCTTTCCCAAGCGGGAACGTGCGTCTGGCCATGGAAGTACGCGAGGCAGGCGAGCACCGCATCAGCGCGGATATCGCCGTTCTGGACGACGGCGGACGGCTGCTCGCCCGCCTGGAAAATTATCAATGGACCGCGGATTCCTCCCTGGGCGTCGCGTTCGGACATGACGCCGTGGTCAATACCTGATCCTTGGTACCCTGATGCGAGATTCTTGTCCCATAGCGATTGTCGGCCTGGGCGGGCTTTTCCCCGGCGCGCCCGATCCGGCCGCCTTTGCCCGCAACAACCGGGAGAAAATCGACGCCACCCGCGAGGTGCCGCCCGGCCGCTGGATTCTCGACCCGTCCGAGGTTTTCCAGAGTACGTATACGCCCGACAAGCTGTATTCGTTGCGCGGTTGCTTCGTCGAGGATTTCGTTTTCGACCCGGCGGGCCTGAAACTCGATCCGGCCTTTCTACAGGGGCTTGATCCGCTGTATCCCATGACCTTGCACGTCGGCCGACAGGCTTTCCACGACGCGGTGACCGGCAATCTCGACCTCCGGAGGGTGGGCGTAATTCTGGCGGCCATCGCCTTGCCCACCGATGCATCCTCTACTATCACGCGGCGCATCCTGGGCCGGGCGTTCGAGGAAAAGATTCTCGGCCGCGCCGATGATTCGCCTTTATTCGACGCCGAATGCTCACCGCTGAACAGTCAGGTCACCTCGCTTCCGGCGGCGCTGCTGGCCGACGCTCTCGGCCTCGGCGGCGGGAGTTACACGTTGGACGCGGCCTGCGCGTCGAGCCTCTACGCGATCAAACTGGCTTGCGAGGAACTACGCGCGGGGCGGGCCGACGCCATGTTGACCGGCGGCGTGTCCCGACCGGAATGTTTGTACACGCAGATGGGCTTCAGCCAGTTACGGGCCTTGTCGCCGTCAGGCTGTTGCCGGCCTTTCGAGGCCCGAGGCGATGGTCTGGTGGTCGGCGAAGGGGCCGGCATGATGCTGCTCAAGCGGTTGGACGACGCCTTGCGCGACGGAGACCGCGTCTACGCGGTGATCCGCGGGATCGGATGGTCCAACGATACGGCCGGCAGCCTGCTGGCCGCCGATTCCGAAGGTCAGTTACGGGCCATGCGCCTGGCCTACGCCGAGGCCGGCTGGCAACCGCACGAAATCGACTACATCGAAGGCCACGGCACGGGCACGCCGGTCGGCGACGCCGCGGAACTCGAGAGCCTGCATTTATTATGGAAAGATGCGCCCTGGCAGCCGGGACAATGCGCCCTCGGATCGGTCAAGTCGATGGTCGGCCATCTGCTGACCGCGGCCGGGGCGGCCGGGCTGATCCGTACCGTACTGGCGATGAACGGAGGCTGGCTTCCGCCGACGGCGAATTTCGAGCAACCGGCCGACGCCCTTGCCCGTAGCAAGAATCCATTCCGCGTATTGACCACGGCTGAACCGTGGAACCGCCGCGACGATCAAACCCCCCGCCGGGCGGCGATCAGCGCTTTCGGGTTCGGTGGAATCAATGCCCATGTGCTGGTGGAGGAATGGGATCCGGCGCTCGTGCGGTTTTCCGCTTCGCACCGGCGAGACGCCGGGGAGGTGTTTAGCGATACACAAAGCCCGTCGGCGACGCTCATCGGAACCCCAAGCGCAAGCGCGGGGCCGACGCGGGCGAAATCTTCCGTACTCGGCGAGGCGCACGACACCGACCCACTCGCTTGCGCTCGGGGTTCCGATTCCAGACACCGGCCCACAAACTTGCGCACGGAATTTCGATCACATAGGTCGCTCAATACACACGATGCCGATACCACACCCCTTTCCGGAAATGCTCTCGGCATCGAGGAATGCAAGGATGCGCCTGTGCCCATCGCCATCGTCGGCATGGAGACGCGCTTCGGGCGGCTCGAATCGTTACGCGAATTTCAGGAAACGACCCTGGCCGGCGATTCGATCGTGGAAAGCCGGCCCGCACAGCGCTGGCGGGGTGGCGACGAGCCGGCCCGACGCTGGTTGGGCGTCGATACGCCCGGAGCATTTATCAACGACGTTTCCATTCCCATCGGCCGCTACCGTTTGCCGCCCAACGAAATCCCCGAGGCCCTGCCTCAACAACTGCTGATGCTCCAGACCGTGGATCAGGCCCTGGCCGACGCGGGTTTGACTGAACGGCAACGCCGCGAGCGGGCCGGTGTGATCGTGGGTATGGCTTTGGACCTGAATACCTCCAACTTTCATTTCCGGTGGGTACTCGAACGGCAGGCCCGGACGTGGGCCGCCCGCCTCGGCCTGAATCTGACTGAGGCACAATTCCAGAGCTGGGTCGATCAGCTCCGCGCCCAAGCCAGCGAGCCGCTCAACGCCGGGCGCGTGCAGGGTTCGCTTGGCGGGTTGATCGCCAGTCGCATCGCTCGCGAATTCGGTTTCGGCGGGCCGAGTTTCACCGTTTCGGCGGCCGAGGCTTCGGGGTTGCGGGCCTTGGAGATCGGCGTCCGGTCCTTGCAGCGAGGCGAACTGGACCTGGTCGTGGTCGGCGCGGTGGACCTGTGCGGCGATGTCCGCTCGATCTGTTGCACGCACGCCTTGCGCGCGTACTCGCGAACGGGGCAGGCCCGGCCGTTCGACATGCGGGGCGGCGGCGGTACGATCGGCGAAGGAGCGGTAGCTCTGGTCTTGAAACGACTGCCCGACGCCCAGCGCGACGGGAATCGCGTATACGCCGTCGTCCGCGGTCTCGGGTTCGCCGGCGGATCGAAACAGGGATACCCAAGCGAACAGGCTTACCGCGCGGCCATCGAGCGAGCCTGCGCCGACGCGAAGGTCGATCCGCGAACCATTCACTACCTCGAAACCCACGGCAGCGGCGAACCGACGGAGGACCGCATCGAAGGCCGCGCGTTGCTCGATTATTTCACGTCGGCCGGGACGCGGCTATGTGCGTTAGGTTCGGTGAAAGCCCATATCGGGCATACCGGCTCGGCCGCCGGGTTGGCCTCGGTCGCCCGGGCCGCGCTGTGTCTCTATCAGGAAATGATTCCACCGCTGCCCGATTTCATGGCCGGGCCGAGCGATCTGGACTGGGGCGAGACGTTTCACCTGCCGCGTTTCCCGCAAAGCTGGCTGCGCGATCGGGCCGACGGCCCCCGCCGCGCGGGAGTCAGCGCCCTCACCATCGATGGACTTTGCGGCCACGTAGTTCTCGAAGCTGCCGAGCAGACGGCCGATACCTTCACCGTCGAACGCCGCCAACCGCTGGGAGCCCGCCGACCGGCGATCTTCGCGGTGGAAGGCGACGACGTAGCCGCCCTGCTGGCCGGGTTGGACGCGTTGCAAGCGTTTCTGAATCAACATGACGGCCCTATCGAGCCTCTCACCCGCGCGTGGCATGGCCAGTATCACGGCAAACGTAAACACCGCCGCGCGATAGCGTTATTATCCGGCGACGCCGAACACCTTCGTTCCGCGACGGCCGCCGCCCGCTATGCCCTGCGCAACGATCCCGACACGGCCATCGAAGGTCGCGACGGCATCTACTATTCGCCCGAACCGCTGGCCGATCAGGGCGAACTGGCCTTCGTATTTCCCGGATCGGGCAACCATTACCTCGGCATGGGCCGGGGGATCAGCACGCACTGGCCGGAAGTACTACGCAACCTCGACCATGAATCGCAACGCCTTGCCAGTCAGATGATGCCGCGCTGGTATATGCCCTGGCGGTCCACATGGGAACCGGGCTGGGAAGCCGAAGCCGCCGCCGCGATCAACGCCGAATACCTGCGAATGATCATGGGCCAGGTCGCACACGGCGTGGCCATGAGCGATTTGCTGCGCATGTTGGGCTTGCGGCCGAAAGCGGTGATCGGTTACAGCCTCGGCGAGACGACCAGCCTGTTCGCCTTGCGCGCTTGGCGCGATCGGGATGAAATGCTGCGGCGGATGAGTGAATCGCCTCTGTTCCAGACCGATCTGGCCGGGGCCTGTTTGGCCGCCCGCAAGGCCTGGGGCCTGTCCACGGACGAATCGGTCGATTGGCGAGTGGCGGTGGTGAATCGGCCGGCCGACAAGGTCCGCCGCGCCGTCGCCCGGGTCAAGCATGCTTATTTACTGATTACCAACGCACCGGACGAATGCGTCGTCGGCGGCCACTGGCAGGCCGTCGAAAAGGTCGTCCGTAAACTCAAATGCGACGCCTTCAATCTCAACGGGGCGGCCACCGTGCATTGCGACGTGTTCCGCGAGGCCGAGAGCGCCTACCGTCACCTGCACCTGTTGGAAACCACCCCGCCGCCGGGCGTACGTTTCTACAGTTGCGCGTGGGCCCGGGCTTACGACCTGGACAGCGACAGCGCGGCCGCCTCGATCGTGGCCCAGGCCCTGCGTGGTTTCGACTTCCCCGCCACCATCGAGCAGGCCTATGCCGACGGCGTGCGCCTTTTCGTCGAGCCGGGCCCGCAGGCCTCGTGCAGCCGCATGATCGATAAGATTCTCGGCCCGCGGCCACACCTGGCCCGCTCCGCCAGCCTCTTCGGCCAGGATGAAGTCACCACTGTCCTCAAATTGCTCGCCGCGCTCGTTACCGAACGGGCGATCACCGACCTTACTCCGCTATACGGACAAGAAACCCGCGTGGTGGCCCATCGTTTGCCGGACACGAAAGATTCATCACGGCCCAGTATTATTGTTGCCACCGGCAGAGCCGCCCTTGATACCAAGATTGCCATCGATTTCCGGAATGCGTTCGATGCTGGCGTGACTGGGACAACGCCCGGCGAGTTGGGATTGAAGGTGCCGCCCTATCACGCACCCCAACCGCCATCCGGCCGAGTGCGTCAACCGCTATCGCTTTCCACGCCGACGCCCAGAGCTGATGTCGAAGCGGCGTACACCGCCGATACTCTGGCCGCCGATGTCGTCCGCACCGGCCGGGTGGATGCGCAAGCCCACGAATCTTTTCTACGATTCAGCCAGACTGCGACGGAAGGCACCGGCTACGCCCTGGCCCTTCAGGCCCGGTTGCTGGAAGTCATGGGCGGCCGTCTCGATCAGCTTCCGCGACCCGCAAGCCATGGGCCCACGGTATCGCCGACCAGACCCACGGCGCCACCCCCGGCGTATCCTCGCGAGCTATGCATGGAATTCGCCATCGGCTCGCTGGCGAAAGTGCTCGGTCCGGAGTTTGCTATTGTCGATAGTTATCCCGTGCGCGTTCGTCTGCCCGACGAACCGCTGATGCTCGTGGACCGTATCGTCAGCGTCGCCGGCGAAAAAGGCGCGCTCACCTCCGGCCAGGTGGTCACTGAACACGACGTGCTACCCGGCGCGTGGTATCTCGATAACGACCGCTGCCCGACGTCGATCACCATCGAGGCCGGCCAGGCCGATCTGTTCCTCTGCTCGTATCTCGGCATCGATCTGGCCGTCAAGGGTAAACGGGCCTATCGCCTGCTCGACGCGACGGTCACTTTCCACCAGGGCCTGCCCCGTCCCGGCCAGGTCATCCACTACGATATCGCCATCGAGCGTTTCATCCGCCAGGGCGACGTGTATCTGTTCTTCTTCCGCTTCCAGGGTTCCATCGACGGCCGTCCGGTCGTGACCATGCGCGACGGCTGCGCAGGATTTTTCACGCCCGAGGAAATCCGCGATTCCGGCGGGATCGTGCTGACCGCCGAGGAACGCAAGCCCGCCGCCGGCCGTCGCCCCGACGACTGGTCCGAACTGGTGCCCATGGCCGTCGAGTCCTACGACGAAAAACAGATCGACGCCCTGCGCAACGGCGATCTGGCCGGCTGCTTCGGTTCGGCCTTCGCCGGCTTGGATCTGCAAAACCCGCCACGCTTGCCCGGCGGGCGGATGCGCCTCGTGCATCGCGTCGCCCGCATCGATCCGCGTGGTGGACGTTATGGCATGGGCCTGATTCGCGCCGAGGCCGATATCCACCCTGACGACTGGTTCCTCACCTGTCATTTCGTCGACGACATGGTCATGCCCGGCACGCTGATGTACGAATGTTGCCTGCACACCTTGCGGATTTACCTTCTGCGCATGGGCTGGATCGGCGAGCACGATCAGATCGCTTACGAGCCGCTGCCCGGCATCTGGTCGGAACTGCGCTGCCGCGGCCCGGTCACGCCGCAAACCCGCATGGTCACTTACGAGGTGCAGATCAAGGAATTCGGCTACAACCCCGAGCCGTACGTCATCGCCGACGCCTTCATGTACTCCGACGACAAGATGACCGTGTATTTCAAGGATATGGCCTTGCGGATCGCCGGCCTGAGCCGGGAGCAGATCGAAAACCTTTGGCGTGAACGGCCGTCGCCGGTCACGCCGATCGGCGAAACAGTCCCCGATCTTTCCCGAAAGCCGGCCGTCTTTGATACCGATCGCATTCTGGCTTTTGCCGTCGGTAATCCTTCCGAGGCTTTCGGTGAACCCTATAAGATGTTTGATCGTGACCGGCGCATGGCCCGGCTGCCCGGTCCGCCGTACAGCTTCATCACCCGGATCACCGAAACGAACGCCCGACCCTGGCAGCTTGAAAGCGGCGGCTGGGTCGAGGCCCAATACGACGTGCCGCCGGACGCCTGGTATTTCCGGGCCAACCGTCAAAGCTCGATGCCCTTCAGCATCCTGCTGGAGATCGGCCTGCAAACCTGCGGGTTCCAGGCCGCCTTCATGGGCTCCGCTTTGCATAGCGATAGCGATCTGTTCTTCCGCAATCTCGGCGGCACCGGCACGCAATACGCGGAAGTCTTTCCCGACGCGGGCACCCTGACCACCCGGGCCCGGGCAACCGGCGTATCCAAGGCCGGCGGCATGATTATCGAGGAATTCGACCTGCAGGTCTGGCGCGGGTCGCAACTCGTCTACAACGGACATACCAACTTCGGCTTTTTCACCGAATCGGCCCTGGCCCAACAGGTCGGCATCCGCAACGCCGCGGAACGGGCCTATGTGCCATCCGAATCCGAGCGCCAACGCGGCCGCCGGATCGTTCTCGAACAGATTCCGCCACTGACTCCCGATGACGGCCCCATAGAGCCTGATTTTGCGGAAAACTGTGGCAACGACGCCTCGCCGGTGCGGACACAGGCGAGACGCCTGTGCCACACCGAGCCGGATCAGCTTGTACCTCCCGACCCGGCCGCCGCCCTGCCCGCCCGCGCCCTGTTGATGATCGATGAGGTTGACCTGTTCATCCCCGACGGCGGGCCTCACGGGTTGGGATACATTCACGGCATCAAAAAGGTCGATCCCGACGAATGGTTCTTCAAGGCCCATTTCTATCAGGATCCCGTCTGCCCCGGCTCGCTGGGCCTGGAATCGTTTCTGCAACTGCTCAAGGTCGTCGCCCTCGAGAAATGGGGCCGCACGCTGGGCAACACGCATCGCTTCACGCCGATCCTGATTGGCGCCGCCCACCGCTGGCAGTATCGCGGCCAGATCCTTCCCACCGGCCAGCTCGTGGAAGTCGAGGCTGTCGTTGCCGAAATCCGCGAATACCCCACCCCCCTCGTCAAAGCCGACGGCTTCCTCAAAATCGACGGAACCGTAATTTACGAAATGCTCGATTTCGGTGTTATAATGGTTCCCGTGGATTAGCTACTGAAGTGCGATAGCCGGTCCACGAGTAGATGGATGGGGAGAGCGCAACCTGATAAATTGACCTAATCCTTAAGGGTGGATAAGTTGACTTTCCAGCACGGTCGTTACGAATCGAGAAGGAGGACGGGCAGTATCACGTGGCCTCGCGGGGTAATGCCCGCCAAGCAATCTTTCGTGACGACAGGCAATTCCGGCTTCGGAAAGGGGGTCCAGAACCCCGTGGACGATCGTCCAAGAGGAGGCAGTGCATGAGCCAGATCCTTATCGGCAAGGGCGAACAGCCGGTTCACTTGCTTGCCAGGTACGGCAACCGTCACGGCCTGGTCGCGGGAGCCACCGGTACCGGCAAGACGGTTTCTCTCCTGGTGTTGGCCGAGGGGTTCTCCCGCATGGGCGTGCCGGTCTTCATGGCCGACGTCAAGGGCGATGTCGCCGGTCTGGCGATGGCCGGGATGCCCAACGAAAAGATCCAACAGCGGGTTGCCCAGATCGGTATGGAAGGTTACTCGAATGAGGCCAGCCCGGTGCTGTTCTGGGACGTATTCGGCAAGTCCGGTCATCCCGTACGAACCACGATCAGCGAGATCGGCCCGAGCCTGCTGGGCCGAATTCTCGAGCTTAACGATACTCAGACCGGAGTGCTGGAGATCGTCTTCAAGCTGGCGGACGATCAGGGCTTGCTTCTTCTGGATATGGACGACCTGCGCGCTCTGCTCGGTTTTGTCGCCGAAAATCGTCAGGAAGTCTCCAAGCAATATGGCCTGGTCAACACTCAATCGGTGGCGGCCATCCAAAGAGCCTTGTTATCGCTGGAGAGGGAGGGCGGAACAGCCTTTTTCGGCGAGCCCGCCCTGGAACTTATCGATCTGCTGCGTACCGACCTGAGCGGCCGGGGCATCATCAACATCCTCGCCGCGGACCAACTCATCCTGAAGCCGCGGCTGTACACCAGTTTTCTCCTCTGGCTGCTGTCCGAGCTATTCGAAAACCTACCCGAGGTGGGCGACCTCGATAAGCCCAAGCTGGTGTTCTTCTTTGATGAGGCCCACCTGCTATTTGACGATGCCCCGACCCTGTTACGCCAACGGGTGGAGCAGGTCGTACGCATCATTCGCTCCAAGGGCGTGGGGGTGTATTTCTGCTCCCAATTCCCCGACGACGTGCCGAACGACATTCTCGGTCAGCTCGGCAACCGCATTCAACATGCTCTCCGGGCGTACACGCCGCGAGACCAGAAGGCCGTAAGAACCGCCGCGGAAACTTTCGTGGCGAATCCGAAACTAGACGTCGCCCAAGTCATATCCCAGCTCGGTGTCGGTGAAGCTCTGGTTTCCACGCTTCAGGAGAAAGGCGTACCGATGCCGGTGGAACACACGCTGATCTGTCCACCGCGCTGTCGAATGGGGGCCATTACCCCGGAAGAACGCGCTGCCGTACGGTCCCGCAGCCCGGTTGGCAGTAAATACGATGCACTCGTCAACCGCGAGTCGGCGCACGAGATCCTCAGTCGACGCGCGGTCGAAAAGCAAGCCACCGAATCGGCCTCGAAACCCATGGAGTCCCCCAAGCCGTCCGGAAGCGGCGGGCGGATGGGCGAGTTGCTCTGGGGAACCAAACGCCGCCAGGGCATGGTGGAAACACTGGCCAAACAGACGGTCCGCACGGTCGGGAGCCAGATCGGGCGGCAGATCTTCCGCGGCTTGCTGGGCGGCATATTAGGTGGATCACGCCGGCGTTAGAATCCGAAATAAAACGGGGACGAAAAGGAAGGATATTTATGTCACAAGCGAAGATGTCACGACGCGGTTTCCTGAAAAAGACGACGGCCACCCTGGCCGGTACTGCTGCAGCACCTTACCTCATTCCCTCCTCAGCCCTGGGCCTTGCAAGCACGGTAGCTCCGAGCAATCGGATCACTCTCGGACTCATCGGGTGCGGCATACACGGGGCGGGCTAGAACCTGACCCAGATATTCCGCCACGCCGATGCCCAGGTCATCGTGGTCTGCGATGTTGACGATAAACATATGCAGAGAGCCAAGGACCGTGTCGAGACTCACTATGCCAAGGCCTTAGGGAAAGATAACTACCAGGGCTGCATCACCCCGGCGATTTTCGGGAACTGATCAACCGCACGGATATCGATGCGGTGATTATTGCCACGCCCGACCACTGGCACGTCACCCCAGCCATCATGGCCGCCCGGGCCGGCAAGGACGTGATCTGCGAAAAGCCGCTCACCTTGACCGTGGACGAGGGGAAAATCCTCTGCAAGGTAATCAAGCAGACCGGTCGTATCTTCCAGACTGCTTCCGAGAACCGATCGATCGACACCTACATCCGTCTGTGCGAACTGGTTCGCAACGGACGGGTCGGCCAGTTGAATAACATCATCGTCTCCCTGCCCTCCGGCAACGAGACGCGCGGCGACAATTTCGAGGATCGCCAACCCCAACCCGTTCCTGAGGGCTTCAACTATGAAATGTGGCTGGGCCAGGCCCCGCTGGCTCCCTACTGCCCGGCTCGTTGTCATGGCAGTTTCCGTTGGAACCTCGATTACTCCGGAGGCCGCCTGACCGACTGGGGCGCCCATATGATTGACCTGGCCCAATGGGGCAACGATACTGAACACACCGGCCCGGTTGAAGTCGAAGGTCAGGGCGTATTTCCTCCGCGCGAAGAATTATTCAACACCGCCGGGGAATTCAATCTGCACTATCGTTATGCCAACGGCGTAACCATGAACGTCGTCAGCCGCGGCCCGGGTATCCGTTTCGAGGGAACGGATGGCTGGATCGGGTTCACCGATTGGCGCGGTCCCTTGGAGGCGAGCAACCCCGACATCCTTGAATCCAAGATCGGCGATGATGAAATCCATTTATACCGGCCTGGCGAGATCGTGGACCGTACCGACACGCAAAAGGGCGGCGAGCACCGCAACTTCCTAGACTGCGTGAAGTCGCGGAAACCCTGTTACGCACCGGTGGAAGTAGGACATCGCACAATCACCATCGCCCATATTGGCAACATCGCCATGCTGTTAGGGCGCAAACTTAAGTGGGATCCCCAGGCCGAGAGTTTTACCGGAGATGACCAGGCCAACCAAATGCTCAGCCGCCCGCAACGTGAGCCCTGGACCGTCGCGAATATCGACGCATGGGTAAGTGACAAGGCATAAACTCGCGATCCAACGGCGGGCGTTATCAAGGTGCGAATGCGACTCTCACGAGTTGGGCAGGCGCTCTGTACCGGGAGAAACCAAGGATAAGACTTGGCTCCTGATTACGCTCAAGCCCCCGGGAACCTTGTTTAAATGGTCTTGCACAACTGCGCCGGTTTTGTCCCCGTTTCCAGTGTAATACCCCGGACTACCAGCGCATCGTATAAACAAAGTAAATCTATCTCGACCATAGCCCCTGGTTCATGCCTTAATCTTTTTCCAATCGGCCAGGAAGCGCTCGAGGCCGATATCGGTCAGGGGATGGTTAAGCAGCTTGTCGAGCACGTTCGGCGGGATCGTGGCCACGTCCGCTCCGATCGTGGCGGCCTGCACGACATGCAGGGGGTGGCGGAGGCTGGCAGCCAGGATCTGCGTGGCAAAATCGTAGTTGTCGTAGATCTGGCGTATAGCCGCAAGCACCTCCATCGAGTCTTGGCCGATATCGTCGAGCCGACCGAGAAACGGACTGACATAGGTAGCCCCGATACGGCCGACAATCAGAGCCTGGACGGGCTGAAAGACCAGGGTCATATTGGTCTTGATCCCCGCTTCCACGCAGCGAACCAGCGCCTTGATGCCCTCGGGAATAGTCGGCAATTTAATCACTACGTGCTCGGAAATGGCCGAGAGCTCCTCGGCTTCGGCAAACATTTGGTCAGCTTCGGTGGAGATAACTTCGGCCGACACCGGCCCCTGCACGACAGCACAGATATCCGCGATCAGCTTGCGGAAATCGATCTTGCCCTCCTTGGCAGCCAGTGACGGGTTGGTAGTCACCCCATCGAGCAGGCCCATGGCCTTGAACTTGCGAATCTCATCCAGATTGGCGGTATCTATAAAGAATTTCACGATCCGGCACCTCCGAAAGAATGGCCCGCGAGCGAATAGCCAATAGACGCCTGTTAATATGTCACATCATCTGATTCTACGGACCGGGAACGCATCCGGCCACCTTCGCGTGAGCCACGCCGGCACGGGGCCATCCGCCTCAATAGCCCAGCTCGCGAAGCTGCCTTTCGCCAAGTCCGAAATGATGGCCTACTTCGTGAAGAACGGTCTTGCGGATTTGCTCAACCATCCGGGCCCTGGACCGACACATATTTTCAATGTTAGCCTTGTATAATACGATTCGTTCCGGATAACGAAAAGGGGCCTCGACATGCCGTTTGGTCAGGGGGGTACCATGATACAGACCGAGCAGCGTACGCGGATCACGGATTTTCAAGTCGCGGCATACAGCCGCATCCGGCATATCCTCTACATCCACCGCTACTTCCTGGAGATACTTATGAAACCCTTCCGGAATGGAATCAAGGGCTTCCTCGACCAGCAACTCGAATTCTTCATCCGTTACGCGCATACCCCGAACTCGATAATAGTGCCCTTGGCATCAAGTGCCATATCGGCCGCTGTGGGATAAGCATGGTTTGGGCAGGTCTCCACCATATTATTCAGCCCCTGCGACCGGAAAGCCTGTCACTAGTCGGCGGATAGGCGAATCAGCTTTTTTTTCCGTAAATCTGTTCCGGATCGAGCATGCGCTCGGCGCAGACTTTCCATTCACCGTCGGTTTCGTACCGACGGAAGAAGCAGTTCCGATACCCCTCGTGACAGGCCGCCCCGTGTTGCCGGGCCTTGATCAGCAGCGTATCGGCATCGCAGTCGATGAAAATGGCCTCGATCTCCTGGGTGTGCCCGCTGGACTCCCCCTTCATCCAGTATTTCCGGCGCGAACGCGACCAGAAATGGGTCTTTCCCGTGCGGATTGAATCCGCCAGGCTCTGCTGGTTCATGTAGGCCATCATCAGCACCTCACCGGTCTGGGCGTCCTGGACGATGGCCGGGATCAGGCCGTTGGCATCATACTTCAGATCATCGAGTCCCTGCATGTTCACTCCTTTTTCATTATTCCATCCGCCCCGGAAAAGCCAGATTGACCGCCGGAACAAAAAATACAATCTTTCAGGATCGGCCGTACCACGATGATGTCTTTCCCCCTCTCCCGGATGAAGCCGCCTAGGCCAGCAACCATTGACTGATATTGAAATAGAAAAGCAAGGTGGCGATATCCGCCGAGGCCAGGACAATCGGGCCGGCGGCGACCTTCGGATCTATTCGCAATTTGTGAATCGTCGTGGGGATGACCACACCAAGCAAACAGGCAATGATGATGGATAAACAGATGCTACCGCCGATCGCCAGGGCCACCAGATAAAGCCCGCGCCATATCCAGGCAGTTAATCCGATAAGACCGCCGCAACCCATCCCCAGCAAGGCGGAAGTGGTAAATTCCTTTCGGACAGATGCAAGTATTTGCTTCCAGTCGGTTTGCCCCCCCATCAGGCTTTGCAAGGTGATTGTCATGGATTGCATGCTGACGCTCTCGCCCAAGGCCAGCACCACGGTGATGAACATGGCCAGAAGCACCCACTCGCTGAGCAACAGCTCGAACGGGCTGGCAATGAAGGCACAGGTGACCCCACTGGCCATGTTGCAGAGCAGCCAGGGAAAACGGTCCCGAAAACTCCTCCATGACGAAACTCGCCGTCCGAGGGCAACGTGAACGCCGATCAACTGGAACGCGCTATCCATCTGCTTTTGAGCATGAGTGAGTACTTCATCGGTGAACTGATTAAGATCGATGACCCCATGCAACTTATTGTCGGCATCCAAGACCGGCAGGGCCAGGAAGCGGTGGTTCAGGAGCACTTCACACGCCTCCAATAACGAACTGGATAAGGGTACGGAGATCACGGGGGAGATCATGACGGATTTCAGCGTCGTACTGGGCTCACTGCCAAGGAGCCGACGTACCGGTATGACTCCGATGAGACGTTCGTTCTTGTCCAGTACGTACAGGTAAAAAATCCTGTCCGTGGTATCCATCTGGCGCAATTTGGCCAACGCCTCGGCTGCGGTCTGATCTTCTCGCAACGTAACCATGTCGGTATGGAGGCAATTGCTGACCGCGTCGCCCATATTTTCAGCGCCAATCGTACGCATCGCTGACCCCTTTCTGGTGGCGGTTTTGAACCTATGCCTGAGTTTCCGGATGGTTTTTCAGGCAAATGAGGTACGCCGTGCCGTAATATTTTTAAATGGGTTCAATAACACCAGCATCGGAGTACGCCTGCAAGCCCTTTTATAACAGAAGGTTATGACTGACAGCCTCGCCATTGCCGAGTCCGAATCTACCTTGCCGTCCAGTTTGGTGTGTTTCTGCGGTTATGATCCAGTTTCCTGCTACCCAGCGTAATCGTGAGCCGGTCGTTCGCCTCGTAGTGATGCTACAGGCTCTCTCGATGCCAGCATTATCCGGATATTACTAACCTTCGCAAGTGACAACACCTGAACATGCACCGTATGGATCCATGGCGCCAAAGACGAGTCCTATCACCGCGTCAGCATGTCGCCGGCAGTCACCCCACGTCGAGGAACGCCACCTTGTCGCGGAACCAGCGCCGCAGCTCCGCAAGCAATGGGACATGTTCCGGCCGCCGCAAGCCCGGATCCTCCCGCACGATCCGGGCGGCCTCGTCGCGGGCCTGCATCAACAGGTCCACGTCCTCGACCGGATTGGCCACGCGAAATTCGGGCCAGCCATGCTGCCGCGTACCCAATAGCTCCCCCGGCCCGCGCAGACGCAAATCCTCCTCGGCGATCCGAAACCCGTCGTTACTCTGGCAGAGAATCTGCAAACGCTTATTGGCCGTCTCGCCCCGGCTGTCGGTCATCAGCAGACAGATCGAGCTTTCGCGCCCCCGCCCGACCCGGCCGCGAAGCTGATGCAGAGCGGACAGCCCGTACCGCTCGGCGTGCTGCACGATCATCACCGTCGCGTTGGGCACGTCCACGCCGACTTCGATCACCGTAGTGGACACCAGCACGTCGAGTCGGCCGGCGGTGAACGCAGCCATGACCTGCTGTTTTTCCTCTTTTTTCATCCGCCCGTGGAGCAGGCCGACACGGGCGCCGGGCAGCAATTCGTGATCCACCCGCTGGACCTCGACCGTCGCCGCCCGCAGATTCAGCGCGTCCGATTCCTCGACCAGTGGATAAACGACGTATACCTGCTGACCGGCGGCCACCCGCCGGCGGGCCTCGGCCCACGCCCGCCCCTCCTCCGCCGGCCGCACAATCCGCGTTTCCACCGGCCGACGCCCCGGCGGCAACTCGTCGATGATCGAAACATCCAGATCGCCAAACACGGTCATCGACAGCGTCCGCGGGATGGGCGTAGCCGTCATCACCAGGTAATGCGGAATGACCACCTGTTGCGGCTGGGGGCCACGGCGGCGCGAAGCCCGCAACGCCGCCCGCTGGGCCACGCCGAATTTATGTTGCTCATCGACAACCAGGAGCCCAAGTGAATGGAAACGCACCTTGCTCTCCAACAACGCCTGTGTGCCGACAACCAGATGCATCGATCCGCCGGCGATATCCGCGAGGAGCCGGTCGCGCCGGGCCTTGGGCGTCTGCCCGGTCAGCAGGCAACGGTTTACCCGGCTGCCCACCAGGTAACGCTCGATCCCCGCGAAATGCTGGGCGGCCAGAACCTCCGTCGGGGCCAGGATCGCGCACTGCGTGCGACAGACGACGGCCACAAGGGCGGCATACAAGGCCACCACCGTTTTGCCGCTGCCCACGTCGCCCTGCAACAACCGGTTCATCGACCGCTCGCGGGCCAGGTCGGCCGTGATCTGCTTGATAACCCGATCCTGGGCGGCGGTCAGCTTGAACGGAAACCGGCGGCGAATCCGCCGATCGATCTCCACGCTGCTCGGCAAAGCGACGCTGCGGGCATGGGCCGCCGCCCACCGCCGCTGCAAGGCCACCGCCAACTGCATGAGTAACAATTCCTCGAACGCCAGCCGCTCGCGGGCCGCCTGCCATTGTTGTTCATCGCGCGGCCGATGCATACCCTCCACCGCCGCTCGCCGGCCGGGAAGCTTGCGTCGATCCAGAAGCGCCTTCGGCAGCGTCCCCTGAACTGCCGGCAGGGCCTCGGCCAAGGCCGCTTCCGCCAGCCGGGCGATTTGTAGCGAGGTCAGGCCGGCCGTGGCTCGATACACCGGCGTCAGCCGCTCATAGTCCCAGGTTGCCGGGTCCGCCTCCGCGTCCAGCCATTCCAGGCGGGGATTAATCATCTGCCCCTGGTCGCGGTAGCTACTGACCGAACCGTATAAACGTAACACCTGTCCACGCTCCAGCCGTTCGCGCAGATAAGGCATGTTGAACCAGGTAACGTATACGCTGCCCGTTCCGTCGCTGACCACGGCCTTAATCCGGCTGCTTTGAAATTGACCCTGGCAGCGTACCGATTCGACCATGCCCACGATCGTGGCCGGCTCGTCCAGAATAAGTGTATCAATGGCCTGCGGACGGGTTTGATGCTCGAAACGGAAAGGAAAATACTCGATCAGATCGCCGACGGTCCGCACCCCCAGACCTTCCAGCAAACGGGCCCGCCGCGGACCGACCCCGCGAAGATATTGTATCGGTTTGTCCAGAGGGCTACGCGACGGCGGAGGGGAAGGCCCTGGGGACCGGGTACGGCCGTCGCCAACCGGTCGATTCACCGATGCAGAATTCACGCGCATGCTCGAATTTAGGTTTCTGTTCCGTAACTCGCGACCGACCCTGCCGCGCCACGTTTCCGGATCCGATTACGCACAGTTATGGTTACGGAATGACCAGCTTCATACCCGGATGGATCGTGTTCGGATCGTCCTTCAACACGTCCCGATTGGCCTGATAAATCCGCTGCCAGTTCTTGCTGGTTTTATAATACTTGATAGAGATTTTCTGCAACGTATCTCCCTTGCGCACAACGTGGATGCGCTGAGCGGTTTTCGGCGGAGCGTAGCTTTCCTTGGGTTGCGGCTTCGGTTTCGCTTTCGCCTGGGGTGCCGGATCCACCCGCACCGAGGTATCCACCGGCGGAGCGGTCAGCCGAGGTGGGGCCTCGTCCAACGGCTGCGGATCGGGCGGCGGTACCTGGTCCTCGGGAAAGAATGGTAACGGTTCCTGCTCCGGAGCCACAACCATCGTATCCCCGTTCTGTTTCTCGGCGCAACCAACCACGAAACCGACCAGCGCGCCGGCAATCAGCATCCATGTTCCCAACCTTTTCATGGCCTGTCTCCTCTTTGACCTTTCTGCACACACGTGGGACAACTAGAAAATCATACCCGGCCTCTTGCCGGCGTCAACGTCCCGAATCGGGACCAACCGTGGCCGCTGTTTGCAGTTCGTCCAGGGCCTGTCGCAACGCCGCCCGCTGCTCGGCCGGCGCAACGATATAGCGTACTATCTCGTTGATCTCCACAATTCGCCGATCGCCCTCGTAAACCACCGGCTCGATCCCCCCCAGGAAATCCATGACCTGTACCGCCTCGCCCAGGTCGGCCAGCGGCAACCGCTCGGGAGCCATCCCGAAAGGACGCCATGCGGCGACCACTGCCCGCCCATCGTCCTTTTCGTAATATAACAGCCGCCCCGTCCCGGGAAGATCGATCCACCGGCGCAAGGTCGCATCGTTCAACAGGCTACTCATCCGCTCAAACGCGACCAACGCCGGCCGTGGCGAATAATCCAGCTCATGCAAACGGCGATGATTATCATCATACAACGAACGAGGAGGCGACAATGCCGCCGCATCGCATCCAACGAACCGAACGGCCGCCACCGATTGAATCAGAACAGACCGCACCATTCGCGATGCCGAACGTAACGGATCCGCCGCATCAGCCAGACGCTGGGCAACCGGGACCGCCAATTCTACCGACTGAGCCGGCCGTGGAGACGAGCTGCCCAGCCGGACGGGAACCGCCAGGTTCGCCAGCATCATCTTCTCCCCAGCCTCCGAACGTAACGATTCCAGCAACGATTCGTTTTGCTCCGGTATGACCCGCTCGTAGGATGTGACCGCGACTACATCCTTAACAGAACTCTCGGGCACAGTCACTCCGTCTCCCACGGATTGATAGCGGATCAACAGCGCGTCCGGAAACCTGTCTTCCAGCAGACCCCGTACCCAGACGAGCTGTTCGCTGAATTCCGCTTCCGGCTGGGTGGAAATAGCCGGCGGAGCCAAGGCCACCGCCAACAGAGGGGCATCGTAATTCACCAACATCTGCCGGGCATACCATTCCCAAACCGGCCGGGTTAGGGGCAACGCCAAACCGGCAACCAGTTGTACCTGAGCCATTCGACTCAGGGCGCCGATCTCTTGCCAAATCGCGAAGTCGTATTCGTTCGCCGTCGCCCGTAAACGACCGGCAGGTATTTCCACGTATACCCACCCCGCTCCTAACTGCGTTGTACGCAGGGAAATATTGGACTGATCCGCCGTCAGGCCGAAAACGTTATTCAAGGGCACGGGAGCATTCTGAGCAATTACCGCCATGCCAAGCGAACTCTGCGAAAGAATGCTCGACAGACCCGGCTCTCCGTCCCAGAGGGTAGCCCATATCCGATAAAAGCCACGCGGAAGAGACAGGCTGATGTTCTCGTCATAGGGAACGCCCGCCGGAACCTGCGGAGAGCTGGTGCGCGTCCAGACCACCCGGTCCCAGGCATCGAGAATATCCAAGGCCAACTGCCCCACCGGGAAGGTAGACACCGCTTGTTGCGAAGGATCATCCTTTTCCGTGGATTCC
Source organism: Phycisphaerales bacterium (assembly GCA_012729595.1). Lineage (GTDB taxonomy): Bacteria > Planctomycetota > Phycisphaerae > UBA1845 > PWPN01 > JAAYCU01. Next base: position 26,420 of record JAAYCU010000374.1, read on the forward strand.
GGTTGGCTGGTCGTCACCGGTCGGTCGACGACATCTTTCGGGTCATGATCCTTGACTATACGGATTCCGAACGTTACCGCCGCATCCTCGTCGATGAGATTGATCAGGTCCGCGACATCGGCACTTGGGCCGATTAAGCCCAGTTCGATCGGTGACGGGCGGACATACGCGGCCTCAATCGGAACATTTGTCAGACAAACCGCGTCCAGACGACATAGCTCCGACTCGTAGGCACCCTCGCCCAAAAAATCGAAACTCAGCTCGGCAAAGGACAACTCGCGAATTTGTTCGAACGATTGCGCCGTAGCGAAAAAACGCCCCGCATACCGCCGCCAACCGGGTGAAATCTCAAAATTCAATCGCCCCAGAATGCGCCCGCGGGTACGTAGCGTAACCGTCAGATTCACCGGCCGCTCGCTCTGGGACCAGAAACTCAGGTGGTACCAGTTGCCGGCCTCTCCTGTCGCCATCGCCAGATTGTTCAGGTCCAGCGGACCGAAAGCCACGCGTGCAATCTCGTCCTGCAGATAAATCAGTAGCGACTTGTCGCCGGAGACACTCCCCCCGTCAAACGCCCAACGAAGCGGAGCAACTCGCTCGTCGCCGTTGGGCCAACGCCCCAGGCGGCAACCGTAAAAACTATCCGAACCGACTTCGAAATCCCCGCCCCGAACCGCATTCACTACCGACGTGGATGCCTGACGACGAATCAGCTCGGCCGGCCCCAGCGTGCCAAGGGCCGCCAGATTCGTTTCCGTGATTGCAATCCGATCCACGGTCAGCATCGCCCCGGGCCGCTCGGCATATATACAAATGGTTAGCGAACTGAGTTCCGGCTCGAAACGCAACCACCAGCTCTGGGTTTCCCAGCCAGGAGTCACGTCGGCCGTTAGCGGCAGTGGTATTTCAAATTCCCGCCCGTCCCGGTCCCGGACCCGTATCGCGAAAACAATCTTGCCCAAAGCTTCCGCCCGGCGTTCCGAGCGGCAGGTAAACCGCAAATCCAGCCTTACCTCCCGACCAGCCAAGGGCGTGGTATCGAGGTTTTTCTCCAGACCACACCGCCCCCCGGCCGCCTCCGGTACGGTCAATTCCAGACCCTTAGCACCGTCAATGTGTACGGGGCTGACCATGGCCGACCCAATCACCCGCCAGCCTATGATCTGCTGCTCCGAAACATCCTCGAACTCATCAACGAATAACTCGCTGGGGGAAAAATCGGGGGGTACATGCCGCTTACGGGCGTAGGCACTCATGCGCCCTACCACTGGGATCCAATTACTCTGACGAAGATCGCGTATCTCGGCCGGGGCATCGGGATACATCAGCCCGCCAGCCAAAGAGGGCACGGCCGCCGGAGGCGCCTCGCAACCGGCGAACATTACCCCCGCTACCGCGAGCAGCCCCATGGTCCTCTTCAATCCGCGAATCCTCATCGCCCGTTCACGATCTCTTTCCGTAGTTTGAACAACTCTCTGAAAGCCCGGACAATCACCTTGAATTGCGCTCCGGTCTGCGTTCCGGCCACCCGCGGGTAATGGTGAACCCCGACCTGGCCGATGCGATAGCCGTTGCGCGTCGCCTTGGCCAACACCTCCGCGTCAATCAGGGCCCCTTCGCTACACATGGTTATTTCGTCGAACAACCGGCGGGGATAAACCTTAAAAGCGCAATCAATATCCCGTAAGCGTGTCCCCAGCAGTAAATTACACAGTGTCGTCCAGGCCAGGGCGTTCAGCTTGCGGATCAATGGATCGCGCCGGTCCATCCGGTAAGCGCTGATGATATCGTAGCGATCCAAAAGCTTAAGCAGCTTGGGAATCTCCCGAAAATCGAACTGACCATCGCCGTCGGTGTAGAATACCCATTCCTTGCCGGCCGCCAAAAAACCCGCCTGCAGAGCGCCGCCGTATCCGCGGTTAGGGTTGTTATGCACCACCCGAACCTCGGGATGCTCCGTGGCCAGCCGATCGGCGATCGCGCCCGTACGATCCCGGCTGCCATCGTTAACGATAATCACCTCGAAATTGTCGGTAATCGCTCGGCAGGCGTCCAGCGCCGCCCGGGTGGTCCGCTCAACGTTGGCTTCCTCGTTATAGCATGGGAAAAAAACCGAAAGATTAATCTTGTCCATAACCACCCTGCTCCGTTACCCGCGTACCGCCGTGTGCCGGCACATCAGGATCGGGTATTTTAACAACATTCTACTTGGGGGGTTAATCCTTAACCCAATTCGGAATGTGCCCTACCGCCGGCGAATACTCCAGTCGCCGCACCCCAACGACTCCGGAACTACCGACCAGCTTATCTAGGGCCGAGCGGGGAATAGACATCGTGCAATTACAGGCCGTAGTCCTTGAGTGCCGCGACCAGCTTGTCGCGATTCGCCTGCTGCATCGGACAGAGTGGAAGCCTAAATTCCTCCGCCACCATACCAGCGAGGGCCATAGCCGTCTTGATCGGGATTGGATTTACTTCCAGGGTCAGCAACCCCTTGGCCAAGGCGAACATCTTGAGGTGCCAGCGGCGGGCCGTCTCCCAGTCGCCGGCTAATGCGGCGTCGGTCATCGCCTTGACATCTTTCGGGACTATGTTGGCCAACACACTGATTACACCCACCCCGCCAATAGCCATCAAGGGGAGGGTCATCGAATCGTCGCCGCTGAGGATGGCAATATCGCTTCGAACGCGTAACTCGCTGGCTCCATCCATGCTGCCGGTCGCATGTTTGACAGCTATGATGTTCGGGCAGCTCTCGCGCAACCGAACGATCGTATCCACACTGATCTCCACCCCGCAGCGTCCCGGAATATTGTATAACACCTGCGGAAAATCGACCTCGCGGGCGATCGTGCTGAAATGCTGGAACAACCCCTCCTGGGTCGGTCGGTTGTAGTACGGGGCCACCAGCAGGGCCCCATCCGCTCCGCACTGGCGGGCCTTGCGGGTCATGGCCAAGGCCTCGGATGTGCTGTTGGAACCCGTACCCGCCAACACCGCGATCCGGCCTTTGGCCCGCCGAACCACCGCCGCGATTACCTCGTTGTTTTCCTCATGCGAAAGCGTCGGGCTTTCCCCCGTCGTGCCGCAAGGTACCAATACGTCGGTCCCGGCCGCGAGGTGAAAATCCACCAGCGCGTCCAACCGCGGATAGTCCACCGCCCCGTCTTTAAAAGGCGTGACCAGAGCAACCATACTACCTGTGAACATTTATTTGCCCTCTTCTTCCTCTTCGCTCGGCGATGTGGCCAACGGTTCATCCGCATCATGGTCGTCAATCGCCGGCGGCACAACCTGGATCTTCGGCTGTGCCGGCCGCGTTGCCGGGCGTGTCGCCGGCTGGCTCTCGGCCGCCGAAGGCTCGACCAGTTCCAAGATTACATCGATGAATTTCGAACGATTACGTACTATTTCTCCGTAACCATCCGCAAACGCTTTCCAAGCTTGTAACAACTGTGCATGGGCAGCGGCCAGTTCCGGCTCCATGGGGCCTTCCAGCTCCAGTTTTCGCCAGGTGGCATACCGATACGTATTCTTCAGGGATATCATACCGGACAGGCTGATCACCTCGGCCGCATGGCGCAGCGGGCCGGTACTCAACAAGTTAACACCCGCGATTGCCGCCTCGGTCGTAAACACTTGCTTCTGCTTTGATTCGCCACCATCCTCGACTAACACACCGCCTGCCGGTGGATCGGATATTCTCAATATGTATTGACAAAGCCCGGCGGCCTCCCAGTTTGACCGAAGAAAATCCTGCGGGCTTGCCATCGGCCAGGGCATCGGCAGATTTTCTAGCTTCAGGATACGTCTACCACCCTCGCCCACCTCGACCTGCGCCTGCACTGGCTCAGTGGCCGCGTGCGTCCACACCAAGGCCTTCCCCTGGGCCCAATCCATTTCAATCGTTACGGTGATAGGTTGCGCTCCCCAAGCCCGCAGTAACTCCACCGCAGCCAGCGCCTGACTGCGGGGTATCGGGATTCTCCCATCATAAGTGAAAAAAGTCTTAGGAACTCGACTACGAGCCGCGGTCCGAGCCGTGGCTATCTGACCATACCAATCGATATAACCGCTACCCGTAGCCTGCGCTACTTCACCCACCGCCGCGGCATACTGGCCCAGGGTTTCGCTATATTGAATTTCCGCGAGGTTCACTGTTTGACGTTGACCATCTTTCAAGATCGCCGCATTTCCCGCCCGCTGATGGTCATCCTCGGACGAAGGTGGGGAGATCAGCCACACTTTGGCCCCCGCCGCCTGGCAGCGCTTAACCAGTTCGGCCATCTCCTGCTTAAACTGTTCCAATCGGGCCGCCTCGAAAGGCTGATACCCGGAGTCGTTCATCCCCAGGCAGATCACCACAATCGTCGGCTTATGGACAAGAACATCGCGGTCCAACCGGGCCAGGGCCCCGGTCGCCGTATCCCCCATCCAACCCATATGAAAATATGAAGGATGCAAATCCGGATAACGCACGGTCAGAAAGCTCTCGGTCAAGACAGCAAAATTAGTAGAAGGCCGCTGACCCTGACGCTGCGGCATGTCGATCAACTCATCGCCAAGAAAAACGATCCGGTCATCGGAGTCGATCCGCAACACCGTCGACTCCGCCGGGGCGCTGGCTGGGGCACTGGCCGGCCTGCTATCCGTAACGTCCGCCGGGGCAGTATCAGTCTGGCCGAAGGCCACGAGCCCCAAGACGGCCACCAAGCCTATCGACCACAGAATCGTCAAACGCATACGAAGATACTCCTTTACGCCACCCCGAACCTGGACTTAGGTCAACAATAGAGCCTTCATCTGCCGCACAGCATCGCGCAACCCAACGAAAATCGCTCGCGATATGATGGAATGACCGATATTGAACTCTACGAAAGGCATCGCCGCGACCGGAGCGATGTTATCGTATGTTAAACCATGTCCGCCATGAACGAGTAAACCATTACGGCCGCCGGTTTCGAGGGCCTCGGATAACTGCCGAAGAGCCCGGCATACCGCTTTCTCGCCCTTAGCGTGGGCATAGCCACCGGTCCATAGTTCCACGGCATGACAACCAACATCAGCAGCGGCCTGTACCTGATCGGGGATCGGCTCGATAAACGCGCTGATTTCGATACCCCGGCGGCGCAGATTCTCCACTACTGGGGCGATCCGTCGGCGCAAACGGACTACGTCCAATCCGCCTTCGGTGGTCAACTCCTCTCTCCGCTCCGGCACCAGCGTGCACTGATCAGGGCAGAGGTTCCCGGCAATGGCCACAATCCGCCGATCAATAGCCATCTCCATATTGAGCTTGACGTGGACCGTTTCCTTAAGTAAAGCCGCGTCCCGATCATTGATGTGACGCCGGTCCTCGCGGAGATGAAAGGTTACCCCGTCCGCACCGCCCAATTGAGCCTCCACCGCTGCCCAGATCGGGTCCGGTTCAAACGTCCGCCGAGCCTGACGTACCGTGGCTACGTGATCGATATTGACTCCCAGTTGTGCCATTCGATTATCCTGTTCTTGCGAATCTGCCATGCACCGGGGCACGGAATCCGATAGCTATCGTGCATACCCCGCACCGTCAGGGTCTAGAATAGGGACGATTTGGTCCTCCCTATCCTTGTTGCGACCACTCGATTTTGGAACACAACCCCGCCACATGCGACGGGGTTGCGCGAAAAAAGACACACCATATTGCCTGACCTCGGATCGATACTTCAGAAGGCCAAGCGGATCTCCTCGCGATACCCGGTCAACCGGCTCATTTCGCAAAGAGCATGTACTTACGCAAGCTCACGCGATCAGGAGCCCATATCCTGTACCGTGCCGGACTGGACCAGGAAGATTTCCACCCGTCTATTCTTGCCCTTGTCCGAACTGATCGGTCGCCATTCACCGTAGCCCATCACGCCCATGCGCTTCTCGGACACTTGCTCGCTGGCCAACATGTTCATCACCGCGATCGACCGATGGGTGGACAAATGCCAGTTGGTCTTGTGCTCAGCCAGCGTTTCCGGCCGACGAATCGGCGTCGTGCAGGTATGCCCGACGATAATCACGTCAAAACCCGCGGCATCGGCGGAATTGACAATAGCGGCAAACTGTTTAAGGGCCTCCAATACTTCGCCGGAGGTGGCCAGTTGGTTGCTGCCCAACGGGAACAGCAGGTCCGCCTTCCAACGCACCGCACCTTGGGCCGCGTCATATTCGAGCAGATCAGGATGCTTCGCGACGAAGTCTTCAAGAGCCCTGTGCAATCTTTCGGGCAACGCCTGGGTGATAATTTTTACGTCGCCAATCTGCCGGCCCATCGATTCCATCAACTCCTGCGCTTTCGCCAGAGCGTTACGCAGATTGGCATTCTCCGCGGTCAAACTGGCAATCGTTTCGTCCTTGGCTGCCAGTTGTTTCTGCAATCCGTCAATGATCGTGTTCTTCTGCTGGATTTCCATTTCCCGGTCGGCCAGATCCTGGGCCAAGCGAGCATTCTGCTCCTGCAACGTACGATGGGCTCGTTCGAGAGCCTGGTGCTTATCCAGACCAACGCAACCGAAACTGCCGGCTACCAATAATGTCATCGCCATCCATGCTATCGCGCCATACCTGTTCATCGAGGTCTCCTTTACCGTCAGAGAAAAAGCAGATCAGGTCGTCATCCACCCTCGCCTGATTTGAGTTATCCCGGCGACGGAACATCCGCACAGAGCCCGTCGGCGGGCCGATTCCATGCTGCGAGTATCCCCGCAAATGATCCAAATTTCAAGAGCAAAAGGTAAAACCCCGCCCGACCGGCCCCATGCTATCGGGGTGGGGAAAGGTGACCGCAAAATTCGACGGGGACTCCGCCAATAACGGGCGGCACGGACAATGCGCTACCAAGACACCAAAAAGAACCCGAAAACTTAGCTGGAGCCCTTCTTGCCCTTTTTCTCTTTCTTAGGCTTGGCTTTCTTTTCGGCCTTGGGTGGCTTGGGCATCTTGACCGCCGACATCTGTTTGCCGATTCCCCAGCCGATCAGGGCACACAGCCCGCCACCAATCACGGTTGAGCCGAGCACAATCCAGAATTGCTGGGCCAGAACGGCCAGGTGTGCCGGCCAGACATCGACGGTCGTTGCCATGGTTAACGCCAGCATGAGAACCAAACACAGCGTGGCGGCAACCAACAACCCTGTATAGGCCGGCGATACCTCCGGAGGCATACCGGCGACCGGTACGACCATCGTCGCGGCAGCGGCCAGCGGAGCCTCCGTTTCGGCCACCCCCACAGTAGGCCCCTCCCCACCAGCCGACTCCTCATCATCCGCCGGAGTAAACGTCTCCTGGGTATCGCCCATGTCGATACCCTCCAACAGCTCAGCCCCCAACGAGGTGTCGTCGCTCTCCCTCGTTAAATCCAGCAACCCGCTGCCGGCCGCGCTGCCGTCCATGGCTAAGTCCTCGCCGGAAGTCAACAAAGTCTTGGCCATTGGATCCGCCGCCGCGATCTCCAGATCATCCTCATCGAATACGCTGATACCTATATTGGTGATGACCGTATCGTCTTTCTTAAGCCCACCGGCGGCGTCCTTGTCCACCTCATCCAGACTGAGGACATCTGCCCCGGCCCCACTTCCACCTGAACTATCCTCCAAGGTCAGTCCCGAACCGGTTCCCGAGTCCTCCAGCTTGACCTCCCCCGCCGAGGTTCCGGTGTCCTCCAAGGTCAACTCGCCGGAACCCGACCCCGAATCATCGAGAGACAACCCGCCGGAGCCGGCCCTGGAATCACTTACTTTCAGCGCACCGCTGCCCGAATCCTCAAGATCCAACCCACCACCAGCAACCCCAGTATCCTCCAAGGACAAAATACCGGAATCCGATGCTCCCGGGTCGGAATGTCCCGCGGCACCCAACCCGCTGTCCTCCAACTTAGGGGCATCCGCGGCGGCGGAATCCTCGGAACTGAAAGCCAGCTCCCCGCTGTCCTCCAAGGACAACTCTCCACTACCCATCAACGAGGTATCGCTGGATCCAACCAAGGAATCAACTTCCTCCTGTCGGTATTTCAGCGTACCCGCATCGCGAAATTCACGAAGCCTGCCCGAGCGTACCATTTCCCGTAATTTTTCCTCGGAACAGCCCAGCTTGCTCAGCGATTCTTGCAGGGTGTAAAATTTCTCCGCCATCGACATCACTCTCCTCACGGTAACGGCAAACCGGACACAAACCGCATTAGTCGCTCACTTCGATGCGTCTTCATTGTCATTATCCGTCATAGTCTCCGGCAACTTCAAGGTGCCGTCCTGCCTTCCAGACGCACCCGGCCCACGCATCGCCGACATCTGACGAACCATCTCACCCACCGCCCCTGGTGTCGGGTCCAAGACGTTATACTCCTCCAGTTGACTGTCATGCAACCAACTGCGGGCGGCCACCAGTTTCATCTTAAACTGCCCATCGTAAGCATTCCGCTCCAAAGCGTAACACCAGATCGTCGCGGCATCCACATCCACCATATAAATCCCGTAAGTAGTACGGTCCAGTTGCCCGCTGAATGCATGAATACCCGTAGCCCCCAGACGACCTCGCTCCGTAACCCCGGCACGGCTCAGCAATCCCGTCGCTTCCTGGGCCAGTACGGAAGACGTATAAAGCCCTTCATCTACACGCATCACCAGAGCCGTCGCAATTACCGCCAGTAATACAACCATAACCCACCACACCGTTTGCCGGGCAGGTGCGGACGCAGCCGTCACGCTGGCCGACACCGCGGCCGGCAAAGTTGACGATACCTCGATCGGCTCTGGATGTCCCGGGCGACTGTCCATGGCTAGCTCCCGAAAGTCGAATACGTTCGGCGTGTACCAAGCGCAGGTATTGATGAGGCAAAACCTTACAGGCCTTTACCTCCCGCTCCATTATATCGGTGACGGATACTGTTTCAAGACGGGGAAACGCGATGACCGCGGCAAATCGGCGGGCAAGAGCCTCTCATGCCAGAAAAATACGTCGGACTACCTCGACGACCGCTTCAACATGGTGCGCCAGATATCCCATGGGCACCGCCAGCAAAATCGACCCGACCATCACCAAACCGGCCCCCGTCGGTGAGGGCAACAAAGCCTCGGCGTCCAGTTCCCTGGCCAGAGCCTCTCCCAGCCGATCTACCTCGCCGGGTAGTTCATGGCCATCGCTGATGGTCACATTTAATGTAACGTTCCGCAAAATCGAAAAAGTGCTGATCTGTATTTCTAGCTTGGGCGAAGTAACAACGATACGCTCCCCGACCTCCGTCGTCTCCCAGCCGAGCCGCCGGCAAGCCCGGCCTACCGCATCCAGGCAATGCCGACCATCGATGTTATAAATCACCCACCCCGAACCGAGACCGGATTGGATGGCCCACCACAGCACGAGCGCCATGGCCGCCACCCCGCCAAACCAAGACCCCAGCCAACCGCGCGCTGCCAAGGCGGCTAATGGCACCACCATAAGAGGGAAAAAGGCTATCGAAAGAAGGAGAAAATCCGCTCGTAATCCTATTAGATACGGATGGGGGCGACTATTGAGCAACCCCAATGCGAGAAAATAAACCGCAAGTGGCCCGATAGCCACGATCAGCTCTAAAACGAAGACTACCTTTTGATCCGCGCCCACGGCATACCCATCCCTGCTCGACTTGCCCACGGCCGCATCCGATGGGAAACCGCGAGGAGTGCCGATAGGCCATTAGGTCACATCCGAAGGCATATCCGCAGGGCGATCTATATGCTCGCCCTGATCGGCCACCTTGCGATATCCCAAGTAACGTATCACTTCGAAAACCTCGCTCCAAGTCGGGAATGGCCGGCTGTTAACCCTTTTGTACTCGTCGATCGCCAGGACAAACTCGAGGAGGTCGTCAGTCATCTCCCCCTCTTCCGCCTCCCGGCGCAGATCACTACGACGTCTACCCGGTCCGCGTCGGCGCTCCAGTCCGCTACGCCGATCCACCGGTTGACGCCGATCCGTCTGCCGTCGCTCCTCGCCTGTATACTCGCCAGTCAAGAGAATCCTCTTTCGTGGGGTCTAGATAACTATCTATACAACGATCGATTACATATCGTCGTCTTCAAACGCCTCATCCTCGTCATCGTCGTCGAGATCGTCATCCAGGTCGTCGTCGAGGTCGTCATCCAGATCCTCATCGTCATCGTAGAGGTAATCCATGTCGTCCTCGTCTTCTTCGTCCGCATCCGCGTCCCGAGCGCATAGCGCCGTAGACCCGTATCCGCCAAATAACGCATCCCACCGCGAATCATCGCTCTCGCTGAGCCCGTTCATCGATACTCCCTCTTTCGTTGAGTCCATTTGCTCGAAGGCTAACATGACATATTTACTCCTGCTAATGAGTACGAAGCTCAAATACCGTTCGGCGAGGAAAGTGTATAGCCACACCGGGCTTCGTCAAGAGTTTTTTCGGGATTCCGGCCCACGAAATTCCACAAAAAAAGCTAATCATCCGCGCAAATCGTCATATCTATTATACCCCCCGTACCAGAACTCTGTGCCGAATACCGCCAATCCAGCAATTTTAGCAAGCGCAACCCCTCCAACACATCGACCAAAGCACCCGACGCTTGAATCGCAGGGTAAGATACCCCCGCCCCATGGTCCATTCGGATGCTCAACCCATCCAGTTGATCCAAAAACTCCGAGAAATCCCGCCAGGAACGAATCCCGCTATCCAGTTGTATACTCTGTTCAAGATAAGTCGGCCGTGATGGCGCGACGACTGGAACAGCGATGGATTCAAGATTGACACTAGAGGCTTGGCTAAACGCGATTTGCTCGCGAAACATGGCTCCCGAACAAGCCCACAAGGCACCATTATTAAACGTAACATCCGCTTTTAGCTGATCTTGCAAGCAGTATACAACATCTTTCACGGAGGCTTTATCCTGGTTAAAGAAAACCAAGGGGTGCCGCTCCTGAATATCCGTGTGAACGATCAGATCCAGTCGAAATTGTGCGGCAATATCCTCGATAACTCGGCTCAGAGGGGCATCGATCCATTCAAACGAGGCCTGAACGGCTTGGGCCGTAACCCAGCGCGGATCATCTTTCGACGCTACGGCAGAATGACCTGAATCCTGCCCGCGATCCAGTGCGCCGGCCTCAATCAGAAAATACCCCCCCTCCTTAATCGTCGCCTCCAGCCCTCCCAAGCGGGCTAGCCATATTACCACTTCCCGACCGGTCAGAAACTTGGAGGACATCCTTATCGGGGTTTCCAATGCCTCGGCCTTGACCGAATCGTCCAGTAAATAGGACACCCCCCACTGGTTGGCCAACTCCCCCAGAACCTCCCCCAGTCGCCGCCCACGAAACTCAACCGGATAGGCCACGTCAAGATCCACCGCAGCCAGCGGTAACCAGCTCATACCCCAGATAATCGTCCATAAGGCAATGCGCATCGGCCGGCACTCCAGCTCGCCTGTTCGCGAAGGTAAGGTTCACCGTCGCCCTTCGCGACTGCCCCTGCGCATTCTATACCGGCAAACCCCGACGGCAAGGGACCAGTCCCGACGATCCGAGCGTGCCAACTCAGACTATCATAGGCTCAGGAGTTTCGCTGGCCGGAAGCCGAGGGGCGTATCGCCGCAATCGAAGCGACATTACGGGATTAATGACGGAAGATCGGCAGCGACTTCAGATAGAACTCGAAAACCAACCTTGGGAAACAGCAACACGAACACCGCGGCAGGCCGGTAACCTTGAGTACCTCACTCGTACGCATCGTCACATGCCTTGTCCGCAAGAACACCAGCTCCGGAATAACATCCCAAGAATACAGCGAAGTCAAGTTGATTGATCGCCTTGTCGCCGTTGAAGTCGGCCTTCTCGCAACCTGGCCGTACCTGCGTACCATAGCATAGCTGGAATAACCCGAAATCCTCCTGGTCAACATCGCCGTCTAGATCAAGATCGGGCAAGACCGTGCGCACCCGTACCGTTACCTCGATTGTCTGGGGGTTGTTGACGGCGGGTGGTGTACTGCCGGCGTCACTGACCGTGATCGTCGCCTGGTGCGTATCGATGCTAAGTGCGTCAAGCGAGTAACTGATGGTGTGGTTGCTGGTTTGCCCCGCCTCTAGCGCACCGTTTGAAGTACCAACACTAAGCCAGGATTGATCGGTGCTGACCGAATACACCAACATTCCGGATCCATAATTAGCCACGACTACTTCGTCCTGGGCGAGCATATCCGCATAGTCCACTACATGATTGATAGCGCTCGTGCATAATTGTATGAATGGTTCATCTAACGGCTCATCGGCAATATACAATACCAATTCGCCGTCGATACCCGATGGTTTGACAAACCGCTGCGGCCCGGCCTGTACCGCCTGTCTCCCGGCATCCACCCACTGACCGTTGATCGGGTTATACCAACGAATCGCGTATATGCCCTCCTCCATAAGCAACGACAGACCGTCCACATCCAAGCCGTAGGCCAAGTAAACGTTCCCGGGATCGGCCAGGACATACATAGTGCCCGCACGCTTGAGGTCGTTTCGCGGAGACGTTTCGTTAAACCGCGTGGCCTCCATAAAACCTACAAGGCGGCCGCAGGCCTTAAGATCCTCGATGGTAGTCGAGGCAATATCCATTCCAAGTACCATGGAATAACCGCCACCCAGCGCGATCGACCAGATACTATGTCGCAGCTGGGCCCCTGTCCCCCCATTGAATTCGGCCAGGTTAATATTGACTGAACCATTTACGTCGTTCCAAGCCGAAACCACGCCGGCATAGAGTTCCGCAATCGTACGTTTGTTCCACGACAAAGAGAATTGGTCGAAATAGGGAATACCGTTGAAGTCGAAAGGCAACGGGTATAGGGGATTACCTAACGAAGTGTCCTGATGGATGGCGATAGGATGCCCATGGTTGTCCTGCTCACGAATCCGCTGGGCCACCTTGATAGACCGCTCCGTGGATAAACCCTCGGCACACTCCTCCGCGACACACCAGATAAGGTGCTTGTGGTGCTTGAACCGGCTGACCATTGTATCAAGGAAAACAACTTCTTCCGGCTTAAGTTCTCCGCTTTCCGGAAGTTCACGACCAAAAGGCAGGGCACGATCATCATAAAATATAAAATATATTGTTATACCGTTGGCATCCGTAGCCGCAAACCAAGTTTCCCATTGGTTCAGAATGGGATCGCTCAGCCCCTGACTCGGATCGCTGTTGATATAGGGATTTTCGGTAGAGCCGCCGTCCCCTCCATGACTGCGAATGGCCATGAGGTATATACAATTCGCGCCGGTACCGATCAGTTTGTTGATCAAAGTCATCTGGTCCCCGTTTCGGGTACCGTCCGCATTACGGGTTCCCCGGTAGAGGAAGTCCTCCGGATCACCCGGCCCGCACATGAAAAAGGGGCCGCCATCGTGGTATTTAAACCATGCTCGATGATTCGGATCCACCACGATTTGACCTGGAAGGGGTTGGGCGAAAACTGCAGGAGTCATAACTAACAGCAGGGCCGGCAGTAAAGCGCTGAAAAGTCGTCCAAGGACAGCCCTGAGGCAGGTAATACTATTAAGACGAACCGCAGGACCGCGATTGGAAGGCACGTCAGTGGGCACAGGAGCACCGGGCAATACCCGGCCATTACTGCCTGATATACCATGCACCACGCCAATCGGAATCGTGGCTAACGTCCACCCAATTCCTCCCATGCGTTCACGGCACACAGGATCCATCCGAGAGTTCGCTAAGCTATCGTAACCAGTCGCAACCAGCCGAGCCAGCCATGATCGTATACACAAGACTGTGTTTTTCTGCATACCAATGACCTTTGAATATGAGCCATAATT
>JAAYCU010000375.1 GCA_012729595.1 Phycisphaerales bacterium
CAGACAGAGTGGATCGATTGGGCAAACATGCTGGCGTTGACCACGGTTGGGGCATGCCTGATGCTAGGGTTATTCACCCGGCTGGCAGCGCTGGGCGGCATCGGCTTGCTGGCCATGTATTATTTCGCGATGCCACCTTGGCCCGGCCTACCGGAAAACCCTATGGCCGAGGGACATTATTTGATAATCGACAAGAACCTGATAGAAATGATCGCTTTGTTCATGATCATGACTTCGGGAATCGGACGCTGGGGCGGACTGGATGCATTTTTCGCCAGACGCCGGCTCGCCTGTTGCTCCGTTAAACCGGCGAAGCCTTATTGATGGACGAGGGGATATCAGCGTCGACACTAGCAGAACTCGTTAACATGGGACTAATCAGCAAGCAGTGATCCAGAATCATTAAAAGAGGAAAGCCAATATGGTGCTCAACGAAAAGCAACGACAGATCGGCAAGGACAACTTCGGCGATGCGGCCAAAATCAGCCGGCGACAGGTACTCACCGGTGCCTTGGCCATACCCACCGCCGCCTCGATTTACTGGGGATATGACAAATTAAAAGGTAACCCGGTTCGCACCGGACTGATTGGGACTGGTAACCAGGGTTGCTATGCGCATATTTCACAGAGCAACCCGGATTACATCGATATCGTGGCGATTTCCGATATCCGACCATCCAATCAGGAGCGAGCCCGTAAGCTCTTAAACGAGAAATACGGAGCGAAAGCCAAGGATGTGAAGCTTTATGTTGACTATATGGACATGATCAATGATCCGGACATTGAGCTGATTATCGTAGCTCTCCCTTTACATTTGCATAAGCACGCAACTATCGAAGCTATGAAGGCTGGCAAGCACGTACTCTGTGAAAAATTAATGGCCAAGACGGTTGAAGAATGCAAGGAAATGGTTCGCGCCGCCGACGAGACCAAAAAGCTGCTGTCAATTGGACACCAGCGGCATTACAGTTATTTGTACGCCAATGCCCTTTCCATAATGCAACAGGGGATATTGGGTGATGTCCGAGCTATCCGGGCATTCTGGCACCGCAATCAGACCGCAGGCGGCGCGGAAGGAGCCAAGGAAGGTGCGTTTGATAGTTGGCGTCCGGGCGTCCCTGCGGCGGATCGGGATATCGATTACGCCAAGTTTGGCTATGTTTCGTTGGAACAACTAATTCAATGGCGGCTGGATAACCGTACCGGTGGTGGGCTCATGGTCGAGCTAGGCAGCCATCAGCTTGACGCGATCAGCATCTTCCTGAACAAAGCACATCCGCAATCGGTCCAGGGAATTGGTAAGGTTTCCTTTTTCAATGATGGTCGGGACGTGTTTGATCACGTACACCTACTCTACGATTTCGGCGAAGACGCCAACAATACAGTGGTAGGCTACTCGTCTATCTGTACCAATGCATTTGACGTATACGGCGAACAGGTCATGGGAACCAAAGGAACCATGATTATACAAGCCGAGCAGAACGCCTATTTGTTCAAAGAGGGAGCCAATGCATTGGATACTCGCGTACCTTACGCCGACTATCTGGCAAGCCAGGATCCCAACAAGGATACGCATATAACTTGGGCGGAGCAGCGGCTGGAGCGTCCTACCATGGACTCCGGTTCGACCGCCGCTTGGGCCTCAGGCATTGAAGCAGCCGAGACGATGACCAGTCGAGGCTATCGCGAGGAGCAGGAACATCTGGCTTGGCTGATACGGAATCCGGACGCGATCCAGCTGCCGAGTCAAGAAAATCCCATGCCCAAGGATGGAGTACCCCGTTGTCACGGCCGCATCGCCTTGATTGACGCGGCTATCACCCTGGCCTCCAATTTGGCTATGGAGAAGAAAAAAAGCGTGGAGTTCAAGCCCGAATGGTTTGATCCCTATAGTCCCTCAGTACCGGAAAACGAAGTCTAGGATCGCGGGCTGAGCCGGAAAGAATTGCAGCCCATAACACAAGGTAAAGTCCCGAACTATACAGACCTGCTTACCTGCATGGTTCAGAATATCGGGATATAGTGGGGTCATGCAGGTGAGATAGAAGCTTAGCTGGCTTACTCCAACGGTTTGAGTACAACCATGAATTCTCTATTTGATCTCAGCGGAAAAACAGTAGCTATCACTGGCGGCGGTGGCGTGCTTGGTGGCGGGATAGCCCAATATCTGGCAGCCGGTGGCGCCCAAGTCGCCGTCTTGGATTTGAAGCTTGAAGCAGCCGAGGCGGTCGTTAGCGCCATCACGACCGCTGGTGGGCGAGCCGTAGCAGTGGAAATCAACGTACTTGAACGCGATAGCGTACGGAACGCTCTCGATCAGTGCGTAAAAGCTTTCGGGCCGGTGGATATTCTGATTAATGGAGCAGGCGGCAATCATCCGTCGGCTACAACCAATCCCCAACAGGAGTTTTTCGATTTACCCATCGAGGCCTTCCGCAAGGTTATGGACCTTAACATCATCGGCACCATCTTGCCATGTATGGTTTTCGGCAAGGCGATGGCCGACCGCGAAGAAGGCATAATCCTCAACGTGGCCAGCATGAATGCGTTCAAACCCCTGACTCGTATTCCCGCTTACTCGGCGGCCAAAAGCGGCGTCAAGAATTTCACGGAATGGCTGGCCGTGCATATGGCCCAGGAGTATTCCCCAAAAATCCGGGTCAATGCGGTTGCTCCCGGTTTCTTCCTGACCAACCAGAACCGATTCCTGTTAACTGATAAGGACACCGGCGAGCTAACCGCCCGGGGCCAATCGATTATCAACCATACGCCTATGAATCGGTTCGGTGCACCCGAAGACCTGTACGGCACAATCGTATGGCTACTGTCAGACGCCTCGAAATTCGTTACAGGCATCACCATTCCCGTCGACGGCGGTTATAGTGCATTCGGCGGTGTGTAAACCCATGAAAGAGGAAAAAATGAGCGACCCCCGAGAACCGCTGGTTAACTTCGAGCCCCAACATGAGTTTTTTGTCGGCATCGATTCCGACGGTTGCATATTCGATTCCATGGAAATAAAACACAAGGAATGTTTCATTCCCAATATCATCAAGCATTGGAATCTCCAGTGCGTTTCCAAATACGCTCGGCAAGTCGCGGAGTTCGTTAACCTGTATTCCAAGGATCGGGGCGTGAACCGCTGGCCCGCGCTTATTAAGGTGTTTGATCTGCTGAGCGAACGGACCGAGGTGCAAGCCCGTGGGGCCAATATCCCGGAGGCTAAACCGATCCGTGACTTCATCGCATCTGGTGTGCCGCTGGACAATAAAAATATTCAAGCCCTGATCGACAAGACCGGCGATCCGGTGCTTCAGCAGGCCATGGCCTGGAGTAACGCGGTAAACGCCAGCATCGCCGATCTTGTCGAAAACGTCCCCACTTTCCCATGCGTTCGAGAATCCCTGACCCGGCTGCAAACCAAGGCCGATCTGCTGGTAGTCAGCCAGACGCCGACCGAAGCCTTGGTCCGCGAATGGCAGGAGCATGCGATCGATAAATATGTACGTTTGATCTGTGGTCAGGAAATGGGCACCAAGACGGAGCATCTGGAACTAGCCGCCAAGGGCCACTATGCGCCGGACAAAATCCTCATGATCGGCGATGCACCCGGAGACCTGAAAGCAGCCAGGGCCAATCAGGCCCGTTTCTACCCGATCAACCCGGGCAACGAAGAAGCCAGTTGGCAACGATTTCACGACGAGGCCATCGACAAATTCCTGTCCGGCGAATATGACGACCGATACGAAAAAACGCTGGTTGACGAATTCCAGACTTATCTGCCCGAACTGCCCCCTTGGAAACGGTAAACGAAGCGGCACTTTTCGTTGAAATCAGCAGGCTTCTCGCCTACGGCGTTCTCGAAAGGTCAAGCGCAAGCCGCCTGCCCGGAGTTGAGCTTTGCGCGAAAGGCGTTCTTACGTAGGATCCTGCGGGAACCGTATCCCCTGCTTATCCACGCCTGCACCCATCCTTCTTGTCGAGTTTTTCATCAAAAGCTTAAGGAATCAACATCAACAAGCGATACTATAATAATATACTCGGTTATGTCAGGAATGTATCATGAGTATAGCGATAGAACAATCCCCCGTTGCATCGATCGGTCAAGGAGGATATTGGCTATCTCCGTTCGATCCGGCCTTGGCCGAGCGGGTGGCTAACTGGGTCAGCAACGATGATGAATTATTCTGGCTGGCCCCCAAGACCATTCCGCCGCTGACAGCGGATAAAATCCTTAATTGGCCGGGAATCGGTAGCCGTCCAATGTTCCTACGGATGAACCTAAGCCGGGAACCGCTTGGTTATCTGGAATTGAACAACATGCCGGGCGACCACCGTCATTTCTGGGTCGGCCACTGCATCATTGACCCGGACCACCGCGGTAAAGGGCTGGGCCAGGTCATGATTCGCTTGCTTCTTGAAGAAGCTTTTCAACATTGCCGAGGGCAACGCGTTAGTTTAGTTGTTTTTCCCGACAACCTGCCGGCGATCCGCTGCTACCAGGCTCTGGGATTCCGCCATGTCGGCTGGCAAAGCCGCTATTTCCCCGTCCGCGGCGATTATTATTCGATGTGGCACATGGCCGTAGATGCACGGTCTTACCGCCGCGCGGTACGGTATGACTCTCTCGAAGCATGAACCAGGCCAAGGCAAAAAATGCGTCGGTACCGACGATTATTGCCTGATCTTCCCAGCCGGTCTTATCCGGTGCGTAGATAGGTTTATTTGCTCTGCGATTCGCGGTCGCCCACCGATTCGACGGCAGCTACCACTCCATCTACAAGTCCGTACAGGATGACTCTTATCCCTTCGCCGATGGAGCTGGTAGCCGTATGGCGAAAAACAGATGCCGCATCGCTATTACAACTTGAGCCCATAACGCACATTGCCAGACTGGCGATAATAAGAATACGTATACCTGATCTCCCGGCCATCCGGCCCTGCTTATATCGAATCCTGTACGGCCGCATAATCTGTCTCCCAGGAGCGGTGTCCCGTCCAATTTCTTGGCACGTTCGCCGGTCCATGGCTCATATCGGCCATTTTGTCGAGAGCTGATAAGCAAGGACGAGCACGCATCGCAATCGTGCGGGAAGCCATTCAGTCCGTGCGCAAGACCTGCGCGACCGGCTGAGTCGCCGCCGCATCCGACGGAAACGGCTTGCACAACATTCCGATCGCAGAGCAGAGCAGCACGGCAATCATGACAAAACGCACGACCCTGCGGGGCAGCAGGTGGGTCATTTTACCCCCCAGGTATCCGCCGATCATTGCCGAGGGGATCAGCATCAAGGCCAGCATAAGGGCCTTCTGGAGAGGGATTCCGACTTGCATATTGGCGTAATTTTTATAACAGGCCCCGATGATACTCAAAACCATAATTGTCGTGGCGGAATTGGCCACCGCCCGCCGCAACGGGACGCGTAGAAACACCTGCTGTAACGGAACGGCCACAACCCCCCCGCCGATACCCAGAAGCCCACCGGACAAGCCCATGGGCATGCCGACGGCCAGCATCGTTCGCCAGCGGGAAATATTCCGGGCGCTGGAGGCGTCCATCTCGGAAAGCTGACGCCTCGAGAAGAACCGGTAAACATTGTAGGCCGCCATATAGAGCATGAAACCGCCATAGACCCGGGCGAGATAAACCTGGTTATCGCCGCGAAACCATGGCCGGTCGCTGAACCAGACCCCCACAAGCACGCTGACGACCGCTGCGGGGATCATCACGCGGATCACCGGTCCCAGAATGGCCCGGGCCCGCAGATGCTGGACGACCGCCGGCAAGGCCACGAAGAAATTGACGATCATGGCCGCGCCCTGGTACAGGTGCTGGGCCGGCCCCAGCACGAAGGTCATGCCGGGAATCATCAACACACTGCCACCGATGCCCAGCAAACCACCCAACAGGCCGGCCAGCAAACCGATCAACACAAGCAACGAGTACTCCACCATCAGTCAAGCCTGCCTTGCTTAATCCTTCCGTTCGATTACCTCGGCTGAAACACAAGCCGGTAGTATCGCCCTATGCCCCACGTATGACAATGCCCTACTCATAACACCACTCGAAATTGGCCATCCGCCTCCATGCGTTCCCTTTTCCATGCTCGCATCTGCTTGACAAAGCCCCCGAAACTCACCAGAATGAGGCGATATTAGGCAGTGGGGATTCCGAGGTTCCCTCCTGCCGCTGACAATTGGGCCGTGGTGCAATTGGTAGCACGTCTGACTCTGGATCAGAAGGTTCAAGGTTCGAGTCCTTGCGGCCCAGTGCACGATAGTTTCAGGAATAATCTATCTCTGATACTCCAGCAAAGAAAATACCTTTAGATAATCTACATATTCTGTCCCAGCGGGTCCAAGTCACGCAAAATAATGATCAGGCATAACCAGCCTTTGTCGAAGTGCCAGTATCGATTCTTGACGGTTAAGTCCACTTGATCGCTTATTATCTTGGATTAGGGCTGGGCTGGGTTATGTGCCCGCAGAATGAGCGTCTTTCCCGTCGAATCCCCAAAGTCCTCCTGATCGGGAATCTGGGTAAAACTGATCCGTGTAGGGGCGGCCTGATCGCTCCCGAACATGCCCCCGAAATACACGATATATCTCCCATACTTGAGATTCAGTCGATCCATGATCTCGGCCAGACGATCCAGGTTTTGCTGGTAACGAAACAGGGGCAAGGTGGCCCCGGCTTGGGAAATGAGATGACTCAGCGTGACCGCCGCCCGCAGGGGCGCACCGCCCGGCCAGGCGGGCCAGATGCGCTGGAAACCCTGTAAAATCGAAAAGGTATCACTAACGCAGCCCAGACGCGTCTGGCCGCTCCAAGGCGGGCGATCCAGATGCTCCACGCCGATCGTCAGCAGGTCGGCCCGATACCGCAACTTACGCAGGCGCGCCGCCGCCTTATGCAAGAGGCGAATCAGCACCGCTCGTACCCCGGCGGGATGGCGAAGTGACGGAGCCAGCACGTGCGATTGCCCGACCATGCGGCGGAAGGTCGGCTTGGGGGGCAAATCGTGGCCGCGAAGATGATGCCACCAGGTTTCCGCCCACACCCGCGAACCCCAGATGGCCTGAAGTTGCCGGAGATTCAAGGCCCACAACTGCCGCACGGTTTGAATTCCGTGGGCGTGCAGACGGGCTTCCATGCGTCTTCCGATGCCGGGCAGATCCTTCAAATCCAGCGAAAAAAGCAGATGGGGAATATCCTCCGGCAGAATCACGGACAGCCCATCCGGTTTTTCCATGTCCGTGGCCACCTTGGCCAGCCAGACGCTGGGAGCGATACCGACCGAACACCGCAGGCAAGCTCCCACCTGCTCGCGCAGATAACCCTTGATTTTCCAGGCCAGGTCCACGGCGTTGGAGGTCAAACACTCTCGGCCTATCAGCTTGCTGTAAAATTCATCGATGGAGCAGACCTGCTCGACATGCACCACCTGTTCCGCGACGTCGAGAATCCGGTGATGGTATTGCACATACAGGGGCGGACGGGCCTCGATGAACTGAATGCTGGGGCATAAGCCCCGGGCCTGATGTACGGAAGTGCCCGTCTTGACCCCGGCCCGTTTGGCCTCATAACTGGCGGCGATGCAGCAGGTGGTTTCCACCATCGAGGGAACAATGCCGATCGGCCGCCCGCGCAGCTCCGGCCGCTCCTGTTGCTCCACCGAGGCGAAGTAGCTGTTCATGTCCACGAACAGATAGCGCAATGACCCCATCTCATCCTCCCTTTGGAGAGCCATGAGTTAGCCCCTAACATAAACCTAACAAGGTTTGTCGTCAAGAGCCCGTCCGAACCGCCCTTGAAGTCTTTCGCCCGAACATAAAATACTCAATTCTGGCCTTGAATGAATCGGGGGTGGGAGATAGGCTGCCGCATGTCACCGTGGACGGCCCACGGAGTTTTTACGTGTGGGGACGCCTGTGAAAAACGTCCAGGCTTCGGTGGAAGCGGGCGCGATGGAAGGTCGGGTAGTTCGTCAAGCGATCCCCCGCCCCTCCCGCTCCAGGAACCGCGCCGCGTCCCATGTGAAATGAATTATCCGGTAATGGCGGCAATGCGCCCCAACCAAACAGGGAGGTCGAATCATGACTGGGATGAAAGATGTGTTTTCAAGCCAATCGTGGTCTCGTCGATGGGTGGGTCCGATTGTGTTGGCGGTCGTCTGTTCGGCGATGTCCACCGCGCAGGCCGCCGAAGGAGATGAGCACTGGTCCCGCCAGTTCCCCAAACCCGCGCAAGTCGCCCAGATGTCCGCCGCGACGGGTATGGCCGACGGCGTCGGCTCCCCATCGGTGCGGCGGCTGAAGTGGCATGACGGCAAGCTCTGGATAGCCGGCGTCTGGCAGGCCGGCATCGACGCCCGCGACTTCAGCAACCGGCTGACCAACCAGCCCTGGCATCTTTGGACGTGGTCTCCCGAGGGCGGGTACGAGGTGGTGGCCTTCTTTCATTCCGCCCAGGGTGGCCGAGGCCCGGACGGCGTGATCAACGATTTCGTTTTCCTCCCCGACGGGCGGCTGGTGGTCGCCGGCGAGTTCACGCGCGTGGACAACCCCGGCGGCAACCGCCAGGGCAATCGCATCTAAATTGTGAGCTTGCTCGCAATCATTCCGAATGTTAGGGAGTTGTTCGGCTTGCGCCCTCCCTGGATTGTGGGTAACTTGGGCACATTGGTCACGAGGCCTCGTGTTTTA
>JAAYCU010000376.1 GCA_012729595.1 Phycisphaerales bacterium
ATCTCTCGGGCACCCCGTACAGGCTTTGCTCTGTGGCCTGCTCGCCCGCTTCCGCTCGGGGTTCCGATGGCCGCCGCTCCGTCTCGTTGTCCCGCTCTCCCGCCCGCCGTCGCGCCTTCACCCTGGTCGAGTTGATGGTGGTGATCGGGATTCTGGGTCTGCTGGCGGCCATCATCATCCCCGCGGCCGGCGGACTGCTGGCCAGCAATCGGGCCAAAGCGACCCTCACGACCATGCAGGCCCTCGAAAATGCCATGGAGGAATTCCACTGGCAGGGCGGAATGCATACAGGGGTCGCCATGTCAGAAGAGGATGACCGGGAACTGGCGGCCATCCATCTGTTCGGCAACCTCCCGCCCAGCCCGAACAGCTATTTCGCCACCGACCCGGACGACCTTGCGGAGATTTCAGAGGCCCAGGAGCCGGAGGGCCCCGAGACGGTGCCGGTCCCTTCCGCCGTCGGCCAGAAGCTCGAACGACTGCTGAGAATTTACTTCAATGTGAAACAGGGAGATACCCTGACTATCTATCCCGGCCCGGATTCCTCCCATCCGGATAACTTTGCCGCTCAATACGCCAGTATCGAGGGGTTGTATCTGTTTCTGGCCGAGTGCTGCCCGGCCGCCAGGGCGATTCTGGAACAGCTTCCCGGCCAGAGCGTGACCAACCTCGATCAGGATTGGGTCGAGATCGAGGTCGTGGGACGGACCGCCCGCAAGATCGACCTGCTGGAAATCGTGGACGCCTGGGGCCGTCCGCTGCGGTACGCGGTCAAGCCGCCGCGGCATGATCAGGAGTGCCGTATCGTGATCCCGGCCCGCTGGGAATTGCGTTCGGCCGGGCCGGACGGGCGGTTCGGCGAGCTCGGTTCCGAGGACGACGACAGCGACGACGTTGTTTTGCGAGGCCCCTGATGAACGCGACCATTTTACATCACGCCGCCGCTTCAATCGGAACCCCAAGCGCCAGCGCGGGGCCGACTTCCGCGATCAGAACCCCAAGCGCCAGCGCGGGGCCGATTTCGGGCGGGGCTGCAACAAGTGTAGGCCATACGCATCAAAACATGTCTACCTATACCCCCGATCTTCCGGGCACACCGTACAGAGGCTTCTCTGCGGCCAGCCCGCTCGCTCGCGCTCGGGGTTCTGATGGGCGCAGCTCCGTCTCTCTGTCCCTCTGTCCCTCTGTCCCTCTGTCCCGGCGGCGCGGGATCACTCTTGTCGAGCTCATGGTGGTCATCGGCATCATCGCCCTGGTCGCCGCCCTCGCCCTGCCGGCGTTCGGCCCGATGATGCAATCCAAGCGCGAGGCCGAGTTTGTCAATTCGCTCAACGGCCTGTTCGCCATGGCCCAGGTCTCCGCCCTGGGCAAGCGTTCGCACGTCGCCCTCCGCTTCGAGCGGGCCTTCGAGACGGTGGAGGATACCGGCCTGATGATCAGCGCCGGCCGCGAGGCCAACTGGCTCGACCATCAACAGGCCCGGTTTCTCGATTTCGCGACCTCCAAGGAATACGCCTTCATCCACGATCCGGAATCGAAGGTCCACGCGCTCCCCCCCAACGTCTGGGTGGCCCCCGGCGATTTCGCGGAGCGAAACCTCGACGATGACTCGACGGATATGTGGTATGAGCCAACCCTCAACAACAACACCGTTCGTTACAGCCCGTTCGATACCTTTTACATCGTGTTCAACAGCAACGGCGAGCTGACGCGGAAGCCCGCCGACCAATGCCGTTACCGGGACCGGACCCAGGCTTACCCGGCCGCGGGCGACCGGATCGTGCAGCCGATGGTCGATTATCCCGGCCGGCCTACGGTCACCTCCCTGGTGCTTTACGACCGGCGGGCCTTCGGGCAGGTCGCGGCCACCAGCGACGCCCGCAAGGATTTTCTCCGGCAATATGGACGCCCGATTTACTTGAACCGGTACAATGCCGCGGCGGTGGAAGGCCGACGATAGATGGAAAGCATGAAATGATTATGACCCTGCAACATCATCCTGCCCGACCCGCGTGCCGCCGCCCCGGCTTCTCGCTCCTGGAGATCATGATCGCGATCATGATCATGGGGCTGGGCATGGTGATGGTCGCGACCATTTTCCCCGTCTCGCTGGGCATGGCCCGGGACACGGTCCGCTCGGACATGGCCCTGGTCGTGGCCGACGCGGCCATCGCCACCCTCCGGGCCAGAGTGCCGAATAGCATTCAACTGGTAG
This sequence comes from Phycisphaerales bacterium, assembly GCA_012729595.1. GTDB lineage: Bacteria > Planctomycetota > Phycisphaerae > UBA1845 > PWPN01 > JAAYCU01. Next base: position 2,216 of record JAAYCU010000376.1, read on the forward strand.
ATGAAGACCCGTTAAACCCGTATCCTCGCCACGCCATCCTGGCGCCCAATATGGGATATATCATGCAGAACCAGCCCGATCAGATTATCGCGGCAAATTCTAACTCTGAGATCATGAGTACCTTCGCGATTTCAGGTTGGTCTAATTGGGACGATATCAATTATTCATCATTACCTCCCGTAATCGCAGGTGAACAACCCGGTCGGCTCTTCACCGAGCTAACCGGTTGGCCCGCGCATGATTCTTCGGCGGATGATTCTGTTGCCTATGTGGTCCCCGCGCAGAATATCCGCAACGACGATCAACTCGTTGTTGAAATTCCGCCGACTCCTGTCCCTACGGGATCGGCCCCGCCGTTGTTTCCTCGTCTGCATCTGGCCGACCGGGTTTACCCGGCACCGCTGACTTATGACGCTGCCCAACAGTCATACCAAGACCCCGTAAGTCAGGCCTACATCGATCCGCTTACCGGAGACCGGATAGACCCGCAGACCGGAAACCCGAACGGTGAGGCTGACGAGCGTTACCTCCTTCATCTGCTCGCCGATGGCGATCCCGCGGCTGATACATCCCGCTCGCCGACTTACTACAGTTGGACGGCCATATATTGCCGCTGCTCCAATGGTGATGAAACAATCATCGGTAACCCCAACCCGAACCTGCTGGTCAGCGTGGTGGCGATGCACCGGCTGAGCGTCAACGCCCGCTACGCCCGACAGAAGGAGCTTGGGGTCGATACGGATGCATTGTATGAGGTCAATTTCAACCTCGACCCCGATGACCCTAGTAATAATATCGATGATTTACTTCAGCCCGCGCCGGATCTCGACCCCGAAACCGATATGGTGTTCCCGGTGCCCTGGCTGGTGATGTTCAACCGGGTCGATCTGGCCCAGGGCGAGATCGTCTGCACCGCCGAGGTGGCCCGGCTGCTGCCCCGCGGGTCGTTTTTCGTCGTGGCCGTCCAACAGGAGGAGCTTTACGCCGGTACCCCGCATCAGGTGCTGGATTCGATCTGGGAGCCGTCGATGCTGGGTGCTTCGAATCCAAGCATTCTACAGAATGAGGAAAAGGCGTCCCTGAAAATTGCCCCGAAAGCGGGGGCGGTCACGACGCTGAACAACCTGGCCGTCTGGGTTTTCCCCCCGCCGATCCTGACCACATCAACTACGGCCCGTGAATCGACGAACTCGGCGGATATCCAGTTCGGCCCGATCTCGCCGGTGATCGGCGTGGCCTTGGAGGTGCTGACATGGTAAGCCGCCTCCAACTATTCGGTCGCGTGCCCAACCGCCGTTCGCGGCGCGGCGGCTTTACCCTCATGGAGTTGATGGTCTCCCTCGGCGTGATGGCCGCCTTGATTACCATGATTACCATGGTCTTCTCGGCCGCGACCAAAACCTCGAGCGAGGCCCAGAACCTCGCGGCCGCCCATCGCCAGTTCCGCATGGCCGCCCGAAACCTCCGCGAGGATTTGAAAAGCACCGGTCCCGGCAGTGCCGACGACTACTTTCTGGCCATCGCCGGCCGCGAGGTGAAAGCCTACGACACCGCCGAACAACGGACCGCCAGGCAAGCCGCCGGCCAAGACCCCACTACCCGCCGGGCTGACGTGCTCGCCATGCTCACGGCGCGAAACTTTACGTCCTTTATCAACTCCGATATTGAGGGCGGCCGGCAACTGGTGGTCTACGGCCACGCGGACATCGGAGAGATCGACGTGGCCACCGGCGATTTCGATAACAACAGTATTTTGCGGGTGGAAGGCTCCACGACACCAAACGAATCCGATTTACTCGCCTCCCGATGGCACTTGGCCCGGCGGATTGTCGGGTTCCCCGCTGAACCCGTTCCCTCGGGAACCGAGGGCACGGCCACCGTGGACTTTACGGATGTGGCGAATCAGTGTTTCACCCATGAGTACTTCCTGACGGCAAACGCCGACACCTGCGACCAACCCTTTAATATCATTCAAGGCCAAGATGCCCTTCCCCGCGGCGTTTTCCGCTATGATTCTGCCGATCCTGCATACTACTTCAATTACTCTGACCAATGGTATTTAGTTAATTCGCAAGGTTGGTTTGTTTTCCACGAAGGATTTTGGTACATAAACGACAGTACTACTCCAGGACCGGGAGATGAGTCGTGGTCGCGCCAAGAAGACGATGGTGCTGGTGGTACATTATCTCCGCCTCCTATCTCTGCCCCTTCGCCGGTCGTGCCAGCGTTTACCAGGATAGAAAATTTCTCCACCAACTGGTTTTTCCATCCGACCGACCCGAACCGTCAGCGTTCGGTGATCGACCCCACTCCGCCGCTGGGTCAGGAGCGGCGCATGGCTCAGCATTTTCTGCCCGGTTGCAGCGAGTTCAAGGTCGAGTTCACCTACGACGACCCGCGCGAGCTGGCGACGCAGTACAATGAGACGACTGGCGTATTGTCGATGCTGACCTATGGTTGGAAACGCACGGATGACGATCAGAATTATAAACCTTCCGGCACTGATGTGACGGATTTTGTCCCCGCCCCGATGCCGATCCGCTGGCAGGAGGTTCCCGACCGTTCCATCTACGTCTGGTCGGGCGTGGAGGTGACCGCGAACGAAATGGCCGGTGACAAATTGCAGAACCGGACCTTTCCTTACCGCTGGCCTCGGGCGGTGCGGATCACCTTGCGTTCCTACGGCCCGCTAGGCCGCCTCGATCGCCCCATCGAGCAGGCCGTCATTTACACCTTCGGGGGCCAATAAGAGTGGATCCTGACTCCGTCATATATTCCGTAGAGATTCCATGCTCTGTCGAGACCATCGCGCCGGGGTCCGGCGACGCGGGGAGGGGGGGATGGAGAGATGGAGAGACAGAGGGACGGAGAGACGGAGCGGTGCCCATCAGAACCCCGAGCGCCAGCGAGCGGGCATTTCTCGCAGCCCCAAGCGGTTTACCTCGCTGTGGCGGGCCAGCGCGGGGCCGGAGTAGTACGGCGTCATGATTACCGAAGCGTTTCGCGATGTCGTGGAAGCATGCCTGATGGGGATGAGTTACACGCTACCGGCCCACTCGCTTGCGCTCGGGGTTCCGATGGGTGCGGGCGCGAGAAGGACTTTACGCACCAGCGAAGGGCTAAACCATGAATAAAATAATTGCTGCCTCTTCCCGCGTCACCTGGGGTAACTCTATAAATGATCAGGAAGAATATGGCTTCCGATGAGGACTGATCCGATGAACCGCGTGCAACGAAATAACGGCCGCCCACGGCGTCGAGCGACGGTCCTGGTGCTGGTCGTCGGGATTCTGGCCTTGCTGTTTATTATCGGGGCCACCTCCCTGCTGATGATGCGGTTCGAGCGGCAGAGCGTCTACACCCACGCGACGGTGCGGAACCTCGACGCCGTTGCCGCCGCCCTGATGAACCCCGTTATCGCCCAACTGCGTAAGGACATCGTCGGCGAAGACGGGATCCCCTACAACCGCGGCTGGGGCGGAGATACGTCACAACTGGAGGACTACGCCGATTTTCCGGGGTACCGGAGCGACCCCACGGATCCTAACGAGCGATTTCGTCAGGGCGACCTGCTGCTCAGCAGTATCGAGCCGTATTACGACGGGACTCATTATCGTTGGCCGTTCCTGTCCTGGGGTTATGACGCGGTTTTGAATCCGGCCGCCGCCCCGGCCGAGGGTCTGCTCCGCGACGTGCCGATCCATATCACCGGCGGGCCGGGGCTGGACGTGTCGGGCGACGGGCTGCGCGACGGGATCGAGGACGACGTGTTCGCCGGCCTGTCGGCGATGTTCGGGGGGAACTACCGCACGCGGATCCGGGTGATCCCGCACGGCGGGATGGTCCTGCTCGATCGGTACACCCATCCGGCCCTGCTGTCCCAGGTGATCCACCCGCGGGACGGCGTGTATCATAATAATCCGGGTCTTCTCTGGACGACGGGCGGCTTGATACCCGACCCGCTGAATCACGAGAGCGATCTACGGCGGCGGTACTTCCTTCCGCCCAAGCTGAAAACGCCGCCGCAAGGCCAGAACTACGCGTACACCGCCCCGACGATCGTGCAGTTGTTGCCGGTCACGCTTGGGTATGCCAACCCGGCCAACCCCGGCGACTGGGTGAACAACCCAATCGAGCACTGGTGGCCGATCGACGATTCCCTTGTTGAGGGCGACGCCGATTGGTGGAAGCAACGGCTGATCGCGGGGCCGGCTTTGACAGACCAGTCCTATTCCGCGGCGAACGACCGGTACGACCGCCGGCGGCTGCTTACCACCCTTAACTCCGACGATATCCTCC
>JAAYCU010000377.1 GCA_012729595.1 Phycisphaerales bacterium
CATCGATGCCATCGAGTACATCCTGGCCAGATATTCAACCGAGCCTCAGGAAGTGCCCATCTACGGTGAGGAGTGGCTGGAAAAGCGCGACCAGTCCATCGAGGAGGCGAAAAAGGACATTCCGACGTTGCAGACCTACCGAAAAGGTCCAGGCGAAAAGGTCCCCAACTGGGAGCTTTTAGAGCGGTCCATCTACGGTATCGATGTATCGCGCCAGATGATGCGCATCGCCATGATGAATCTGGTGCTGCACGGAATCCGCCAGGCCAACGTGAAGCGCGCCAATACGCTATCCGATATGGGCGGCCTCACCGAGGACGATCTGAACCGCCGCTATAAGGTGATCCTTTCCAATCCTCCTTTTGCGGGGGTGCTTCCCAAGGAATCCATCCGCAAAGACCTGCCCACCAATTCCAAAAAGAGTGAGCTGCTCTTTCTGGGCGTGATGATGGAGGCCCTTGCTCCTGGCGGCCAGTGCGCCGTGGTGGTGCCCGATGGGCTGCTTTTTGGTTCCACCTCGGCGCACGTAGAACTCCGACGAAAACTCGTCGAGGATTTCGATTTACTAGCCGTGGTTTCCCTCCCTGCCGGTGTTTTCAAACCATATTCTGGCGTGAGGACCGGAGTATTGGTTTTTCGCAGAGCCGTTGCGGGCTCGAGGAGCGATAAGAAAACTAAGCACAAAGAGAAGATCTGGTTCTATGAAATACGTGCAGACGGATTTGACCCTGACAAGATTCAAGGTGGTGGTAGGCCCGAAAGTCCGGATCGAAATGATATTCCAGACCTCTTGATCGAGTGGAAAAAGTATAAAGATTCGAAGTTCACCAAGCCACCAGGAGTAGAGGCTGGAACGATCTTGCCCCCCGGAAATGACGAGATTCGTTGTTGGTGGGCAACCATAGGGGCTGTAGCAGATAACGACTACAATCTGGCTGCAAGTCGATACAAACCGCAAATTGCAGAAGAGGTTCCCGACGAGGACCCTGCCGAACTAATCCGAGAAACGATAGATATTGAACGAGATATTGTTAAAGGCCTGGAGTCGCTGCTTTTGGAAGTGGGGGACCTCAAATGAAATGGCCAACTGTACCGATCACAACGATAGCCGAACTGGCGTTGGATCGAGTAACCACGTTTGATGGAGAGAGACCATACATTGATACTGGGAGTCTTGGCTTGGACGGTTCGATTGAAGATGTTGGCTCCATGGTCACGTTTAAAACCAGACCATCACGTGCTGACTTGGTAGTTCGGTCTAATGACATTCTATTTGCTCGAATGAAAGGTACCGCGAAAGTTCTCTTAGCAGCACCCCACAACTCAGGATGGATCTTCTCAACTGGGTTTGCTGTGCTGCGCCCAAAACCTAGCTTGGTCGAGCCACGATACCTTTACCATTATGTCCGTTCGTCCGCCTTCCAACAGCAGAAAGATTGCTTGGCTACAGGAGCTATTCAACTTGCGATAAACAATAACGCAATCCCCAAAGTAGAGATTCCAGTTCCAGCAATAAGTGAACAGCAAAAGATTGCTGCGGTCTTGGATCAAGCGGAATCACTTCTCAAAAAGCGTGTTATTGCAAATGACAAGGCCACTCGGATTATATATGCACTTTTTTATAAAATGTTTGGTGATCCAGTAACGAATCCGATGGGATGGCTCAAACGACCCATTAACAAGATTGCGATAGTAACAACTGGAAGCACTCCATCGAGAAAAATCGAAGAATACTATGGGGATTACATTGAATGGATAAAATCAGACAATATTAATACACCATCCCACTTCTTGACTACAGCAACAGAGTATCTTTCCAAAAAAGGGGAGCGCATAGGCAGAACCGTCGAATCTGGCGCAACACTCATCACCTGTATTGCAGGCAGTCCTGGCTGCATTGGTAATGCGGCAATGACAGATAGGAGGGTTGCTTTCAACCAGCAGATAAACGCTCTGACGCCAAGGGATGGCGTTAATTCAATTTTCCTTTATTGCCACTGCCTCGTTAGCAAAAGACTCATCCAAGCTGCCTCGACAGGGGGCATGAAAGGTTTGGTGAGCAAGGGTCGTTTGTCTGCCGTTGAATTCATTTTACCGCCATCAAAGCTGCAGGACCATTTTGGGCGATTGTCTGAGCCGCTTATCAAAGCAGCTCAGACACGTATAGAACACAAGGCTATCTTGGATCGGCTGTTTACGATTCTGAGTAAGCAAGCCTTTTCTGGCGATCTTACTACCAAGTGGCGCGTGGCGCACATGAGGGAACTCCTGGCGGAGATGGAAGCCCAGGCCAAAGCTCTTGATTGTCCGTCAACGCAGAGCAACTCGCCAGAGGTCGGATCGAAACGCCATGCCGGCCATGACATGTTCAATAAGGCAGCTTTGGCCGCGTACATCACTGACCGTTGCCATGCTCCCGACCGCCCCATGGGAAGGGTGAAGCTCGCTAAGCTCTTTTATTTGGTGCAGCAAAAGGCAGAGATTGAACTCACCGAGACATTCACGAAGCGCGCTGCCGGGCCGCTTGACGATGAAATCCACAAGTTCCTGAGCCTTGCTCAGAAAAGCAAGTGGCTGGTTCTTTGCCGGGGCGAAGGTGATTTGAAGCCGGTAAGGCCAGGGGCGAATGTTTCCAAAGCAATCGAACAAGCCCAGAAACTCTTAGGTCCGTCAAAGGCGAAGGTTGACGAGATGCTCGACCAGATGAAGGGATGGGGCTACCGCGCTCTTGAACGCTGGGCCACTGTCCTTGACGCATCCTTTGAACTGACGGCTGCTGGACAGCCCGCCACCGTTGAGGGCGTCAAGGACATTATCCAGAGACATCCGGATTGGGTCCCCAAATTGAGCAGGGACGAATTTTCAGACACGAACATCGAAGCCGCTCTCAAAGGTCTGCGCGGCTTCGGTTTTAAAACAAACCAAGATTGATGGAGGTGCATTATGCCCAAGAAGCCAGAACACCACGGCAAACCCTGGACCGACAAACAGGTTCAGCAGTTGGAAAAACTCGTTGACCAGAACACCCCCACACGGGTGATCGGTCTCAAACTCGGACGGACGGAAGACTCGATCCGGTCCAAGGCAAGCGAAGAGGACATCTCGCTCAAGCCGACAAATCAATCACCTTACAACCGGCGCAAGAAATGAGGCGTTGAAGGAAGTAGCATGGACGACGATCTTCGACATTTCCGGCCAGCCTACCTGAAGCTCCAGGAGGACATGGAACGCTTGAACCGCGCGCTCAAGCCGTCCTATCTCAGCGTTTATAAACAGATGGAGCGGGCACTTGAGCCGATCCGACGTCAGCATTTGGAGATCTCACGTTCCATCGAGCTTTCCGGACTTGCTTCCTCACATCTGGCCGAGATCGTCCAGGCAAATCAGCGCTGGCAAGATCTCATCGACCAAGCCACCGCATCAAGCCGCGTCTTTGAGGATATTAAACAGACGCATCAGACTTGGCTCGAAGGGATCAAGCCGATACAGGACAGTGTTGTACAGCTTCAGGCAGCGGCCAAGTTGTCTCTCGGTGATATAGCCTATCGGGCGACTGTCGCAGAGCAGCTTTTCGCCGGGATTGACTTCGATGCCATGAGACAAGCCATGGCATTACCGGAGCCGGCGTTTCTGAAGTTCCAGGACGTGATCGGCAA
>JAAYCU010000378.1 GCA_012729595.1 Phycisphaerales bacterium
CGAATAATCAAGCGTTAACGCAGTCTATCTCCGTCCCGGCCGGCCGTCAGCAGCCCGGCGGCCGGTTTGGACCGCCCATACAATTCAGAAAGATGCTGACGTCCACTCCGTCAACGTCGATATCGCCATCCAGATTGGCATGCTCGCAACCGGCTTGATAAGGCACATTCGTGCCGGACAAGCAGGCCTGGAGCACGCCGAAGTCCTCTAGATCCACGTCGCCGTCTTGATCAAAGTCCATCCTGGACAGCACCAGGATTTGCCAGCTAACGGTGTCAGAGCCTATCGTATTGCTGGCCTGAATCTCGATGGTAGGTGAACTACCGGCCTCGCCGGAGTTCGGGGTCCAGCCGCTGACCAAACCGTTGGAGCTGACCTGAAGGCCGACGGGCCCCTGCAGAACCGACCAGGTGATTGGGGGCGTTCCATGGGTCAGCACCATCTGCCGGGTGTATGAGGTTCCGGAAACCAGGGTACCCGACGAAACCTCGGCGATGACCGGAACCTCGTCCAGAGGAGCCGCGCCGGCCAGGAACAGCGCCCAATCGTTACCATCCGGAGCGTCGAACACCAGCACGCTTCCGCCCATTACCGTACCTCCGTTGGCGTTGCTCAGGTTGCCCGTTCTTGGATCGAACCATCGGGCCTGGAAAGGTTTACCGCTGGAGGCGCCGGTCAAATCCAGAGTGATCTGCCCTCCATTGAGGGCATAGACAAGATACGTTCGATTCGCGTCCGCCAGGCACCAATTGCTAGTAGGATTATTCACCAAATCCTGGGGGGTCATATCCTTCAATCGTGTCGATAGCGAGCTATTGATGAAATTGTATGTCGGCAGAATAATCGCGGAATGCTCGGGAGCGATGTAGTTGGGTGGATCAATGCCGCCGGTGTATTCCATGAAGCGGATGAGCAATGATCCGCCACCCATCAGGAAGGCCCAGGTCTGCTGACGCGAGGCCTCCATCTGGTCGATGATGGCCTTGTTCGGGTAGGCCAGTCGGTATTCCCGAATCTTGCGGTAGAACTGATAGGGAGGACTCTGGCCGGCGGAATCGGTCAAGCCATAACGTCCCGGAACTTCCTGACCGCCGGCAGGCGCATACAACGAGCCGTTTGCCCTGTACCAGAAGTAGCGAAGGTCCAAAGCATCAACCCGCGGATCGTTCGCCACCGCGTCGATTACATCCTTGGTCGCGCTGGCGCAGAACAGCACGTTCTTGCCACGGTCATTCTCCCATTCCTGAACCATGTCAAGGCAGAACTGCATGAAAGAAAGCGGGCCGGTATACTCCTGGCTGGCCATATGGAAAACATGCTTGTTGTCGCCCAGCTCGTCCAGACATTTGCGGATATACGCACGATGCAGGTTGTATCTCACGGTGTGATTCGTGTTGTAGAACACATTGGCGGCCGGAATATCGTAGGGCATTCCGGTAGCTTGAATGCAGTTGTTCGGCCGCCATGGGAAATCCACATAGTGGGGGGTAATCTCCAGCAGGGCGTGCTGCATATAAAAGTTGTGCAGCAGTATCGTGCCCTTGGTGTCGCAAAGATTAGCGAAAGTCCGAATACGGTCGAAGTACCACTGGTTGTACTGGGTCAGGTCGTACTTGCTCAGACCGTCACAGGCCATCCCCGTGCCGCTACGGGCCCAAGGTTGCTCGAGAAAGGGGGAAACCACGTTAGCATTCGTGCGACATGCCGAGTCATGTGCGTCGCGCCGTCGATCATACCAAAGGCCGAAATTGTGCTCGAAACCGGGATAGCCGTAGTTGAGCATATTGTTGGTCAACAAATTGAGCTCTTCCGTACGGTTGGGGGCGACAACCCCGGGGGCATTACGCGTAATATTCGCCCGCTGCCCAGCCCGCCACCAGCCATTATGCTGGGCGTTACCCCAGATGACCTGGCCATCGCTCACCAACCAGCCGTTCTCCACGGTCAGTTGGCGACCTTGGCCCCATGCCGGGGAAACCGCCACGATACCCGCCAGCAGAACCACAAACCCCAAATACCTAGTGAGGCACATACTCGATCTTTTCATCATAATTCCCTGCAACATGGATTTGTCTACGCATCATTCGCCACGATGCCAGCTCAAGCAACTAGAATTAATTGCTCG
>JAAYCU010000379.1 GCA_012729595.1 Phycisphaerales bacterium
CGGACCGCAACCGGAGTATTACCGCATCGCGACCTGCCCACGTTGCGGATACAGCGGCTACGATTCGGATTTCGCCCCCGGCATCACCCTGCCGCCTGACGTACGCGACAAAATTCTTACTTCACCGCGTCTTGCCCTGCCTGAGGGTTTTACGCCACATAGCGATCCGCGCGAGCTGGATGCCAGCGACCGTTACGACTTGGCCATTCAGTGTTACCGTTGGAGGGGGAAGTCGGAAGAGGCTTTGGCGTGGCTGCACCTAAGGGCCTCGTGGATCGCCCGCGACTCCGGTTCGATACTGCCGCCCGATCCGCGTCTGCAACGAGTGCTGGAATTCGCGGAGCGTTGGCGGCCGACGATGCAGCCAACGGACAATCAGGCGGACGTTGAAATGCGAATGGCCACGCACATTACCGAGGCCCTGGCCACCGGCCGATTCAACCGTTACCAGCGACCGTACGTCGAACTGGCCTTGGTCCTGATCCTCCGGCAGCGAGGCGAGAATCGACACGCTCTGCCACGGCTAGAACGGCTGGCCGATTACGAACCCTTCGCGGAATCCCTACACGAAGGGATCGCCCGGATGCGAGACTCCATAGATCGCGAAAGGCTATATCAACGGGAAGCCGCCCAATGCTTTGAACGGGCCTTACTGGCCCGGCAGATATCCCCGGAGAACCGTGGGGCGGCTTGCTATTTGCTGGGCGAAATCCTCCGCCGGCTCGGTCGGGACCGCGAAGCGGTTGGCTGGTATGAGCAAGCGAGACAGGATACTCTCCTTAAACCCGACCTGCGGGTCTGGGCCGAAGAACAAAGAACCTGGATCGTGGGGCCCGGCCGGCAAGAACAGCATTAGCAACAGGATCGCGCCTGCCGCCATCCTTCCTCAGGCAGCCGGATCGTCTGGGCGGGGAGAGCAGAGACGCATTATGGCACCCAGCCGTCCGACCAAATCTGATCCCCATCTTGGCAGCCAAGCATAGTTTGCTAAACTACGGAGCATGGACACGACCGCCGACAAAAAATGGGCTTGGCCCGGCATGCTGATCGGCGGATGCGTAACGGGCATTCCCCTGGGCTGGCTGCTGGCCTATCTGGCTTTTCTTCCGGTCTATCTTGGACTGTTTTTCTTCATGCTACTGGGCCTAATTCCGGGAGCGTTTATGTATCGTTTGGGCTCATCGAAGGCCCCGCTCCACCGGGGGGTGCTTTGGCTTGCCGGGCTGATCGTCAGCCTGTTAATCGGGGTAACCACCCTGTTCGCGGAGTACCGCGGACTGGAAAATAATGTGGTACAGACCATCGAGGGCAGCTATCGCCGAGGTCTGCCGGCGGACCAGCGGCATCGAGTCCGCTCGATGGTCAGCGAGCACATTGGCTTATACCTTAACAACAATTACCCGCCGGGCGGTTTTTCAGGATATCTACGATGGGCGGGCACCGATGGCGAACTAGAATGCGAAGTGGACCTGGATCGTCCGGTCAGTTTCTCCTACCGTCTCCCCCAGCGGAGGAAGATATGGCTAACTCGCGTACTCCTTTCCTTCGTATTGCTGGCCGGGGCGGTCTTATCGCAAGTTCTGGGTCTGGCGAAAAGGCGAGAATCGAACGAAATCGTGGAATCCGAGGCCTCTCCGCCATCGCCCGGGGGGACCACTAAACCCTGATTGCCCCGACCGATCAAGTGATTTATAATCGGCCCGCCCAGGCTTTGGCCGGTCAAAAACTTAAAGGAAATGGGCCGCTTTTTATGCAAGCTGAGCTAGACAGGCAAATAGAATCGTATCCTAAAACCGGGTCACTCCCCCTGTCCCGGAGCGTTGGTCGTACTTCAGGACACTCCGCGCATCTTCCTTGGTGGCCTGGGCTTTCCATATTGGCCGGTACGCTGGTCATGGTATGTCAGGCATTGGGAGCAACACCAACCCCGGCTCGCGACCACGCGGAACGAATGACTTTCGACCCCAAGAGTCGCCAATGGATCATCACGCCCCCGCCGGCTCCTGGCACCGAGGATGGCGACCTGGACATCGCACGCCAATGGTTAGCCCGCAGCGAGTATAAAACGGTCGTCAAAATCATAGACGACTGGCTTAAGAGCTATCCGGATTCACCACGCTATGCCGAGGCCGTGTACCTTCGGGCGACGGCAAACCTTGAACGAGGGGATTATCATGCCGCCCATAAGGGCTATCAGGAACTACTGAACACGTACCCGGGTTCGCCGTATGCGGAACGGGCGTTGGCCGGTGAGTTCCGCATCGCCGAGCAATACCTGGCCGGCAAGCGGCGTAAAGCCTGGGGCGGGCTGATCTGGATTCGTGATCGGGACGGGGGCATTGAAATCCTCAACGACATGATCACCCATTATTCTGACACGCCTTATGCTCCACTTGGGCAACTGACCAAGGCGGATTATTATTACGACCGAGGCGATTTCGAGCTGGCCGAGGATGAATACGCGATCTATGCCCGGGAATATCCGCGCAGCCGCTATCACTCCAAGGCCCTGTATCGGGCAGCGTGGTCGGCCCTGGCCAGCTTTCGCGGCATCAAATTTGACGAGTCGGCCTTGATCGAGGCCCGGGAGCGGTTCAACCAGTACATGGAGCAGTATCCGGAAATGGCCCGCCAGCAGGATGTCCCGGTTATTCTCGAGCAGATTGAATCTACCCGAGCGGACAAATGCCTGGATATCGCCAAGTTTTACGATAAGACCGACAAGATGGGGGCGGCGCGTTATTATTACCGCAAGACGGTGCGTGTCTGGCCGGGTACTCCCGCGGCGGCCGAAGCCGCCGGTCGCCTGGCCACACTGGGTGAGCCGGTGGAAATCGCCGACGCTACCCGCTGACAGCCCCGCCGAACCGACGGCGGCGAACGGACAACAGCTATGGTCAATAATTGGCGAATAGGTAACTGGACCCGCCCAAGGCAGCCGACGCACCTCTGGTGCCTAGTATTAACCTTTGCCCTGGCGGTGGTCACCGGTTGTGGGTATTCCTCGGAATCTCTTTACCCATCCAATGTTCGCACCGTTTATGTGGATATGGCCCAGTCCAAGGAGTTCCGCCGAGGGATCGAATTCCAGTTAACCGAAGCCCTGCGCAAGGAAATCGATCGGATGACCCCCTACCGCAACGCACCGCGCGAAAAAGCCGATACTCTCTTTACCGCGGAGGTTTTGGAATGGCGGGAATCGACCCTGGGACGAAGCTGGCTCGACCGGCCTCGACAAACGGCGGCCACGCTGGCAATTCGTTACCGATGGCAGGACATGCGTACCGGAAAGATTCTGGCCGAACACCCCCGCTTCATCACCACGGTGGAATATGTTCGGCCAGCCGGCGAAACAACCCATAACGCGATTGACGATGCGACCAGCAAAATGGCTCGTAAGATCGTGGAAAGTCTGGCACGGGACTGGTGACTATCCTAAAATCGGATGAGAGTCCCAAAGTCGAATTCATGGGCGCCACTGTCACCAGAAATCGGTGGCGGTAAACCGCCCGAGCAAGAAACAAAACGCGCTTAACATAATCGTCGCATTCAGGGAGTATAAATGTCCGATCAGCAGCCCAATCAGGATCAGCGACCGGGACCGAACCGCCCCCCGGGTCCGCCTATGCGTCTATCTCGTGGCGTGTTTACCTGGGTGGTCTTCATTGCCTTTGCCTTGATGCTGGTAATGATGCTTTACGGTAAAACCCCCGAGACCAGCAAGCTATCGATCGACGAGTTTCTCAAGCATGTTCAGGACGGCAATGTCAAAGCAATGGTCCTGCGACCCAGTAACGGGAAAATCAGCGGCGAACTCAAGGAAGTCAAGGGCAAAGAGCAGCCGGAATTTTTCGAGGTTGAGCTGCCCCGAGACTGGATCGGGGCGGAATGGTTTTATGCCACCATCCAGAAAAGCGATGCGGAAATCAAGGCGGACAATGACAGCGGCTACCTCCTGCCCCTGCTGATCAATTTCGTTCCGTGGATACTGATTTTCCTAGTGGCGTGGTTCTTCCTGTTCCGCCAGTTTCGGGGGGCGGGCGGTGGACCGGGGGGAATGCTGGGCAGCTTCGGGCGTTCCCGCCACAAGGTCAGCTCCAAGGATCATATTCGCATCACCTTCAACGACGTGGCCGGTATCCAAGAGGCCAAGGAAGACGTGGGCGAATTGATCGAGTTCCTCAAGAATCCTAAACGCTTTCAGCGTCTTGGCGGGCGGATTCCCCGTGGAGTATTGCTGGTCGGCGAGCCGGGTTGCGGCAAAACGTTGCTGGCCAAGGCCATCGCCGGAGAAGCCGATGTGCCGTTTTTCAGTATTTCCGGTAGCGATTTCGTGGAAATGTTCGTCGGGGTAGGCGCCTCCCGGGTACGCGACCTGTTCAAACAGGCCAAGGACAACTCGCCCTGCATTATCTTCCTTGACGAGATAGACGCGGTGGGCCGGCGGCGTGGGGCTGGTTTCTCCAGCGGCGGCCACGACGAACGCGAGCAGACGCTTAACGCGATCCTGGTGGAAATGGACGGTTTCGACACATCGGACCAAGTAATCGTAATCGCGGCGACCAACCGGGCGGACGTACTCGATCCGGCCCTGGTTCGTCCGGGAAGATTCGATCGCCAGGTATACGTGCCCCTGCCCGATGTCAAGGGCCGACTGGAGATACTGAAGGTTCACGCCCGCAAGATCAAACTTGGCACCGACGTGGATCTGCAGCGTCTGGCCCGTGGCACCCCCATGTTCAGCGGGGCGGATCTCGAAGCGATCATCAATGAATCCGCCCTCCTGGCCACCATGACCAACAAGGACGCGGTGGAAATGATCGATCTGGAGGAGGCCCGCGACAAGGTCCGCTGGGGCCGAGCCAAGAAGAGCCGGGTGCTGGATGAAAAAGAGCGAATCGCCACCGCCTATCACGAGGCCGGTCATGCGCTCGTACAATGCATGCTGCCCGAGACGGACCCCCTGCACAAGGTATGTATCATCCCTCGTGGGCCTTACGGGGGGGCCTCGTTCTCGCTCCCCGAAAAAGACCGCACCAATTACACCGAAAAATGGATCCGAGCCAATCTGCGGATCCTCTGCGCGGGACGTCTGTCCGAGGAAATGTTCTGCGGTGACGTGAATACCGGGGCCTCCGCCGACATACGGCAAGCCACGGAAATGGCACGACGCATGGTTACCGAATGGGGCATGAGCGAACGGCTTGGCTTCATATACTACGGCGACGACCCGGGACGAAAAAACATGTGGATCGACCTGCCCGGAGGTCGCGAATGCAGTCCGCAAACCGCCCAGATCATCGATGAGGAAATCCACCGACTGATCAACGAAGCTTACGAGGACACCCGGCGCATGCTCGCGGAAAACCGGGACAAGCTCGAGGCGATCGCCCAAGCATTGCTCAAATACGAAACACTGGACGGTACCGAGGTCGAGGCTCTGATCCGCGGAGAACACCTGACCAGACCGACTATCAGCGAGTTATTGGACAAAGACGATACCGGAGTGAAACCGGTCGCCCAAGCCAAACCTGTGGAGGCCCGGAATCCGGAACCTGAAGCAGGCCCTGACCCCCTGCTGCCCCAACCAGGGTAACGAGCGGAGAAAAATAATCTGTCCAAATGATAGTTACCTGACCCTCAAGAAAATCCGATGGGCCTATGTTATATCTATAACACGCGGATCGTTACTCGCCGGGGCGAGCCGTGGGTTCGACCGATAAAACGAACCGCGGCTTGGGCAGAGAAGGGCAGGATAGTCAACATGAGTCCAAGTACGCTGGAAACGGTAGTCACACCTCGTGACCAAGCTAAGAGCGGAAGCAGAACCATGGGGCGACAAAAAATCAACCGGATAGGCGTCCTAACCGGCGGTGGTGATTGTCCAGGTCTTAACGCCGTGATCAGGGCGGTGACCAAGACGGCCGTCTTCCAGCATGATTTGGAAGTCCTGGGCATCGAGGACGGTTATATGGGTCTGATCCGCAATCGGATGCACCCCCTGTCCACCGGTGCTGTATCCAACATATTGACCCGCGGCGGCACGATCCTCGGTACCAGCAATAAGGCCAACCCGTCCCATTTCGCGGTCGGAGTAGACGCGCAAGGCAAGCCGATCTTCAAGGACGTTACCGACCGGGTTATCGAGCACGTGCAATCCCGCGGACTGGACGCGATAATCTGTATCGGCGGGGACGGGACCATGACCGGGGCTGCCCGCTTGGCGGAGCACGGCATCCGTTGCGTCGGCGTGCCCAAGACGATCGATAACGATCTGATGCATACGGAGCTGACCTTCGGCTTCCAAACGGCGGTGGATACGGCCACCGAGGCCCTGGACCGCATCCATACCACCGCTTCGAGCCATCATCGGGTAATGATCGTAGAACTTATGGGCCGCAACGCCGGTTGGCTGACCCTGCACAGCGGGTTGTCCAGCGGGGCCGACGTGATCCTGATTCCGGAAATTCCTTACGACATCGAGATGGTCTGCGAACACTGCCTGCGTCGTGGCCGGCATGGCAAGAGCTTCACCATCATCGCCGTTTCCGAAGGAGCCCGCCCCAAGGACGGCCAACAGGTGGTCAACAGCGTCATCGCCGACAGCCCCGACCCCATTCGCCTTGGTGGAATCAGCCGGGTTCTCCGCCAGCAAATAGAGGAAATTACCGGTCTGGAATGCCGGGAAACGATCCTCGGCCACGTTCAGCGGGGCGGTACCCCGGTACCAGCCGACCGCATCCTGGGAACGTTGTTCGGCTACAAGGCTCTGGAACTGGTACTGGCCGAGCAATTCAACCAACTGGTGGTAGTGCAGAATAACACAATCACCAGCGTACCGATCGACACCGTAGCAGGCCAGCAGCGTATGGTCCCTATGGACAATCCGCTCATAGCTGCCGCCCGAGCGGTAGGCACCAGTTTCGGAGACCAAGAAGTCAAGATGCGATAGTGAACCGCATCAACACCCAACCAAGAATCTGATCTCTCGTACCAACCCACACGGCCAAGGTACGCCGGTGTTTCCGTGAGTCACGGGAGATATCGCTTGTGAATAGCTATTGACACACTATCTGTCGTCTAAGCCTGGCCATTGCTGCCTACGGGCTGCTCAGGCATTCAGGCAAACAAACCCCGCGAAAGCGAATCCGGCTGGGGTGTGCTCCGTTGCCGCCGCTGCCGGGGCTGATCCGGCGTGGCCGGGACGCTGCGCAGAGGTTCGGCCGTTCCGTCGAGCGGGTCGCCGGACTTGATCGAGGCTAAGCGGGTGTTCACCTGCTCGGCGTATTCCTTCGACAATTCAAACCCCAGATACTGGCGACCCAGTTTCTTGGCCACCGAGAGCGTCGTGCCGCTGCCGGCGAAGGGGTCGAGCACCAGTTCGCCCGGATGGGAGCATGAACGAATGATGCGTCCGAGCAACTGCTCGGGCATCTGGCAGCCGTGCCAGCCCTTGCGTTCCTTGAAGGTGCCGCACACCCGTGGGAAATACCAGGTATCCTGTTCCGGCCGAAAGCCTTCCGGCAAATCCTGCGGACGCAGAATCCACATATCGTCGGGCAGTCGCCCTTTGGGATTGGCCCGGGCGTCGGCGTATACCAGTTGCCGGGCCGAGGGGATTCGGATGGCCGGGTCGTCGGCATTGAAGGTGAAATGCTTTGGATCCTTGATGAAATAAAAAAGGTGGGCATGGCTGCGGCTGAATTTCCGCACGCAGTTCACCCCGAACGTGTAATACCACACCACCCAGCTTCGGCAGATCAGGTGCAGCTCCTTCGTGGCGATCACTTTCAACTCGGCCGCGTATTCGTCGCCGATCGCCAGCCAGAACGTGCCGCTGGGCTTGAGTGCCTTCACCACCGCGCCCATCCACGACCGCGACCAGTTCAGATAGTCATCATCTTTGCGCTCATCGTCATACACATCATACTTGTAGCCGATATTGAACGGCGGGTCCGCGAAGGCCAGATCCACCGAGCCAGGCTCGATCCGCGCCATGCCCTCCACGCAATCGCCGTTGATAATCTGGTCCGGTTTGATCTTCATCGCCACCTCCATGTATGAGTGCATCGTTATTATGCCGGTTATCACGAACGCTGCCAAGCGATTTGTCGTTATTTTCTCGGGTTGCATTCGAAAACAATGACACGGGGGTGTATCGAATGGCGTGGCAAGGTCACCCCATTATTTAACCAACGGAGAAGCACGGGCAAACCCTGGTCCCGCCGGGGTGTGACCAGGGCCTGCCCATGCCACCCAGCCGCTTGTTACATTAGCGAATTTCACAGGCAAGTTGCACGGCTAACCGGCAACCCGATATGCCGTTATAACCGAACGGCCTTGCTTTACGTTGCTCCCCGACGCCGACTGGTTATAATCGGAAAATCGTTGTGAATCGCAGGTAGCATCGTGTCAACGCCAGGCCGTCCTGTCGGCCTCATCAGCGAACGAAAGGTACAACCATGGCCCATACGGTTTGTTTGTTGCCCGGCGACGGGATCGGCCCGGAGGTGGTCGGGGCGACCAAACGCGTGATCGAGGCGGCGGGGGTGGATATCGAGTGGGTATCGCTGCCGATCGGCGAGACCGCCATCGAATTCTGTGGCTCCGTGCTCCCGGAGCGAACGATCGCGGCTATCGCCGGCCACGGCATTGCCCTTAAAGGTCCGGTTACCACACCCATCGGTCGCGGGCATACCAGCGTTAACGTCCAGCTCCGCAAGCGCCTCAAGCTCTTCGCCGCCGTCCGGCCCGTGCGTAACCTGCCCGGCATCAAGACCCGCTTCGACAACGTCGATATGGTCATCATCCGCGAGAATACAGAGGGTCTATATTCCGGCATCGAGAATGAGATAATCCCCGGCGTAGCCCAGAGCCTTAAGATTGCCACCGAGGAGGCCTGCACCCGCATCGCCCGCTTCGCCTTCGACTACGCCGTCTCCCGCGAACGACAAAAAGTCACTGTCTTCCACAAGGCCAACATCATGAAGATGTCCGACGGGCTTTTTCTGCGTTGCACCCAGAAAGTCCATCGCGATTATGACGGCCGGGTAACCTACGACCAACTGATTATCGATAACGGTTGCATGCAGATGGTACGCGACCCCAGCCGGTTCGACATTTTGTTGCTTGAAAACCTCTACGGCGACATCGTCAGCGACATGGCCGCCGGTCTGGTCGGCGGGCTGGGCGTGGTACCGGGGGCGAATTTCGGAGTCGGCTGCGCCGTCTTCGAGCCCGTCCACGGCTCGGCCCCGGACATCGCCCGCAAGGGCCTGGCCAATCCGCTGGCCTGCATCATGAGCGGCGTGATGATGCTCCGCCATATGGGCGAGAACCAGGCCGCTGATCGTATCCGCGACGCGTACGACGCCGTTCTGACCGAGGGCGACCCGGCCCATCTGACCGCGGATATCGGCGGCCGGGCCACCACGGACCAGTTTACCGAGGCGCTTATTCGGAAACTCACGTGAGCAAATCCGGCCATAGCGACACGCTCGTGGTAGGCACCCGCGGCTCGAAACTGGCCGTCGCCCAGACCCAATGGGTGATCGACCGGCTGGCCGAAGCGCATCCACATCTGCGAATCCACCAACAGATCATCACCACGACCGGCGATCGGCTGAGCGGCCGTCCGCTGCCGGAAATCGGTGGGAAGGGTTTATTCACCGAGGAACTGGAACAGGCTCTGCTCGACGGCTCGATCGATCTGGCGGTGCATTCGGCCAAGGATTTACCCACGAAGCTACATGACGATCTGGCCATCATTGCCTGGCCTTCGCGCGAGGATCCGCGTGACGCTTATATCTCGGCCGACGGCCGTCCGTTCTCCGATCTACCCGAGGGCGGCGCGGTGGGCACGACCAGTCTTCGACGGCAAGCCCAACTGCTCCGCCAACGCGGCGACCTGAGTTTCGTTGCTCTACGCGGCAACGTTGACACACGTATCCACAAGGTTCGCTGCGGCGATTGCGCCGGGGCGGTGCTGGCCGTCGCCGGGTTGAAACGAGTCGGGTTGAAACACGAAATCACGGAGATTCTTGATCTATCACTCATGCTGCCGGCTCCAGGGCAAGGCGCCCTGGCTCTTGAAGGGCGAAGCGACGATCACCGCCTGGCTGAGCTTCTTGCTCCGATACACGACACCCCAACAGCCATGGCGGTAAGTTGCGAACGCCAGATTCTGGCCGCTCTCGACGCAGGATGCCGTGCCCCTGTCGCGGTCTACGCTCAAATCGTAGACGGACAGCTTGAATGCGAAGCTCTGGTCATCGACCCGAAAGCGAGGCAAGAAGCCCGAGCCTCAGCCGCACGGCCATGTTCGGATATCGCGGATATTGCGGAGATCGCCAGCAGCATTGTCGCGGACCTGATCGCCACCGGCGCCGAGGATATCATTCGGACCTGTCGGCCGAATACGGGATGATCTCACTAAGGAGCAGAGCATGAACATCCAGCTTGGTATAATGATGGTGGGTTTAACATCTCTTATGCTGGCGGCCGGTTGCCGACAGGCGGCTCCCTGCGTCCCGATCTACCATTGCCATTATACGGAGCAGTCACCGGTAATCGACGGACAGATGAACGAGGAGGCATGGCACAAGGCAGAGGTGGTCAATCTGACCCTGGCCGACACGGGCCGGCCGCCACGCCAGCCAACGACCGCGCGGGCACTGTGGTCCGATACGCATTTGTACATAGCTTTCGAATGCATCGATAACGACATCTGGGCCAGTGAAACCGAACGGGACGCGCCCATCTATAATCACGAAGTAGTCGAGGTATTCATCGACGACAACGGCGATGGCAAAACCTATATTGAACTGGAAATCAGCCCTAACAACACGGTATTCGACGCCTACGTACTCAACGCCGGCCAAGGCAAATGGCTGAAAGTCTTCAGCGAAGAATATACCTGCGAAGGAATGCAAACGGCGGTCGTGGTCAATGGCGAAGTCGGGGACAAGCGCGGATCCAACCCATCAAACTGCACACAATGGTCCGTGGAAATCGCCATCCCGTTCAGCCAGTTCGCCCAGGGCCCAAATCTGCCGCCGTCAGCCGGCGACCAGTGGCGTTGGAACCTTTATCGCATAGACCGCCCTGCGCAGGCCCAAGACGACGAATACACTGCCTGGTCGCCGCCCGGCGAAATCAACTTTCATCGCCCGGACAAGTTCGGCTGGCTTGTATTTTGCAAATAACCGGGGGAGTCAACTACCCTCGCCGGGTTTCTCGCCTTCGGTGAGCACCTTCTGAATCGCGCTGCGGATGAACGTGATCTTAACGTTGGCGGATTCGTCGACCTTGAGGGTCACTTCGCTGTCCGTGGTCGAGACGACCGAGCCGATGATCCCTCCGATGGTCATGACCCGATCGTTTTTCTTGATCGCGGCCAGCATGTCCTGGCGTTTCTTCTTGTCCTTGCGGCTGCCGAAGATCATGACCATGTAGAAAACCACGATCATAAGGAGCAGTCCGACCCATATCTGGCTGCCTCCTCCGGAACCGGAGCCGCCGCCTTGCTGGGCCAGGATGGTCAAGTCAAACAGGTTGAGCACGAGCTATCTCCATTAAAAGGCACCATTATCCCCGCCGCCCGCGCCGGCCACGGGGAACTCCGCCAGCATGGTCGCCCAATCGCCGGTCGGAATCAAGTCTCGCAAGCGGCCCATGAACCGCTGATAGAAGCATACATTATGCAGGGAAACGAGGATCGGGCCAAGCATCTCCCGGGCCAGGAACAAATGCCGCAGGTACGCCCGGCTGAATTGACGGCAGGTCGGGCAGGGGCAGTCGGCCTCCAACGGCCGCTCGTCGGCCCGATATTGCTCGTTTCGCAGCCGGATCGGCTTCTGGGCGGCAAAGGCGTAGGCATTACGGCCATTACGGGTGGGCAATACGCAATCGAACATGTCCACCCCCGACCGGACCGCCGCCAGGATGTCCCGCGGCATGCCCACGCCCATCAGATACCGAGGCCGGTCCGCCGGCAGCCGATGCACCAGCTCGCCCAGCACTTCGACCATCTTTTCGTGCGGCTCACCTACCGAAAGCCCCCCAATCGCGTAACCCGGAAAATCCATGGCGATCAGCCGCTCGGCGCACAATGCCCGCAGGTCGTGGAACACCCCGCCCTGCACGATGCCGAACAGGGCCTGCTCCTGACGCTGATGAAATTTTCTGCATCGCTCGGCCCACCGCACCGTCCGCTCGACCGCCCGGGCCACGACTTCCCGCTCCGCATCGCCGGGCGGGCACTCGTCGAACGCCATGATAATGTCCGCCCCCAGCCGGTTCTGCACCCCGGTCGCGGACTCGGGATCGAGGTGCAGCCACTGCCCGTCAATGTGCGAGCGAAAGGTCACGCCGTCATCGTCGATCTTGCGCAGCTCGGCCAGCGAAAAAACCTGATACCCGCCGCTGTCCGTCAGGATCGGTCCGTCCCAACCCATGAACTTATGGAGCCCGCCAAGCTGCTCGACCAGTTCCGCCCCCGGCCGCAACGCCAGATGGTACGTGTTGGCCAGGATGATATCCGTACCGCTCTCGCGGACCTGTCCAGGCCACAACCCCTTGACCGCTGCCTGCGTGCCCACGGGCATGAATGCCGGCGTGCGGATTGCCCCGTGCGGCGTCAGCACCCGCCCGCACCGCGCCGCCCTGTTCGGCTCACCTTGAATGATCTCGAAACCAAACATCCGCGACATCATACGGCTTTCCCCACCTACTGCAAAAACCGCCGCCCCCTTCACCTCAAATTATGAACTATGGCATCAAGGTCGCGTGGCGGGCTACGACAGGGACAAGCCGACTTTCTCCCCCACTCACGCCGTCTTGCCCTGTTGATCCTGGTTGATCATATAGTATAATACCATGCGTTCAGAATAATAATCAGGTTCCAGCCGAACCGAGGATAAATAATGGCCCTATGCGCATCAGGAGGCACGCGGAATGGCCCGCTCGTTTTATTTCATCATTGTGACATTATTGATCGGCATGGGCTGCTCGGACCCGGCGAAACAGAACGCTCGCGATCCCGAACCAGCATCGGCTCACCCGGATGCGGCAGTGCAAATGGCCCCTGATGAAGGATTTGTCAGCCTGTTTAACGGCCACTCGCTGGACGGCTGGCAAGGTAGAATGGAAGATTACGAAGCCGTCGACGGCCTGCTTATATGCAAGCAGGGGGCCCGCGGTGACCTGTATACCGACAGGGAATACAACGACTTCATCCTCCGCCTGGAGTACCGGCTGGAAGCGGGGGGTAACAACGGCATCGGCATCCGCAGTCCGATCAGCACACTTCCCCCGGCAGTGACGGGCCTGGAGATTCAGATCCTCGACGATAATTACACGGAATACCAGGGTCTAGAGCCGGCGCAATTCAATGGCTCCGTATACGGGGCCGCGGCCGCTAAACGGGGGCACATGAACCCGACAGGTGAATGGAATGCCATGGAAATCAAAGCGATCGGTTCGCACATACGGGTGACCCTTAACGGCACCCTTATTCTGGACGTTGACATGGACACCGTCGGCCCGGTGCACATGCACGGCCATGATTACGTCGGCCTGCACAACAAGACCGGCCACATCGCTCTCTGCGGGCACCATCATCGAGTGGAATTCCGCAACCTGCGCATCAAGGAACTGCGGTAATCGTCAATCGCCCGGGTCGTTTCCCCGAAATGTCATGCCCCCCCGGTAAAGCCTCCAGCCCGCGAGATCAGGCTCGCCCTGCCGGCGAACGCCGCAACTGCTGCTTAGTGTCGCTCAGCTTACGTTGAGAGGCTTTCAGTACTTTCGTGGCTTTTTTAACATCCGAGACCTTGAATATGGCCGTCGCCTTTCCACCACGGGCTCCGGTAGTGCAATAGGCATAGGTAATGTTGATATGAGACTCGGCCAACTTGCCGCAGACCTCCGCCAAAGCCCCCGCCCGGTTGGACATGTCCACCAGGAGTACCTCCGTCTCCGTCATGGGCAGGTTAAGGGGGGTCAGGGCCCTCCGCACATGGTCAACATCCTTCGCAACCACCCGAAGAACGCCGTGCTCGCTAGAATCCATCATGGTCATAGCCACAATATTGATTCTCGCCTGGGCTAGAGTCCGGGTCACCTGGGCCAGTACCCCCGGCTTGTTAACCAACATGATCGAAAATTGGGTAATGAGTTCCATTTCAGTTCTCCTGACACTTATTCCGGATAACGATAATGGTCGACGACCGACAGCATGGCCTGATGGGCCAAGGGCGGATACTCCCAGTCGTCTTCCGGCCCGACAATATACCCACCTTGAGCACCCAATTCCTGAATCCGTAGATGGGTATCCTCCCTGGTGCGTTCTGCATTATCCGCCAGCATCACCGAGGAAGCCACGCCCCCGCAAAGACACATGCGTCCGGCAGTCTGCCTACGAATGTAATCCAAACGATTGCAATCCGGCTGCAGAGGGTCGATGGCGTCAATACCTACTCCCAGAAAATCATCGATCAGAGGAGTCACGTTCCCCCAACTATGCAGAAAGACCAGAGCACCCGCCTCGTGATATTGTTCCACGATCTTACGCAAATGCGGCTTGACGTAGCGCCGCCAAGTCTCGGGCGTAAAATTTGCCATCGAACTAGTTCCATAGTCGTCCACGATCCATGCCGCCTCAACACCCATGCGAATGTACCGCCGGGCAATGGCCGACTCGAAGGCCCCTATCCTGGCGAACAGATCGTCCAGCCCCTCGGGATCATCATCGACCGACTCGGCCAGATGCCGCATACCAGTAAGTAGCCAGGCCCGTTCGTACAAGGCAAAACGGTGCTCACCGATCAGTAACTGATGGTCCGGATGACGTAGATTGGCCAAATCAGCGAACAAGTGAGGATCCTCAGGGTTTGGCCACGGATGTCGGTCAAGAATATTCAATCGACCATGCAGCGGGTGGGCAACAGGAAACGGCATCATCGTCGGGTCGGGCGACTCCTTTCGCCAAGTCACGCCCCAAGTATCCTTCCACTCATGCGCTCCCGCCGGCCGCGCATCGCCCGGATCTCCGCTCCAATAGCATATTTTGCATACCGGCCAATCCAGCTTACAGGGCAATAGCGCACCCTGACGGCATCGAAGAGTAGCGATCAGTTCCTCTTTGGGAAACAGGTAAGACATGCGGTCAGCTCAGCCTCCATCCGCTGTTCCCATTATACCCTGCCCGGCCGCCGACGGAAACCATCCCGCAACCGAGGCAACCCAAGCATAATCCTCTCCACGAGTACTCATCTTAACCAACTCCGCCATGCAAGCGTACCGAAACACCCGAAAGGGCAAGCAGGCATCAAACCTGGGCCCTACAAAATCCCAGCGAACCACCACTCTCAGTTGTTCAGTATTAAGCGGATACGAGTCGTCTATCTACCATTATACCAGGTTCACCTGGATAATCCCTGAGTGATAGTAGATCAGCAAATCAGAAACCCCAGAGAATAGTGATTGACCGCCCCATAACATGACATATCTTGTCCGAGAGTCATACCCTAATTGCATGTGAGGATTGTATAGATATTCAATAGACTTGTTAACCACTCGTAAACAGACAATATGGACTACAACCCGTCCGGTTCGGCCGTCGTGGACAATGGTTCGTCCAGGGTCGCGTCCGGCGTCACCTGGGGGATAAGCGCCTCGCATTCGCGCTTGCGTAAGGCCATCTGGCAGACGAGGCGAATGGCGGTTTTCATGCTTTCGGGGTTGGCCTGGTTTTTGCCCACGATATCGAAGGCCGTCCCGTGATCGACGCTGGTGCGGATGATCGGCAAGCCGAGGGTGGTCTGACAGGCGCTCTCGAAGGCCAGCAGCTTGATCGGGATCAGCCCCTGATCATGATACATGGCGACCACGCCGTCGAAGTGGCCGTGCATCGCTTTCCAGAAAATGGTGTCCGCCGGGAACGGTCCTTCCACGTTCAGACCCGATTCGCGGGCCATGACGATCGCCGGCTCGATGATCCGCTTTTCCTCGTCGCCGAACATACCGTTTTCGCCCGCGTGCGGATTCAGCCCGCAGACCGCGATCCGCGGGGATTCGAGCCCGAACCAGTGGGTCAAAGCCTGACCCATCAGGTCGATCGGGGTGAACACCCGGCCGATGGTGAACGAGTTGCGCAGATCGAAAAGGGCCTGATGAATGCTGGCCAAGGCTACGCGCAAACGGCCGCCGACAAACATCATCGTGTAACGCTCTGTCTTGCAGGCGTGGGCCAGCTTCTCGGTGTGTCCCGGAAAACGATAGCCGGCCATCGCCCAGCTTTCCTTACAGATCGGAGCGGTTACGATCCCCTCAAGTGTCCCATTGAGCGCACCACTGATGGCGGTATCCAGAAAACGCATCGAGGACTGTCCGCCCTCGGCCGTCGCATAACGCACGGTCGGGCCGAACATGGCGAACTCGTCGAAATCCGCCACGACCACGCCACTCTCGATATGGCTGACGATTTCATGCGGCAGCCGGAACCAGTAGGGATTGATCTCCGCCAGATCGGCGGCGTATTCGAGAACCTCGGCCAGTCCGTAAATAATGAAACGCCCCATGCGCCGGACATCCGGATCGGCCAGGGCTTTGGCGATGACCTCCGCGCCGACCCCGGCCGGATCGCCCATGGTGATCCCGATCATCGGCCGCGGGTTGGCCCGCTCGGCGTGAGGTTCATGCGCGGGATGGGAGGTGGAGCCGCTCATGGCCAGCCATTCTCCCGCAGCAGGTCCAGGGTAACGCTGCCTTGGCTATTCTTGGGAGGCCTACGTTGCAAATAAGCGAGTATCGTGCGAGCCACGATATCCGTTTCCACGTTGACCTTATCGCCCGGCCGGCGTCGCCCGAGCGTGGTTCGCTCCAACGTCGTGGGGATCAGGGCGACGACAAATCCGTCGTCCTCGACCCGCGCAACGGTCAGAGAAACACCATCGATGGCGATGGACCCTTTCGGCACAATGCAGGGCAGCAGGCCGGCCTCGATGGTGAACTCCATCAGATACCCCCCGCCATCCTTGCGCACGTCGCGAACCGTGGCCACGCCGTCGACATGCCCCTGCACGATATGCCCATCCATCGGGTCGCCGGCCCGCAGGGCCGGTTCCAGATTCACCATCTCACCCGGTCGAATCTCGCCGAGCGTACTCCGCGAAAGGGTTTCTGGCACCACGTCGAATTCAATAAAACGGGAATCGCTACGGGTAACGGTAAGACATACGCCATTTACGCAGATGCTACAACCATCGACAAGCGGGCGCGGCAGTTCGGGCGCTTCCAGGACGAGGCAATACCCAGCCGATCCAGATTGGATCGAACGCACGGCACCCAAGGCCTGTACAATCCCTGTAAACATGGTTTCTTCACCAACATGCCGCTATTCCCAAGAATGCTCACTCCTTCATGTTAGCCGCTCGGTATCGTTAATTCAAGGCGAGGCCGAAAAAGGCTTGCGTTCTTACGTTCGCCTTATTTTGCGGAGTGAATTCGAGCGGTCCGGAAATCCTTCCCCGCAGTGACCTGCATTCTTGATGATCCAGCGGCGAGTTCCAAAAAGTTTTTTTGTTTTTTACC
>JAAYCU010000380.1 GCA_012729595.1 Phycisphaerales bacterium
ATTGGTATACAAGAAGAAATGCGGCGGCGACCTGGAAACGGGGCGATACGGGAAATCCTCGCGCTGCACGGCTCGGCCCGCCGTCACGCCAAGAAACCTGTAATGTTCGCTTGTTTTGGGGCTAGTCATAAACTCGCCCGAGTCAATTGGGATCCGCGTAGATGTCACCGCATCCTTGATATGCTGCAAAATAATAGGGGCGGCATCGTGGGCAAACTCGCTTACCAGCTTTTTAGAGTCCTGTAGCACAGGCAAAACCAAGCAGTTCATTTGCACTTGAGCAACGTAATGGCTCTTCACCTCCGACTGTGCCGCCAGCTTGCGTAACCGCCCGACATCCGACCAATATTCACCGTCTATAATGTAGTAGCTCAAGACCACGATTTGCTGATGGGCAAGACCTCCTTGACGAAAGCGATAGATTTGACATGGCAGATCGCTCCCGTCCGAGGTCGTTATCCGGGCGACTTCCTTTTCCATGAGTGTCCAGCCGGCCCCCGGATAACACACTTCCGGCCGATGCGGCGCAAGATCCCGTAAATGGATTCCATACCCCACAAACAGGGACACCGTCTCTCCTCCCCCGCTTCTGCGATAGGTCCGGCTCACGCAATCGTCCGTATCGGTCGCTTCGATAAGGTTTTGGGACATTGATACATCCTTTCCTATCCAGTTCTTGATGTGCAAGGGCAACCGGGCCAGGGTGCCCGGAGGGATAGGAAAACTTTCAGAATAAGAGACGTAGCGTGCGGCCTGAACACGATACCAATAGCCGCCAGCAATCAGCATGACGGCGGCAACCACAATTGCCGCTCCTCTGTTTACCCAGGTTATTTTTCGCGGGAATGGGTCTGTCATGGCAAAGAGTCCAGAAAAATGAACCAGATAAAATGTTCAACTAACAATATAATTGTACTCGATATAATTGTACTCGATTTCCGCGTCCCCAAGCAAGCATGCAAAGGGGCGGGCTGGGACGGTTCTCGATACTTGATCTCTCTCCAGCGAAGCGTTCTAATAAATAAACAGGATTTCCTTCACGCTTGGGTTATCCAAGACGTTGTTGCCGGGTGTTCCTATCTTTTTCCTGTGGCCCGGCGGCCAGTGTTGTATCAGAGCAACATGCGGGAACATGTTTCATGACTAATGACACCAAACAATTACACATTGGTTTCTACAATGTCCAGCGTGTGGCAGCGCTTATCCTGATCCTGGCGGTCCTGACCGGCACGGATGGTTGCCAGAACCGTGATAGCCCTCCATTCCTGGCCGTGACCGCTCCCATGGTATACGGGTATATTCAGTCAAGCGAGGGCGAGGGGATCAGCGGAGTAGCGGTGTCCGCCAACAACGGTGGTTCAACCGCGGTAACTAACGCCGCAGGCTGGTACGAAATACGCGTACCACAATACTGGTCAGGGGTTATCCAACCCCAGCATGCGCATTATCACTTCGATCCGCCCCATCGCGTTTATGATAAACTTGCGCGCGCCGTCGCCGATGAGGATTATTCCGCTCAGCGTATCGAACGCTCCATGGCGTCCCGCCCAGCAAGGCGAGCCGATATTCCCGAGGACCAGCCACCAGGATCATCCGCAACCCATCCGCCGGTCAGCATGGACACTCCGCAGAGGGCTCCAATGGCGGAACAACGGGTGCAGGCCGCACCAGGTCTGTTGGCAACAGGTTCCACTCGTCAGCGCTTGATATCCGGGCATATTCGTGACCCTCGGGGTACGGCCGAGGCCGGAATCGTGGTTTCGGCCAGCAAGGGCGGCGGCACGGCCATTAGCGACCAAGCCGGCCACTACATGATTCGCGTCCCATCTGACTGGTCAGGGGCAGTCATCCCGCAGCGCAAGGAATACGTGTTTGATCCACCCCAGCATACCTTTCCGTCGTTTGCGTCCGACCTTGTGAACGTTGACTTTACAGCCACGCACGGTCCGGTAACTATCTCCGGCACGATACGAACCACTGCCGGCAATGGAATTGCGGGAGTAACAATGTTCGCCGAGGGGCGTGGCCGGTATGTTAATGATTATGCAAAAGGAACCACGGGAAATGATGGCACTTATAAGTTAGAAGTCCCTTTCCATTGGTCCGGATCGGTCACTCCTGTCAAGACGCCATATTCCTTCACCCCCGACCCGCGGGTCTACGAGAGCGTCGTCTCCAACCATGCAGGACAGGATTACACGGCCGTGGTGATCGGCGAACCCCCCGTGGCCACTTCCGGGAACGCGGTGACGGATGAAGATACGCCGGTTGTTATTCCCCTCGTCGGCCACGATCCTGATGGCCAGAGCCTGGTATTTAGCATCATCACCAACGCCGCGCATGGCACGCTGGACATGCCGCGGCCCAAAGTCGGATCGCCGGTGATGGAGGCCACGGTCTCGTATACCCCTTTCGCCGATTATTACGGGGAGGACGCCTTCACGTACGTCGTCGATGACGGCAGTCAGATAAGCGAGCCGGTCAGCGTGGCTATCACGATTAGACCGGCGCCTGATTCTCCCAAGGCCCACGCTTCCAGCATGGTCTCGACGCCTGGCCAGCCCATCGAGATTACGCTTTCGGCCAGTGATCCCGATGGGGACGTTTTAACATACACCATCGTCACTCAGCCTGAGTACGGCGTCCTCACGGGCATACCGCCCAATCTGACTTACACCCTCAAAGCGGAGTTTGATGCCGAAGCCGACGCGGACCAAGTCGTCTATGTGGACCCCCAAATTACAGAAGGCTCTTGTCGGAATTACGATCCCGACAACCGGGCTTGTGGCGGAGGCACGGCCACGGCTTACCGTTCGTTGCGGGCGGCCGCCGAGGCGGCGGTTGCCGGATGGACGGTGGTGGTCCGGGAGGGCACCTATCAAGAGCAACTTGTCCCCCGGAACTCCGGCACGCCCGGAAACTACATCACCTTCCGCAGCCGTCAAGTGCATGATGGTTTTTCCTTCCAAACCAGCGACGGCCAGTTCGAGTCCGAAACCGTCACCGTTTCCATTCAGCTTTCCGAGGATGCGCGCATCACCGGAGCCGAACTTAATCCTGCCATTGACCTTTCCAACCGGAGCTATATCGTACTGGACGGGTTACGGATCGAGAACGTTGATCGATGGCTCCATGCCGTCAACACCCACCATAATATCGTTCGTCATTGTCAGTTCAACAAGGCGATTAACCGCGGTGGAAGCTCCAAAACCGGCCTGTTTTTTCAAGATGCGACCTTCAATAAAATTCTGCACAACACCATCAGCGACAGCACCCAAGACAATCTTTCCCTGGTTCATTCCGATCGAAACCTGGTGGAAGGAAACACCATCACCAAGGCGGCCCATACTTTATGGGCGATCAAATGCGGTAACTTCAACGTGGTCCGGGACAACTATTTTCACAACGAGCGGCAGAAGATCGGGGAAATATACGATTGCCACAACGTAGGTTTCAATCACGAGTATTATATTTACGATTCAACCAAATATAACTTGGTAGAAAGGAATATCTTCGCCTATGCGCCCTCCAGCGGGAATCACTCACCCTATGCGGGTATTCAATACGCCGGGCAGAATGGCATTATCCGCCATAACCGGTTTTATGACACCGTCGGACCAGCCTTGGATTTGACATTGTACGCTCACGAAGCCACCTATAACACGGATAACCGTATTTTCCACAATGTATTTTACGCTACAAACTTTGCCGGTCTTTCCATGTCCACGAGCGAAAGCTATCCCTTTTCGGGTCACGTAATCAAGAACAATATTTTCCTTCGCTCAAATTTCGTTGCCAATGACAAGCGGTGGAAATGGTATACTAAAAAACTTGCCGGGCAGCCGGTGCAGATCATGACCGCAGGATTGACCGGGTTCGTGGTGGACCGCAATTGTTTATACAATGAGCGACCTGACGAACGTTTTCTAATTGCTCACGGTCGCCGAAATCGAGCGAGCAATCCTGAGCCGCGTTCGCTTTCCTGGTGGCAGGAGAGCCATGCTCATCTTTTCCGCGACAACCTGGAAACCGACCCCGTGTTCATGAACGAGGAAAAAAGGGATTTTCAGTTAAGAGAAGGCAGCCCGATGATCGATGCCGGCGCCTATCTTACCCGAACCACTGGGGATGGACAGGGCGCCAGATTGCCGGTGGAGGATGTCGGCTATTTCTGTGACGGATTCGGTATCCCTGGCGAGAAGGGCGATTTGATTCGACTTGAAGGTGACCATCGCGTCGCCCGCATCGTGCGTATCGATTATTCCCATAACACCTTGCTGCTCGATCAGGAGCTTTCCTGGAGGGGGGGGCAGGGCGTGGCGTTGAATTATGTGGGCCATGCCCCCGACATTGGCGCCTTTGAATATCTTCCGGACGGCCATTGGCCACCCGTCGCTTCCTTTACGATCAACCCGCAACCGGACAAACCCCTGGAGATCGAGTTTGATGCCGGCTCATCGTACGATCCATCCGGGAGCGCGCTTCGTTATGACTGGGATTTCGGCGACGGCACGCGGATTACTCAAAATACCCCGCAAATCGCTCATGCCTACGCGCGGCCGGGAATCCACACGATTACTTTATCCGTTACCAGCGAACAAACCCCCTCCAGGAACGCGGAGGCCGCCCGGACTTTTCGCGTCGGGCGACCGGAACTCATTGTCGAACCTACGCAATTGGAATTCGGGCCTTCGTTGAACGAGGGTATTCTTACCATACGGAACCACGGGGAAGGATTACTTGCATACCACCTGAGCAGCTCCGAAACATGGTTGAAGCTGGACCGCGTTTCCGGAACGCTGATGGACATCGACTCTCTGGTTCAGCTAC
>JAAYCU010000381.1 GCA_012729595.1 Phycisphaerales bacterium
AAAACAAAAAAACTTTTTGGAACTCGCCGCTGGATCATCAAGAATGCAGGTCACTGCGGGGAAGGATTTCCGGACCGCTCGAATTCACTCCGCAAAATAAGGCGAACGTAAGAACGCAAGCGCCTCTCTTCGTGACCAGCATGTTTGACGATACCGACGGTTTTAGCTATCATCGCAGCTTCGGAACTGGGCTGAATCGCTGCCCGGTCCGTCAGTCACGCCCTCGGGGGCGCGTCCCGGTTTAGGGATAATGGGCCTTTTGCTCGCAGCGGAAGGCTCAGGCCTCGTGCGTGGCACAACTAAGCTGCGACCGATCCTTTATTGATCTTCGCTGCTTGCACAGGGAACGACATCCCGGCCGATAGCGGACGGGACGCGGTCGAATACCCGGTGGTGTAATTGGTAACACACCAGGTTTTGGTCCTGGCATTCCTGGTTCGAGTCCAGGCCGGGTAGTTTCTGATGG
Source organism: Phycisphaerales bacterium (assembly GCA_012729595.1). GTDB lineage: Bacteria > Planctomycetota > Phycisphaerae > UBA1845 > PWPN01 > JAAYCU01. Next base: position 467 of record JAAYCU010000381.1, read on the forward strand.
CTTGACCGGGATCTCCCGTAAGTTCCGGTATCAGGATTTTTGAATTGGGTTTACAAGGCGTGCATTGATGAATCGACCAACCGCCGCGATTATTCTGGCCGCGGGCAAATCCACCCGCATGGTGACGGACCTGCCAAAGGTTCTGCACGAAGTCTGCGGAAGGCCGATGCTGGCTTACGTAATTGACGCCTGTCGGGCGGCGGGAATCGGGCGGATCATTTGCGTCGTTGGCTACCGCAAGGACGAAGTCATCAAGGCTTTCGCCGACGATCCCGACCTGATCTGGGTGGAGCAGGCCGAACAACGGGGCACAGGGCACGCGGCCATGGTTTGCGGGGATGCCCTTACGGATTTTGACGGCAATCTACTGGTGATTGCCGGGGACATGCCGTTGCTGCGAACGGAAACGCTTGAGTTACTGGTGCAACGGCACGAGAAAGAGCGTTCGGCGGTGACTTTGGCCACCGCGATGCTCGACGTACCGACCGGCTATGGACGGATAGTACGCGACGAATATGGCAACCTTGAAGGCATCGTTGAGGAAAGCGACTGTACCGAGCCGCAGCGACGGATCAAGGAAATCAATCCCAGCTATTACTGTTTCGATAAGAAGCTGCTTTTTCAGGCATTGGAAGATGTTCGCCCCGACAACGTCAAAGGTGAATACTACATCACTGATGCCCTTAAGATTTTGATCAAAAACGGCCATCGGGCGGTGGCGGTAACAGCCGTAGCCGCCGAGGACGCGATGGGCATTAACAGCCGCCAGCAACTGGCCGAGGTCGGCCGGATCATGCAGGACCGCATACAGCGGAACCTCATGTGTAACGGCGTAACTATCGTCGATCCTTCGAACACTTGGATAGATATCCGAGCAGAGATCGGACAGGATACGGTGATTTATCCGTTTACTTACATTCATGGGAAAGTAAAAATCGGTAAGCATTGCATCGTCGGGCCTTTTGCCTATCTCCGCGACGGTACGGCATTGGACAATGATGTCGTGGCTGGCGTGTTCATCGAGCTTAAAAATACCATTATGGGCAAGGGGACACGGGCCAGACATCTGAGCTATATCGGCGATGCCCGAATTGGCCAAAGGGTGAACGTGGGGGCCGGGACGATTTTCGCAAATTTCGATGGCCACCAAATCCAGCAGTCCACGGTGGGAGATGAAACGTATATCGGAAACGGCTCCATTCTGGTGGCTCCGTTGACCGTGGAAGCCGGTCAGCAGATCGCCCACGGATCCGTAGTACGCCAGCACGATAATGGCAGTCGGGATGGTTCGTCATGACGGAATGTCAACCAGATTTTGTAAATGCCTTGGGTGACGCCGGCCTACGGGTTTTCGGCGGCACAAGCAACCCGACCTTGGTCGACGAGATCGCAGATTCTCTCGAAATCCCGGTTGGGCGGGTATATATCGATCGTTTTCCTGACGGGGAAACGGTCATCAAGCTGGAAGACGATGTGCGAGGCCGAGATTGTTATGTGGTGCAATCAACTTCGCCGCCGGTTAATGAAAATTTGATGGAGCTGCTGATTTTTATCGATTCATTGCGGCGGGCATCGGCTCGACGAATCACAGTGGTGATCCCCTATTTCGGCTATGCCCGGCAGGACCGCAAGGCTGAGGGACGCACGCCTATTACCGCCAAGCTAGTCGCCAACCTGATCAGCGAGGCGGGGGCTCACCGGGTGCTGGCCATGGACCTCCACGCCCAGCAGATTCAGGGTTTTTTCGATATTCCGGTGGACCACATGACGGCCATGCCGGTGGTCGCGCAATACATCGGGGGATTGGCCCTCAAGGATTGTGTGGTGGTTTCGCCGGATGTGGGCAACCTGAAGACAGCTACCGCTTATGCCCAGCGTCTGGGTCACGAAATCGCGGTAATCGACAAACGGCGGATCACGGGGGCCAAGGCGATAGCCACCAGGGTAATCGGAGACGTACGTGATAAGATGGTGCTGATCTTCGATGACATGATTACTACCGGGGGAACAGCCGGAGAAGCTATCCGTATTCTACGCGAGCATGGTGCAAAAGGATTCCTCCTCGCTGCCACTCATGGGGTTTTCGCACCACATGCGGCGGAGCGATTGCGCGAGGCCGGCGTGGATCGCGTCGTGGTAACAAATACGATCCGGGTTTCGGAAGAGACCAAACGACAGTTGCCGATGATTGCGGTGCTGTCGGTAGCCAAATTGTTGGGCGAGGCGATTCGCCGGATACATCTGGATATGTCGATCAGCGCCCTGTTTAAGGCCGACCGGCGAGATTAGCCGGCCGGTCCAAGGACGCGGAACAGACCGAGCAGTTACAGACGTTCAACCGAAGGAGTTCACGAGTCATGGAAATAGCCAAGTTAAAGGCCGAAGCACGTCCGTCAAAAGGGAGCCGCGAGGCCCAGCGGGTGCGTCTGCGGGGCCAGTTGCCCGCGATCATCTACGGTCACGGCCAAACGCCGGAATGCGTGGCCGTCCCCACGGACGACTTTACCTATCTATTGGATCACGGTAAGCATCTGCTGGAACTGGATATAACCGGAACCAAGCGTTCGGTCTTGATTAAGGACGTGCAATACGATCACCTAGGCGACAAACCGATCCACGTGGATTTCGCCCTGGTTGACCTGAGCGAGAGAGTCACCGTCTCCGTACCCCTGGAGTTCCGGGGTACGCCGGTAGGTATTCAGGATGGCGGAGTCCTTGACCATTCCCGGGTAGACATTGAAATCGAGTGCAAGGTTACCGACATTCCCGAGTCGATCCGCGTTAACGTATCCGACATGAAATTGGGCGATATCATGCATGTACGCGACCTGGAATTACCTACGGACATGCAGGCGGTAGCCCCGGCGGACGCGATCATCTGCTCGATCCGTAGCAAGACTGCCTCCGTGGAAACGGAGGCGGGTGCCGCGGAGGGCGAGGCCCAGCAACCGGAGATCATCGGACGAAAGGAAAAGGAGGCGGAATCGGAAGGTTGACCGAGAGCCGCTTGTTGAGGTGAATACGGCCGATGAAACTGATCGTGGGGCTAGGGAATCCTGGTCGGTCATACGCGGATACGCGGCATAACGTAGGCTTTCGTGTGACGGAGGAGTTGGCCCGACGCTGGGGACTGGCCCTGACGCAGCGAAAGTTCAATGGATTAACGGCAGACGGGCGCTTGGGCGAACAGCGGGTACTGCTGCTCAAGCCGACAACCTACATGAACCTGAGCGGACGTAGCATAAGCGAAGCGTTCGTCTTTTATAAGCTCACGGAGCGTGACCTGCTGATAGTGGCCGACGATCTGGCATTGCCGATCGGCCGGTTACGGATCCGGGCCAGAGGCTCGGCGGGAGGGCACAAGGGCTTAGCCAGCACGATTAGTGCCTTGGGCAACGACGAGTTTGCACGTTTGCGGGTAGGGATCGGGTCGGCGGCGCAAGGAGGCACGGTCGACCATGTACTCGGCCCTTTTACTCCGACGGAGGAGAAAATCATCGGACCGTCGATCTTGCGGGCGGCCGATGCCGTGGAATGCTGGTTAAATAATGGTGTTGACGCCGCCATGAATCAGTTTAATCGCCCGGATGAGGCGAATGAGCCATAGCGGTTCCGGAAGGTGACTAACGGAGGACAACAGTCTTGACGCGTTATTACGAAGGAATGTTTTTGTTTGATCCGGCAGTGGCCGCGAGTTGGGAAAACGCCCAACAAGAGCTGAGTCGGATCATGGATCGAGCCGGGGCACGGATGATCGCCAGCGGAAAATGGGACGAGCGACGGCTGGCCTATGAAATTAGCGGGCGCAAACGCGGCCTGTACGCCCTGACCTATTTCGAGGCAGAAGCCACGAAAATCGGAGATATGGAACGGGATGTGCGGCTGTCGGAATCGATCCTGCGCTGTTTGGTGATCCGAGTAGACCACCTGACCGAGGATGAGATGAAAGATCTAGCGGCCCGGCCCAATCACGCGAGCGCGGGGGAGGGCGACGGTCCGCCTCCGCGAACGGAGTCGCGACGCCCGACCAAGGAAACGGAGGCCGTGCTGGAACCGTCGGCTGACGTCGAACTCGACGAGGCCCCCGACGAAGCGGACGTTCCCGAGGATTCGGAATAAGGGACTCGCATCGGAGGTATTTCCATGGCCAGTTTTAACCGGGTGATCCTGGCGGGGAATCTGACCCGCGATCCGCAGTTGTCGTATACGCCGAGCAATACGCCGGTTTGCGAGTTCGGACTCGCCTCGAACCGTCGCTGGCGAGATCGAGACGGCAACAATAAGGACGAGGTCTGCTTTGTTGATCTGATCGCCTACGGGCGTCAAGCGGAGGTCATCAATCAATATATGACCAAAGGTCGCTCTATCCTGATCGAGGGGCGACTGCGTTACCGGCAATGGACCAACAAAGAAGGCCAAAACCGCAACAAGATGGACGTGGTCGTGGAGACTTTCACGTTTCTCGGCTCGGGCCCCGGAGGAGGACCAAGTCGAGGACCATCCGGCCCGGCTCCGGCCGCTACGGATAATGAACCCCCGGTCTACGATGACGACATACCTCCGCCCGATCCGAACATTCCGTTCTGATCGCGAGCCCGCATGCTAAACGGTGCGGGGCATAAGAAAATGGAGGATTTCCCGGACCGGCTAGCAAGTTGGAATCCGCTTGTGAATTAACCAGGCGGGCGGGTGTAAGTGTAAAGGCAGGCTCTGGTTAGCCGGCCGAAAAGGTGATAACGTTGTAATGGGCAAGGTTTTATTAACCTGTGAAATGTGGCCCGGCGGCAAAAAAGGCGTGCCATGCTTGGCCGGGCGCGTTATAAAGACATGGGTAGTGAGGTAGTGGCATGAAATTGTTATTGCGTCGCGATATTCCGAAAGTAGGGTTGGCCGGCGAGGTTGTCGAGGTCAAGGAGGGCTATGCCCGAAATTACCTGATCCCCCATCATATGGGAGTCGAGCCAACGAAGGCTAACCTGAAAATGGTCGAGGAAGACAAGCGTCGGGCCGAAGAGGAGCGCCGACAGCGCCGATCACAAATCGAGGAACGCGTCAAGCGGATGCACAACGTGGAAGTCACGATCGCGGCAGCCTGCAACGCCGAGGGGCATCTGTACGGCTCGGTGGGCCCACGTGAAATTTCAACCGCTCTGCGCGACGAAGGCCATGACGTCGAAGTAAAACAGATTCAGTTGCAGGAGCCGATCAAGCGTCTGGATACCGTGACCGTCCCGGTAATATTCGCCGACGATCTTGTTGTAGAGGTCAAGGTTTGGGTGGTCCGGGAGACGGCGAGCGGCGATTTCGAGGAAGAGCCGCGGGAGCGGGAACCTGAGCAGGCCAACCGGAAGGCTGACGATTATGGGTACGGAAACCACATCGACGCCCTCGAAACCGATCTCTAATCCTTCGGTTTCCCATATGCGGCCCAGCGATCGTATCCCGCCTCACGATATCGAGGCGGAAATGAGTCTGCTGGGTTCCATGATGCTCAGCCGGGAAGCCATCGCCGATGTCCTGCCCGTTATTCATCGGGAGGAAGCACATCGTTTCTACCGGCCGGACCATCAGAAGATTTTCCGCGCCTTGGTGGATTTGTACGACCGGAACGACCCGGTCGATTTAACCACCGTGCGTAACGAGTTCGAGCGTCTGGGTATATTGAACGAGGTCGGGGGGGTCGATTACATCGTCCTCCTGGCGGAATCGGTCCCCTCTTATCTGCATGCCGAGCATTACGCCCGCCTGGTACGTGACAAAGGCATGCTCCGCGACCTAATCGCGGCGACCCATAGGATCCAGGATCAGGCTTACGGCCATCAGGAAGAGGCCAAGGAGATTCTGGACGAGGCGGAAAAACTCCTGTTCGAGGTGACTGACCAGCGAATCACCTCCCAAGCCGAACCAATCCATGCCTACTTGGAACAAATATTCAGCCAACTGGAATCCCACGACGGACATTACATCACCGGCATGCCGACCGGATTTACCGAGTTGGATGACATGCTCAGCGGCCTGCAGAGAGGGGAGATGATCATCATCGCTGCCCGCCCGAGCATGGGTAAGACCGCGTTCGGGCTCTGCGCTGCGATGCATCTCGCTGGTTACGAAAACAAATCGGCAGTCTTCTTTTCGATGGAAATGAGCAAGCAGGCGATCGTACAGCGGTTGCTATGCAGTCGGGCGGGAATCGACTCGCATAAGTTGCGTCGGGGCATGCTCTCGTCCGCGGAGTTCGAAGCGCTGACCGGGATCGGCGGGCAACTGGGCCAGATCCGCCTGTTCGTTGACGACACCCCTGGGATGAGCGTACTGGAGCTGAGAGCCAAGGCCCGCCGGCTGCGTATGCAACATTCAATCGACGCCATCTTTGTCGATTATCTGCAATTAATGCATAATCCCGGAAGGGTCGAAAGCCGGCAGCAGGAGGTGTCCGAGATCAGCCGTGGGCTCAAGGCCCTGGCTCGCGAACTTGATATCCCCGTAGTGGTATTATCCCAGCTTAATCGTAACCCCGAGGGGCGTACGGACAATCGTCCCCGGATGAGCGACCTGCGCGAATCAGGGGCGATCGAACAAGACGCGGACGTGATCATGCTCCTGCACCGCGAGGAATACTACAAACGAGAGAATTGCCCGGAAGAATTGCGCAATATCGCCGAGGTCATCATTGATAAACAGCGAAATGGTCCGACCGGCGTGGTAAAACTCCAATTCGAGCAAAAATATACCCGCTTCGCCAACCTGTCGTACAACGCGGAGCCGGCTTATGTGCCCACATCTCGATACGAAGGCGGATTTTCCCCCGCCCCGCCCATCGATAACGAAGAGGATGCCCCCTTCTGATAACTCGGAGACGGCCTTCTCCGTAAAATGCTATGCGGTGGCTTCGCGTTGGGCGTAGCGAATCGCCTGCCTGATCCATTCCAGGCGAGAAAAGCTCATCAGACCATAATTATAAATATTGATCGAATTAACCCCGGCGGCAACCGATGTTGCCGCTGAGCGGACAAGGGTCTGGCTATCCGGGCAATCCGGAGCGGTGGCCTGAAAACCCAGCTCAACATGACGGATGTCACCGGTATCCTGCAAAGCGGCCTGCACGGCATCCAGGATTATGCCATCATCGTGCGGACAGTTGCTCAAGGTCGCGTCACAATGGCGGCCAATGGCCGACCAATCCGTCGCGCTCAAATAGTGATCGCCGCCGCGATGCACCACCAACCTTGCCGTACACACTTGACGCAGAGAAGCGATAAGGTGAGTTACCCTTCGGCAACGCCAATCGATAAAAGCCTTTAACTCCGGATGGTCGGCCGCGAAATGCTCAGGGGTTCCCGAAAATGCCACACCCTTCGTGAATATTGCCTCGAGAGTTCGGGCGGTCGTATGGGCTGCGGCCCCGACATCGATCCCATCCTGTTCAGCCGCCCGGCGACAGGCCGCACAATAACACAATTGATACAACCATTGCCCTATCTCCCCCAACTCCACACCCACTTTCCGATGGGCGTGGACGTGCGGCCGGTACTGAAAAGTCGGACGTTCCAGTTCGATGGTCTCGAAAGGATAATGGCCGCATAAATCCTCGATCATAAGACGCAGGTATTCGCCCACGTCCGGATTAATCGGACATAGCCAGGTCGGATCTATATCACCGAACACATTTATCACCGCGCAGCTTTCGTGTCGGCTTACCAGCAATGAGCTATGGCAGCACACCGCCCAGCCGCGTAAAGTCAATCCTCGCTTCACGCAGCCTTCGCCGAGATCCGCCAGCGGGTTCCGGGAGCTCAGCCAGTGGGCTGGGACCGGCTTGATACGCGAATCAGCGTAGTTCTCCATGCATGGCTGAAACATCAATCCGCCAGGCGAACGAAAACGCCGCGGGGTCACTCCGGCATGAGGACGCAACTGGTCGATGCTGTGATAGCTGGTGGCAACACTGACGCCGGCTACGCCGGCTTCCCCAACTATCCGATCAAGGGCCTCATCGATCCCTTCGTCTGCCAAATCCCACAAATAACACCACAGATTGCTCTGAAACATGGCGTTCCTTCCACTAAGCTCATAACGCGCCTGAAGTTTAGTCCAAAAACGCCCGCGTATCCACAACCCGTTAACGCCTCGACCGCGTTATCCCTTCCTTTCACGGAGACCGCCGAGGGGTATCCGGATGCCCCATCGGCGTCATGGCTGTTGCAGGAATAACTTTATTGCGGGTATCAAGAGGTCCAGGAGGTATTCTTGAATCGCAATGTATGCGAAAGTTGGTACACTATGGCAATGTTGCGGTGGTTGATATGCTGGATGCATGGCACCGAACGACCGACATGGACCGCACACGCCATGCCCCCAACCGCACTTCTTCCGAGACGCACTGAGGGCCTACTCTGTGGGCAAGGCCTCGAACAGTTATAATACCTCTACAACCATGCTCCTCCAGATACCAGAGTATGGACGGGCACATTTATGTACTCGATTCGTATCACGTTATTATGCGAATCGTAAGGATGCGAATGGATGCTGATGGCTGTTCAATGGCCGATCTCCTTCGACAGGCCCGCATGGCTGTGGCTGCTGCTGGTGATTCCGGTCCTGGCGACGATTTCCACCCGTTCGCTTTCGGGCCTGGACCCGTACCGCCGCGCATTGGCCGTTACGCTGCGTAGTCTTGTGGTCGTCCTCCTGGCCATCGCCCTGGCCCAAATCCAGTTCGTTAAACGCAACGAAAACATTGCCGTCATATTCGTACTAGACCGCTCGCGGAGCATCCCGGAGGATTTGCGCTTCAAGACCCAGGAGTACGTGCGTAAGGTAGTCAGCGAGACCAAAGGCGAACACCGATTCGCGGTGGTCGGCTTTGACGGGCGGGCCGATCTAGATATGACCCCCAGCCGAGTAGGTACCGATATTCTCGATTTCAGCATGGCTATTAAGCCAGACCGCACGGACCTGGCGTCCGCCATGCGGCTGGCCCTGGCCGTCGCTCCTGAAGGCTACTCCCGAAGGGTAGTCCTTGTCTCCGATGGTAACGAAAATATCGGCCACTTAGCGGACGAGATCGAAGCCGCGGTCTCCAATCAGACGGCCATCGATGTCATCCCGCTCGCGTATCAGTGCGATAATGAGATTCTCTTTGACAAAATCGTTGTCCCCGCTCAAGCCGGCGACGATACCCAAATCCCCGTGCGCCTGATCGTCAAGAGCCGCCGGCCTACCCGGGCTCGGCTTAATCTCTACCATAATGACCGCGAAGTGCCCCTGACCAATCCTATGATCGACTTAAGCGGAGCTATGCGCCCGGATCCCTTCACGATACCCATCAGGCTGACGGGCGGCGGGGTCCACCGTTTCGACGCCCGGCTCACCCCCCTTTCGCCCGGCGATGATACTATTCCGGAAAACAACCGGGCAACCGCCTTCACCTTCGTGGAGGCCCAGGGGCGGGTCCTGGTTTTAACGCCACCCGGCAATCTGGACGATCGCGTACTGGTCGAGGCCCTGCAACGTGAAAAGATCGATGCGGAAATGCGCGGGGTGGACGAAATCAGCATCGATCTGCTCAAACTCCAGGAATACAGTGTAGTCCTGCTATGCAATATTTCATCCGACACCTTTAATGAGCCCCAACACAAGGCGCTAGCCGGTTACGTCCGCGATTTTGGCGGAGGCCTGATAATGGTGGGCGGCCACGAATCCTTCGGGGCCGGGGGCTGGATCGGCACCCCCGTTGAAACGGTAAGCCCTGTTTCCTTTCAATTGCAAAACCGCAAGGTACTGGCCTCCGCCGCCCTGATACTGGTGCTGGATCGATCCGGATCGATGGCGGCTCCGGTAGCCGGCACCACCAAGACACAACAAAGGATCGCAAATAAATCAGCGGTGCTGGCAATGCGAAGCTTGTCGCCCCAGGATATCATTGGTGTGATCGGTTTCGACGGGCGACCAGAGTGGATAGTCTCGCCAAGACGATGCACCGAGCGGAAACTGATCGAAAATAGTATTCTCTCCTTGTCCCCGGCTGGCGGAACGCGCATTTTCCCGGCTCTGCAACTTGCTTATGAAGGGTTGCTTTCGCTAAGCGACCCCGTGATGATCAAACATATCATCCTGTTGACTGACGGGCAAAGTGAACCAGGACCGTACGATACTCTCTGTTCACAAATCACCGCCAGCGGGATTACCCTCTCGACCATCGGTGTCGGCGACGCGATGAATGACCCCGTTTTGCGGAATCTGGCCAAGGCGGGAGGCGGAAGCTACCATCCGGTCCACAACCCCTCGACCTTACCCCAGGTCTTATTCCGGGAAACACAAATCTTGAGAAGCCGCATGATCATCGAACAGGATTTTCTACCCCGTTCAATTCCGCCAGGCGGCCCAGCCATGGTCGGCTTGGACGGAATAGCTCTGCCCCCCTTGGGAGGTTTCGTAAGAACCCAGCCAAAGGCGGACGCGATGATCCCGATAATTCACGACCACCCGGACCATTTAGATCCCATTCTGGCATACTGGAATTACGAGATGGGCAAAATGGCGGTGTTCACCAGTGGATGGTGGACCCATTGGGGATCACGTTGGGTTTCGTGGGAAAGTTTCGGTAAATTCTGGGCCCAACTGATCCGCTGGGCCATGCGTCAGCAAGGTTCCACCGATTTCGATATCGTCACCCGTCTGGAAGGCAGCCAGGGAAAAATCATGATCGAAGCCCTCAATAAGGACGCCTCGTATCTGAATTTCCTGCGTATCCAGGGGCGTCTGACCAACCCATCGATGGAAACCGACACACTGCACCTGTATCAGACCGGGCCGGGCCGCTATGAAGGGACTTTCGAGGTCAACGACGACGGCAATTATCTGGTCAATCTTCTCTACAAAGACGCGCAGCAGGAACAAGGAGTGATTACAACCGGCATGAGCGTTCCTTATTCTCCTGAATACCGTGATTTAGGAACCAATTTCGCATTGCTGGAAAAGGCCGCCGAGCGTACCGGCGGTCGCGTCCTGGACCTGACAACTCCCCCTGAAGTGGTTTTTAGCCGCCAGAATCTACCAATAACCGTCTCGCGTCAACCGATCTGGCGTTGGGTAATCACCTGGCTATTATTGCCTCTTCTTGTGCTGGACATCGCCGGCCGGCGATTGGCCTCGACGGTGGCGTTTTCGATTTACGTGGAGCTCTCCGTTCTGGCGGTGGCCTGCGCCGTTTTCCAGGCATGGCACGGCCATCTCTCCTCCTGGGTGGCGGTGCAAGCGATTCTTCTGGCGGAGATCGTGGGCTGGGCGGTGCGTTATCGTTACATCGTGCCCACGTTGCAGTTCCTGACGCACACGGTAGCAGCGCTATCCTCGGCAAGTCAGCGCAGCACCCGCTCGCTAAGTAAACTTAAAGGTGTGCGTGAACAGGTCCGCATGCAGCTTGACGAACATAATACGGGAGATCGAATGTCGGAACAGATTACGCTGGAACCGTCGGCCGATACCCGACGCCGTTTTGATGTCGGCGATCAGGTGGCCGCGGAACCAGCCAAGGATCTGGCTGGTTCGCTGGGCCGCGCTGCCGCTAAAGAGATCGACGAAACCGCAAAGCCGCGCCGGGCCCGCCCCGGACGACCGAGCGTTCCGGAGGACGATACGACCTCTCGGCTATTGCAGGCCAAACGGCGAGCCCGCGAGGAAATGGATCGTCAGGATAAGGATGAAAGGGGTTAGTAGCGTTGCTCTCGAAGAGATGGCCACCCGGCCCGAAGATCCGCCGTTTGGGTCAAGACCGGTTGCGCCGCTAAAGAAGAATGACCCCCGCGGGTTTTGACCGCGGATTGAAACGGAGGAGTCACCCATGGCACAGAATATCGATCCCCGAGTGGAAAAAGCGGCCCACGAGTTTTGCCACAAGTTTCAGCGGCTGCGAGAGGAGATCGGCAAGGCCATCGTCGGGCAGACCGAGATCGTCGACGGCGTGCTGGTCTGCCTGTTCGTCGGCGGGCACGCCCTGCTCGAGGGCGTTCCGGGATTGGGTAAAACCTACCTGATCCGCACCCTCGCACAAGCCCTGAGTCTCGATTTCAAACGGATTCAGTTCACTCCCGACCTGATGCCCGCGGACATCATCGGCACCACGATCATCAGCGAGGAGCCCGCCACCGGCCGGCGCGATTTCCAGTTTCAAAAAGGGCCGCTGTTCGCCCAGATGGTCCTGGCCGACGAAATCAACCGGGCTACGCCGAAAACGCAGTCCGCTCTATTGGAGGCCATGCAGGAGCACACCGTCACCGTCGGCGGACAACGCTACCCTCTGCAGGAACCGTTCTTTGTGATGGCCACCCAGAACCCCATCGAGCAGGAGGGCACCTACCCGTTACCCGAGGCCCAACTCGACCGGTTCTTTTACAAGCTGATCGTCGAATATGCCTCGCGCGAGGAACTCAAGACCATCCTTGACCGCACCACGACGGGCCATCAGCCTAAGATCGAGCCGGTCATGACCGCCGAGGAGATCATCGGTTCGCAGCGGCTGGTTCAGCGGGTCATCATCGCCCCGCATGTGCAGGATTACGCTATACGCCTGACCTTGGCCACCCATCCGGACGGCGAATTCGCCACCGAGATGACCAACAAGTACGTCCGCTGGGGCTCCAGCCCGCGCGGCGCGCAGGCCGTGAGCCTCGCTTCCAAGGTCCATGCCCTGCTGGAGGGGCGATTCAACGTCAGTTTCGACGACGTGAAAAAGGCGGCCGTCCCCGCCCTGCGGCACCGCGTGTTGCTTAACTTCGAGGGCGAGGCCGAGAACCTGCGCACTGACGAGATCATCGCGGATATCCTGAATCATACGCCGACGATGATCGGAGCGGCGGCATAGGGAGGAAGATGGAGAGACCGAGAGATACTCAAGGAGTAGTTGCTCGCAGAATACTGAGTACTGACCACTGAGTACTGAGTACTGAGCACTGACCACTGACTACTGAAAGCTATGTAATGTCCATGACCACCCGATATAACGAGCTGCTCGATCCGGAATTCATGAACCGTCTGGAACGGCTGGATATCGTTTCGCGCAAGATCTATTTCGGGCGGATGAAGGGTGAGCGGCGCTCCAAGCGTAAAGGCCAATCGGTCGAATTCGCCGATTACCGCAACTACGTCAGCGGCGACGACCTGCGTTTCCTCGACTGGAACATCTACGCCCGGTTGGAACGGCTTTTCATCAAGCTGTTTTTCGAGGAGGAGGATCTGCACGTCAGCATTCTGGTTGACGCCAGCGCCTCGATGCGCTACGGCAACCCGGACAAGGCCCTGTACGCCCGGCGGATCGCGGCGGCTGTCTCCTATATCGGTCTGATTAACTACAACCGGGTCAGCGTGACCGCGTACTCCGACCGTTACGGGCCGGAGCTGGTCGGGTTTCGCGGCCGGCACATGATTCATCAGGTGCTCGATTTTCTCGCCAATCTCGATTCGGCCGGGGCCGGCAACATGGCCGCGGCCTGCCGGCGCTACGCCATCCGCCATCCACAGAAGGGCGTCGTGCTGCTGCTGAGCGATTTTCTGGACAAGGGAGGATACGAGACCGGTCTGCGTTATCTCGTCGGGCGGAATTACGATCTGTACGCCGTTCAACTGCTTGCCCCCGAGGAGATCGAGCCCAAACTGGCTGGCGACCTTCAACTGCGTGACATCGAGGACAACGACCTTGCGGAAATCACCGTAACCCGTGCCCTGTTAAACCGTTATAAACAAAACCTCAACGCCTATTGCCTGGCCCTGCGCGATTTCTGTGCCCGACGGGGCGTTACCTATCTGTTTACCCCCACGACCGTGCCTTTTAACCAACTGGTACTGACCTATCTGCGGCAAAGGGGGTTGCTCAAATGAATTTTCTCGCACCGTGGTATCTACCCGCTCTGGCCACCGTCCTGACTGTGCCGCCGCTGGTACTGCTGTATTTCCTCAAACTCAAGCGGCAGGAGTTGCCGATCTCCTCCACCTTGCTCTGGAAACGGGCGGTTGAGGATTTGCAGGTTAATGCGCCTTTCCAGCGACTGAAAAGCAACCTGCTTCTCTTTCTCCAGCTCCTCCTGCTGCTATTGGCGATCCTGGCCATTGCCGAGCCAACATGGAGCGGCCCACGGGATTGGAAAAAGTCTGTCGTTCTCATACTGGATCAATCCGCCTCCATGGCCGTCGAGGAAGGTGCCCGCCAGACCCGCCTTGATCTCGCCAAAGAACAAGCCCGACAAGCCATCAACGACCTGGCCTCCAACCAGAAAGCCATGGTCATCGGGTTTTCCAACCGGGCCCGGGTGTTGCAAACGTTTACCAACGACAAGAATGCCCTGCATCGTGCCGTGGAGAGAATTGAGCAGACCGATGCCGTCGGCCGCCTGACCGAGGCCATGAACCTTGCCGAAGTGTATGCCATGCCGACCGGTGAAGAGGCCGCAACCGAAACCGAGGTCAGCGATGCCCAATACATAGTCTTTACCGACGGGCGACTACCCGATACCGCTGATATTACCGTGCAACGTGGCACTATGGATATTGTTCGGATCGGCAATCGCCGGGACAACGTGGGCATCGTTAATCTGGATGTACGCAGGAATTACGAAAAACCCGAGCTGCTTAGTGTACTGGTACGGGTGCGTAATTTCGGCTACGATCCCGCCAGCCGGGATATATCTCTGCTGGTAGACGACCAACTCAGAAGTGTACAGGCTATACCTCTACTGGCTCCTCTGGCCGATCGAGAACTACTGACCCGAATGCCACTGAGCGGCCTGCCGCCCGAGGGTAACGAGGTCAGCATCGCGTTCGAATTGCCTCTTGCGACCGCCGCCCGTATCGAAGTCCGCCTGTCCGGCACGGACGCCTTGCCTATTGACGACCGGGCCTACGCGATCGTCCCTCCCCCGCGAGCGATGAACATACTGCTGGTTACGCCGGGAAACTATTACCTCCGAAGGCTGGTACCGGCCATGCCGGTGGCGAACTGCACTATCTGTAGCCCGGAAGAGTACGAGGAGGCTTCCGATGACAAGCTTATCGAAAACGGGCGCTGCCTATACGACGTCGTGATTATCGACGGTCATTCCACCGAACGACTACCCGCCGGCAACTATCTGTTTTTCGCTGGGGCGCCTCTTATCGAAGGGGTTCGAATCGGCCCTGGTATCGAGGGGCAACCGTTTCTCGATTGGGACGAGACTCACCCAGTATTGCGACATGTCTCCGTACCGGCAATCAACGTTTTTAGCTGGTTGGATATTAAGCTGCCAAACCAGGCGATTCCACTGATCGAAGGGCCCGAGGGACCGGTTCTGGCCGTACTACGCCAGGAACGCAACCAATATCTGATCTGTGCCTTTGGGCTGTTCGACTCGACACGCACATACCTAAATACCGACTGGGTACTTAACGAAGGTTTCGTGGTTTTTGTCTACAATGCCCTACGTTATCTGGCCGGCGCCACCTCCGCCGGGCAAATCGAGCCGGTCCGCCCTGGCGAGCCCTTTACCGTAGCCGCCCGACCCGAAGCAGCCTCCGTCCGCATTCTCCGCCCGGATGGAGAGTACGACCAGGCTACGGCAAGTCCCACCGGATTAGCTACCTACGGCCGAACCAACAAAGTGGGCATCTATTCCATCGCGACCGGAATTGCCGGCGAGGACGCCCGAGCAGTCAACCTACTTGACGAGCAGGAAAGTTTTATCGCCCCCAACAAGGACTTCCATATCGCCACAGGGTCGGTCACCGCCACAGGAAGTCTTGATCGCAGCCGCCGACCACTCTGGCCTTACCTGCTGATGACTTTTGGACTGGTCCTGCTGCTGGAATGGATCATTTACAACAAACGGGTCTTTGTATGAAACTTTCTGCGACAGGCGATCAGCGTTCAATAATCCGTCGAGTTCTATCCCATCGTTTCGTCCCTTTACATGTGGCCCTGCTGGCTATCGTGCTGACATCGGGCAGCTTGCGCGTAGGCTGGGTGATGGATGACTACTTTCAGCGCCTGGCCGTACTCGGTTCACCCAATTTGAGCTGGTTTTATTCCACGCCGATGGAGATGTTCTGTTTTTTTGACGGCGATCCGCAACGAAACCACCGGGCCATGGATATCGGCATCTTTCCCTGGTGGACATTTGATCGCATCAAGGCCTGCTTCTGGCGTCCGCTGACGGTATTGACTCATTGGCTGGATTACCGCTTCTGGCCGGATGTCGCGGTACTAATGCATGCACACAGTTTGGTCTGGTTCGGCGTTATGGTGTTCGTTGCCGGGCTTCTGTATCGCCGGATTATGGGTGCGGGTGCGGCCGCTGGACTGGCCGTCCTGCTGTACGCGATCGACGATGCCCACGCTATGTCGGCGGCCTGGCTGTCCGCCCGCAATGCCCTGTTGGCCGGTTGTTTCGGAATCACGGCCATGATCTTTCATGACCGCTGGCGTCGTCAGGGGCGGTCTGGCTCCGCCTTCCTAGCCCCAAAACAAGCGAACATTACAGGTTTCTTGGCGTGACGGCGGGCCGAGCCGTGCAGCGCGAGGATTTCCCGTATCGCCCCGTTTCCAGGTCGCCGCCGCATTTCTTCTTGTATACCAAT
>JAAYCU010000022.1 GCA_012729595.1 Phycisphaerales bacterium
GCCCCGCCCAGGGTACAACCTAGAAAAGCGACCAACAGGAGCATCGACTTCTGAAAACTCCACATCACATTTTCCGAAAGGGGCATGAACAGCAGGCCCAGAAAGACATAACCGAACATGACCACGAAAGGCCAACCGGGAATGCTAATGTGTTTGACAGCACCGATAAACAGGGCCACCAGGCACAAGATTCGCATAAAGAAAGTCGCTAAGCCTAGCCCCCCCTCGTACGAACCTGTAAAGGATAAAGAATAAGACACCATCAGCAGCAGGAAAGTCAGCCCAGCCCCGCGGATCAACATGTAATTGATGCAGATCAGCACAAGGATGACCAGGACAGCGACACCCAGGATGCCGTACGCCTCCAATAGGGCGCCGAAACGCTCCCCGGCTCCGCCAAAACTTTTATCTAGCATGTTCTGCCATCTCCACGCTTCCCGACATTAAACCCTGAACCGTTTCCTGTCATCCATCACCGATCCAGTTCACCGGCCGTCATCGCGGCATCCAGGCGCAGAATCGATTCAGTGGTTCTCCTTCGAGCGTCGTCCAGGCGACCGGGTTGATCGGTATGGCCCAGCACGCCCGCGACCACCTGTTCCAGAACGGCCTCGGCCTCTTGCACAAGCTGCGCAAGCGTCCCCTGCTCGCGGGCCGTGCGAATCCGTTGGGACAGGGTATGGAGATACTGATAATCCTCGACACCCTCCCGCCAGATTTCCCAGCGTCGGCTGGGGATAAACACTTCCCCGCCGCTGTCGGCCGGGGCATCCCGGCCCGTATAGACCGCATCACAACGCCACGATCCCTTGCCTGTGCAGTCAAAATCATCCCAGACGCTGCAATCGGCACCTGTTGTGGAATCGCGTCGAGTCATATACACCCAAAACCCGCTGCCTATCTCATCGGATGCCCAAGCCCGCCAGGGCTGTAGTCGATAATACGTATAGGGTGACAACGATTTGGCGAATTTAAACGCCTTATATCGCCACCCCTCCTTGTGAGTTACGTTTTTCAATTTATTACGGGCTGCTTGAGCTTGAGGGTTGTCGTCGTTCAAGCACCATATATCGACATAATCGGTGAAATGATCAATTGCCATGCACTTTTTGCTGCGTTGATGACTATTGGCAAATATCCGGATTTTGGGATCGACCTCCTTGATGAATTTCGCCAATTGCAGAAATTCCTCGCAAAGGCTTTCGTCGTAAGGATATAGAGCAAAGCGATCATAGCCGATCCCCCGCCTGGCCAGATGCTCAACCCACTGGTTCAGATAGCTTTGAAAAAAATGCTTCCAGGAATCGCTCATGTACGGCCCCCACCGGCCCTGCCCGAATCCGTCCGGTTGCTCGGGGGAACATCCGAAGAGAAAAAGATAGGTTTCAGCATCGGGATAGTAATACAAGGCCCGGTCGTGTTGCCGGAAATCCATCCGTAAGGATCCCATGTACACCTGGCCGATGGGCCGGTCTTGCGATGGAAGCATAATGACATTTGTATAGTGCGACTTCAGGTCGCGGACCACCCAGCGAATCTGTTCGTCGGTCAGTTGCATGCGACTGAGATAAGCCCAGTTATACGTCCGCAAGGCCACCCGCTCGGGGAAAACGATGGGGTGAACGGTAACGTTGACCGGTATGATGGTTTCCTGTTCGTGCGGCCGGGAGGGGTTCCGCAGACGAACGCCGAACGAATAGCGCCCGGCGGGAAGCTCGGGATCATGGAACGTCAGCCAGAGCTGGCCGGCACTCCCCGCCTCCAAAGACAAGCGTCCGTCGGTTATCCTGATCAGGGCGTCACCCAATAATTCCCATTCCGGTCGTGTTTCCACGTACCAGGCTCGACGCAGGGTGATAGCCCGATACGGGTCAAAGGTCTGCCCTGTCTGGTTCGTGATCAGGGAGACGGCCACCTCAAGTTCAACCGGGTCGGGTGAACCATTGACCAGGGTAATGGCCAGGGGTTCGTATTCCCTCTGCCATAATTCGATTTTCGCCTCCGTGTTTTCCTCGGACGGGGAAAAAAACACGTCGTTCGGCCGAATCTGCTCCATGGGGTCCGCTTGCTTCCACAACAACGGCCTATTCCATTTTCGTTTCAGCCATTCACCCCGCAGGGACCGCACGCGAGCATGCCAATTCTTGAGCGGCTCCGGCCTATGCACCGGGAATTCCTCGGCTTCCCGCATACCGTCCGAGATACGCTTCCGCCAAGCGGCGGACTCCTCATCAACCTGCGCCCCTTGCTTTTCGGCAAGAATCCCGTCGAGTTGATCGAGTTCATCACAGGTACGCAACCAGAAACGATGCGCGGCGAACAATGCCGGCACTTGGGTCAGATAAAGCCGGTCCTGGGGGTCGAAACGGACGCCCTGCGGGTCATGCTGACCTGGAATCACTTCCACCTCGTCGATGAAGACACAGGATCCGCTTCTTGGATAAGGGATAATGCGTACATAACGGCCACGGGTCCGCATATCGGTGGCCCGCAGGGTATGCGCCTGGGATGTATCGGCCGGGGCAGACACTTTGGGTTCCAGCGTGCGCCCGTACAAGGTTGTGACGATATGAAATTCCCTCCCGTCGTCGCTGACCATAAAAACCAGCAGACTGGGCAGAAACACGCCACCTCGACCGCCGCCTAGACTATGAAACCGGATTTCATCGATGGCTTCGACCCGCTGCAGATCAATGGTAATGATAATGGGCTCTTCGGTGCCGCGTGTCCAACCGACCGTACTCTCGCGCGTCCAGTTGGCTCCGGCCTTGATCCCATCGGTTAGCCGAGTGCGACCTGGATCGGTACAGTGGCCATAGTTGGGTGCCGGCGTCAGGGTATAGGGCTTACCGAGAGCCAGATTAACCTCCCCCGGCTGATGGGTTTCGGCTAAAACGGACCCTGATACGGCCAGCGCCAGGATACCCGCCAGAAAACCGATACCGGGCATGCCATATCGCCCCATACACCGCCGACGCCCCCTCCCTAAGGCCTCCATCCGGGACGACTCTAGCAGTAAATATCTATAATTGAAGAACTTAAACATGGCCCTTCTTTAAGACCCCATGGTTTCTCAATGTTCTCTTCTCATGGAGGGGAAAGGCCCATCGAGATGACAACCCCATCTTTTCCGAATCTATCCCGTCCAGCGCCCTCGATTACCTCACGGTGCATTATTGGATACGAACGCTTCTACCGATCGGTTCACGATTACGGCCGCCTCCCCCCTACCTGGAAGACTGCACCTATGCATCCCGACAGACACGGACAACGCACTCAAGCCATTGTCGCCACTGACCTTATCGGCATCCCAACAGCTTTTCTCAAACCGAGGTCAACAATAGGGAATACTAATGGACTTATTCGATGCCCCCAACGGTCAATTTGCGGGGCAGCGTAAATCGGCGAATTGGACACTTATCGTTGCCCTCGCTTGACAACGCTTGCTGGTGGCAGCAATTGGATCCCTGACTACCCGCCGTGAAATAAAACGTGTCCAAGGCGTAGTACCGGAAAATAGATCCAACGCATAAGTAAACACGGTTTACACTTATCATTTGCGATTCGACGTACCTCCGCGGGATGAGGGCAAATGAGTACATAATTATCATTAGCGCTGACAGTCAAACCAAAACCGAAGTCGTTGAGAAACTGGCTACCGCGGCTTATCCTGTTCGCGTCAACATCCAGATTGACGATCGTGCGAGGAGTTCACAAGGCATGGCCCGACAACCACGCAAGGGGAACCGCCGGACAATTGGAATGTAATCGGCGGTGCCCCGCGAATGCTCTCGCTGCTATAATGCCCGAACCATTATTGCACTGATACCAGGACCATTTAAATGGCCGACATATACTCTCAACAACAGCGAGTCGTCACGCTACTGCTTATTCTCCTGCTGGCCGCAGTGGTGCGCCTGCCCTTCATGCTGGATCCCGGACTGACCGGCGATGAAGTGAACTATATCATGATTGCCCGCTGCGGGCTGTCGGACATCCTTTTCGGAAAAGCCCTCGACCCATCGAATCCACCGCTGTACATGGCTCTCCTGCACGGCATCATGACTCCCGCCGGCGAGCGGGTATGGGTTTGGAAACTCGGGTCGGTATTGTGCAACATGGGATTCATCGTTCTGTTAATGACTCTCTCTCGGCGCTGGGTAGACAACAAGACAGCGGTCCTGGCCGGCCTTCTGGCGGCGATTCATCCGTGGCAGGTTTATCTGGGTACGGAAGTGCGCGGCTATGCCCTGGCGGCCTTGCTGGCCATGCTGGTGATCGCCGGCGCGGACGGGTATCAGCGCCGCCACCGTCTCGGCTGGCTGGGGCTATGGGTTCTGGCCTCGGTGGCCGGTTTCCTGACGCATTACAGCGTCGTCGGGGTTTCGATGGTGACCGGACTCTATCTGCTGTGGACCGTACGTCATGACCGCCGCCAAGCCGCGCGGGTATGTATCGCTGGTGCGGTTGCGGCTGCGTTATGTGGTCTGTGGCTTCCGCTGCTTGTCAGCCAGCCGATGAATCTCGGCGGCAGCGCGGAGAATGTCTGGCATCTGGCCGGCCTGTTCGTCGTCCAGACGCTGGGGACGACATATTTGCGACCGGCGTTACCCATATTCTGGCTGGTCGCCGGCGGAGTGCTCGCCCTGCTCGTCTTTGCCGCCCCGTTAGTGTCAGGTTTTTTCGCGCTTTGGAAAACAAATCAAAGGACTGCCCTGATGACGGCCCTATTGTTCATCGTAGCCATCCTGCTGCCGCTGACGCGCTCGTTATTCATTGGCTCGCTGAGCTTCTCCACGCGTTACACCTTCGTGGCGAATATGTGTATATTGCTGTGCCTGGCGGCCGGGTTGGCCCGCTGGCAACGTCCCCTGCGTCTGGCCTTTCTGGGCGGCATCGTGGCCCTTTCGGCGGTCAGCCTTTACCAGTTCAAATACGTCTACGTCGGGCGAAGCGATCCGGCGGCCATCTACGAGCGTATCGGCCGCTGCGTGACCGTCGATGATGCCATCGTATTACCCCGCATCCATCTGGCCATGCACGCGGAATATTTCGCGGAAGGACAACTCGCGAATCTATTCATCGTCCGCGAAGGCCGGCCGGGCTGCTGGCCCGTACCGTCCGGCGCAAATTGGGTTGACATTTGCCAGGCCCAGAATGCACCTGATCGCCATTTCACGGCGACCGGCTGCGAACAACTTCGAAAGCATGACCGGGTCTGGTGCTGGCAGTTCGGCAAGCAAGAAGACTTACCCGAGATGTTGGATCAACGATATGCGCTCGACCAACGTCACGTCATCAGCCCGGGCGGGCAATTCGGAGCGGAAACGGTCATTTATCTGACAAGGTACACGCGATTGCCATGAGATCACGCGCAAACCAATGAAACCCCATCTGCGGCCGTTTCGGTTCTGGAAGCGGGTTTCCATATACTCCGATTATAAGCCTTAACTTCTTATGGTTCCTGCTTGTTACGCCGGCTTACTTTTCAGTCTCACGGCCCCTCTTTTAATCTCGCAAATGTTCTGATAAGTTTTTCTAGCAGTTTGATATTAGTCCCCGCCCATTCCCAAATCCCTTCCGCGCAGGGCGAACCAGACCGTGCCCAGTAGTCCAAAAGCGAAGGCCGTCAGCAGGTTGACGGCCGGGCTGAGCATCCAGAGGAAAGCCCCGCCGAAGGCGGCCAGCGAGACCACCGAATCGCGAATGAGATAATACAAGCCGAAGGCTGTCGCCTTGCGCTGCTCGGGGGCCAGGTCCATGATCAGGGCCTTGCGGGTTGGCTCGCCGAACTCTTTCAGTCCGCGAAGCACGAAGGCCGCGGCCAGCGGCCAGAAGGAACGGCTGAACAGCAGGGCCAGTGGGAACAGGGTGAAGAAAACGAAGGTCATCACCACGAACGGTTTTTTAACGCTCCGGTCGGCGAAATAGGCGACGGGGATGTAAACGAGCACGGCCGTGGTCATTTCGATCGCCGTCAGGATGCCGAATTGAAACCCGCTGACCGGATGGCTGATGCTTTGCAGACACCAGATGACCACGAACGCATAGGGAATCTGCTCGCAAAAACGAATCAGAATGTCCGAGACCAGCAGATTGCGCATGGCCGGGCTCATCTCGCGAAGCTCTCTGATAAAATGCCCGTGCAAAGCCAGCCGCGCCCCCGCGCCGTCTTCCGCGGGCCGGTCATCGGCAATGAGTATCTGCTGCAAGACCATCGCCACGCCGGCCATACCCAGGGCGACCACGAAAGCCAGCCGCACCCCGTCCTGCGCCCCCCATCGGTCGATAAACGCACCGCCGATCAGCGGCCCCAGCGCCATCGGCACCCGGCGGATCAGCGAATGCATGGTAACGCCCATCGTCCGCTTGTTCTTCGGCAGCACGCGGGCGACCAGACTCATGGTGGCCGGCAGCGATATGGCCGTCCAGGATAGGAAGAAAAACGAGCCGACAATGACCGCCGGCCAGGCCGGGATGAAAATCACCAGCAGATAGCCGGTCATGGCCATCAGGTTAAAGACAATCAGGGCCCGCTTGATTCCCAGCCGGTCGGCCAGATATCCGCCGGGAAAGGCGTACAAGGCCGACAGCAGGTTGTCCAGGCCGTTAAGCAGGCCGACGGAAATGCCCCCCGCCCAGCGCGATCAGATAGACCGGCAGAAACCGTTCGGCCATCCGCTCGCCCAAGCCGACGAGTATCGCCATGCTCAGCAGGCCGACAATATTCCTTTGCAGGCCGAAAAAGTCGATGATCTTTTCACGCCATCGCATGATATTATCCCGGGGGATTATAGATCACCTGACCGGCCGGCGCACAACAGTTGGTCAACCCGTATGTTTCATCAGGTATTTTGTCCCGTCTACCGAAAGCGACAATGAGGCAATCAGAACCCGGAGCGCGAGCGACGGGCCGGAAGCGAGTGGATCATCTTTGCATTCATGCCACTGGTTCGCGATCAGGATTCTGGACTATCGTATTCTCCGTGGTGAATCACCACATCACCGCCGGGTGCCGTTGAACTCGTGGACGGCCTCGATCATGGCCACGATGTTTTCGACCGGGGTGCGGGCCTGGACGTTGTGTATCGCGTTGAAGACGAACCCGCCGCCGCGGGAAAAGATTTCGCAGCGTTCGAGAACCTGGCGTCGTACATCGGCCGGGGTGCCGAAGGGCAGCACCTTCTGCGTATCAACCCCCCCGCCCCAGAAGACCAATCGATCTCCGTAGGTACGCTTGAGGTGCTCAGGATCCATGCCGGCCGCCGAACACTGCACGGGGTTGATGATATCAAACCCGGATTCGATAAATACGTCCATGAATTTCTCGACCGCGCCGCAGGAATGCTTGAACGTCTTCCACTTGGTATTCCGGTGAATCCAATCGTTAACCGACTTATAGTACGGCATGAACAGCTCGCGATACGTATCCACCGAACAAAACGAAGAAGTTTGCGTCCCGAAATCCGTGCCGCAGAGATAGGTCACGTCAACACTATCACCGATCGCGGCATGGATGCGCTGAAGGTTGGCCAGAGCGATATCCCGCTGGCCGGCGAACACCTGATGCACATAATCCCGCCGGGTGACCAGGGAGACGTACCACTCGGCCACGTCGCGGATCCCCTTGGGATGCTTGAGACTTGGCGCGGGGACACGGGCAATATCGCCGAAACTGGTACCGCCGAAACCAGCCACCACTGCCCGGCCCGTACCGCATGCCCGCTGTATCTCGTTCTTGTAATGCTCGATAACCCGGTCGGCAATCGGACCGTATTCCTCAAGGTTGTCGACTGGGTCGAGTTTCTCATCGTCGATCGGCGGCTGTCGGACAATACTGTCGAAGAAATAACCGTCATGGGGCATTATCGCGCTGGGCGGCGCGTCAGTATCACCCTGAGGATAGACCAGTACGTCACCGTTCGTATCTAGGGTACACTGGAACCCGCCGCTGACCAGAACTTCCAGGCCAAAAGGAGCCCGCCAGGTTTTACAGTTGGCGTTTTCCTGTCCGAAGGTCGTCAAGGGGGGTATCAAGCCACAAGTGTCGGCCCCCAGAGCCTCAAGCAGATCGTCGTCCAGCCAACCAAGCATCGGGCCCAACTCGTAAGCCTTGATCGGCCGCTTTTCCAGACCGAAATAATCGCGCAGGGCCGCAACGCAGGTCACATGTATACCGCTGACTGACGTAGAACCAAAATCCAAGGGTACCCGATCCGGCTCATGATGGGCTAAGCTTGTTAAGACCCGCTCCCGTGAAATCATGCCTTGTTTATACCTTTCTAATAACTATCTTAGCTACGCACCCAACAAGATAAAGTAAACTAATACGCTTGTCTTCGTTCCTACCTAAACTCACTCCGGTGCGCTTCCGCCAAACTCTTGGACTCGGGAACACCAGGGCGTCGACGGCGTTTGGCTAGCATACACGAAAAGCATGTATGTGAAAAAGAGAACTCGTTAAAAAGGTAAATACTTCATCGTATGCCAGAGGCCGACGGATGTGATATGCTTGTACTACAAATTTACTCTTTCGCTGTTTGGTTACTATAAGCTGGGCAACTCTACTGGCTCCGGACAGGAGCCGGTTGTTGAACGATCGCTATTGCAACATTACATCATCAAAGAGCGCGGTCCGGATTTTGCTTAGGGCCTGCTGCTCAAGCTGGCGAACACGCTCCTTGCTTACCCCGTAACTTCGACCGATTTCCTTTAGAGTGCGCCGCTGGCAGGTACTGGGCGGAAAACGCTGGGCCAGGATTGCCGATTCCCACGCGCTTAAGTCCGAAGTGTTTTCGCGTAGAGCACGCTTTAATCGTTCTAGATACAATTCCGTAGCGAAATCGCCCCCTTCAGCCGCCTGATCCAAGGCCACATCATGCTGAACGGTAAAACGTTCATGATAACGACTCTCGTATTGCCGTTGCCGAATCATGGCCCGACCGATGGCATGACAGGCGTATGTACTGAATTTGAACCCGCGCCACGGATTAAATCGTTCAACCGCTCGGAGCAGGCCAAACATCCCCTCGCTAAGCAGATCGTCCCGGTCGAAATAGGCCGGCCCGACCGCATAGCGTTGTTGCATGGCAAAGACCAGCCCAATGTTCTGGTCCACCAGATAATCGCGGATCACCCGCCAACGCCGCGCCCATTTTCGAGCGCCGGCGTTTTTACGACCAGTACCGCCTCTATTCCGCAGTGCTTGATAAGCGCAGGTATGCATGGCCATAACTAGAGCCCCTTCATCCGGAGCCGCTTGCGGCCATTCCTCACAGATCAGTTGGTCCGCGAGATATCTTGCTTTTCGAGCGGCACACGCCGTGCGGATTCGCCGATCGGGAACATACCAACAATCCGCCGGATTTACCCCGTTTTCCCTGTCCGCCTGATTGGATGGGCTTGGCAACATAGCAGTCACTATTACGACCGCAGTCCCAAAAGGTTCGCATCTCCATCAACAGCTTCCCCGCCTCCCGACATGTTGGCCGGCGAAATGCGCTACGCGAACCGCCGCCCATCGCTACACCCAGGATGGGTCTTCCCAACCGTAGCCGCATATACCTCGGCCGCCCCGGCCTGCTTCAGTACACGGGCAACTTCCCGCAGCGTTGCACCGCTGGTATGCACATCGTCAAGTATACACAACCGCCGCCCGGCCACACAAGCTCTCACCCCCAGATAGAATACTCCACGTACATTCCTTGACCGCTCGGATTCAGGCAATTCCACCTGGCGACGACGCTTGCCACGAATACCGACCACCGACAACACCGGCAAACCAAGCTCCCCTCCCACCACGTTCGCTAATAGAGCCACCGGGTAAAACCCATATCCCCATCTCTCTAGCCAGCTTGCCGGCACCGGGACCAGACCATCAACCCGCCCGCCCCAAGGTCTACCGCGAATCGCATCCGACAACATAGCGCCCAGAATCCCGTCCATTCGCTGTTGACGGCCGTATTTGTATTTGCAGATAACGTCAGCCAGCACTCCTGAATACTCACCTACGCAGACCGCCCCATCCAGCGGCAAGGCTTGATTGACACAACGTGGACAATCGGCCGCATCGGCCATATAGGGGCCTACATAGGTACCGCATCGCGGACAATAACCTGGAGTAATCCGCATAAGTAAATCCCGGGCACAGGAATCGCACCAAGGGCCGCCTTCCGCATCTATCAACCGGCCACAACCAGGACAATCCCGTGGGAATACCAAATCTACACCAAGCGACAAGATGTTTCGCGGAAATCGCATAGCTACATTGTCAAACCGGTCAATTCGGTATACAAGATCGTTGATTTATCACACGGACAGACATACAGATTGTGCTGATACGGTCGTGCATATATCGCCGTACCACGGCACTGGATACAGGATATGATACACTGACTGATGAAATTTAACAGATGGCATTATGACACCCTGCACCCCCGTCCCTGGCATCCCGAGAATACCCTGAATCTGTTACAATCATACTTGGGCGATCCAGATGGCCGCACCAGCAGAAAAGTGCGTCCGTCCCCTGCGCCGACTGTCGAGCCGGCTCGGGTAACCTTAATTCACGGTTCCGGTAGTCGTCCGCCGGATCCGATACCATGACTTGGTAACCATGGGAAGCATCCGGCCCCGGCCAGCATAAACGGGAGCAAGACGGGATACAGGTAACGCATGTCTACATTGAAGGCTCTAATTGACGCTGCCTTACTACGTCGCCAACCATTGTTGAAAGACGCCTCCACGAACGCGTATCGTCTTTTCAATGGGGCTGGTGACGGCCTGGACGGGTTGATTATTGAACGTTTCGACGAGGTGATGATCGTCCAGCTTCATGAACAGCGCCTAAACTATTCCGACGAGGATCTGCGGGCCGCTATTGAATCGTTGCACCAGAGGCTGGGCACGCGGGCAGTCTATAAAAAATTCTTCCTGCGCGATCGGGGCGACGTACCCCCAGAAATCGCTGCCCTGCACCATGCCCCGGCACCATGGATAGGTCAGCCGGTCTCGCCGGAAATCAGCATTTTGGAAAACGGATTGCGGTTTATCATCAGTCCCTACCACGGTTTCTCCGTGGGCCTGTTTCTCGAGCACCGCGAAAACCGCCGACGCATCCGGGAGCTTTCCCCCAACCGGTGGGTACTCAATACCTTCTGCTATACCGGCTCGTTCTCCGTCGCCGCCGTTGCCGGCGGGGCCGCGTCCGTCACCAGCGTCGATCTCTCCAAGACGTACCTCGCCTGGTGCCGACAGAACTTCACCACCAACCATCTCGAAACCGAGGGGCACTGGTTCTTCTGTTCCGATGTCTTGGAGTTTTTCCAGCGGGCCCGACGGCAGAATCGTCGCTATGATCTGATTATCCTGGACCCGCCGAGTTTCGGTCGTTTGCGCCGCCCGGCCCGCGTCTTCGTCCTCGCCGAGCAACTTGATGACCTTGTCCGCCAAGCGGTCGAACGGCTTGATCCCGGCGGCATCGTCCTCCTGGCCGTCAACCATCGCCAGATCAGCCGGACCCGACTCGAGGAAGCCCTGGCCGCCACCGGCCGCCCCTGCTCTATCCTCGAACGCCCCGTCCTGCCCCTCGACTTTGCCGGAGATCCCGACTACGCCAAATCCGTCATCGCCCGCTTCGATTGAAAGCGTACCCTTCCCATGATATGCCACTCGCGAATCTGTTGCCAGCTCCTTTCCTTTCTCATATTCTGAACTACGGCCATAACCCGGCAAAGGAACCATAAGCAGTGATACTCGGGGATTGTGATGAATGACCGCCAACGTTTTGAGCATCTGATCCGCGCCCGACACCCGCTGATTACCATCGTGACCAGCGAGGAAAACGACGCCCTGTCCCTGGTCAGGGATACCGCTCTGGCCTTACGCAAAAACCTGCAAATCTGGTCCGTGGTCGGCGGCATCCGTGACGGCCTCATCGCCGACGGTGAACCCGCCCCGGCCACCGAGCACCCCGCCGCCGCTCTGTATTTCCTCCTCTGCCAGGCCGAACCCGGCATCGCGGTCATGCTCGACCTCGCCGGCCACCTGAAGGATGAAAAAACCCTCCGCCTTCTCCGCGATCTGATCCAACGCTATCGCCAGGCCGACGGCCGGCTCATTCTCATCGACCACCGCGCGGAAATCCCTTCCGTCATCGCCGCCGAGGGCATCCGCTTCGATCTCTCCCTCCCCGACGAAGCCGAACTCGACCTCATCATCCGGAACACCCTGCGCCGTCTCCACCAAGAGCAACGCATCGACATCGACATCACTCGCAAGGGGCTGCAAACCATCATCCGCAACCTTCGCGGCCTCAATCGCCGCCAGGCCGAACAGATCATCATCGATGCCGTGGTCGATGACCGCCGTTTCGACGCCGACGATATCAACACCATCCTGGCCAACAAGCGGCAGGTTCTGCATCGCGACGGCCTGCTCGAATACGTCGAAGCCCCCGTCGATCTTTCCGAGATCGGCGGACTGGCCCGGCTGAAGAAATGGCTTTCGCTCCGCCAGAACGCTCTGGGCGACGAGGCCGGGCAGTTCGGCCTTACCAGCCCTCGCGGAGTGCTGCTGCTCGGCGTACAAGGCGCGGGCAAGAGCCTCTGCGCCAAGGCCATCGCCACCGCCTGGCAACAGCCGCTCCTGCGCATGGATGTCGGGGGCCTCTATGACCGTTACGTCGGCGAATCCGAACGTCGTCTCCGCGACGCCCTCGCCCAGGCCGAGACCATGGCCCCGATTATCCTCTGGATAGACGAAATTGAAAAAGCCTTCGCCTCGGCCGCCAGCCGCAGCACCGACGGCGGGCTCTCGCAACGCATGTTCGGCTCCCTGCTCACCTGGATGCAGGAACACACCGCCCCCGTTTTCCTGGTCGCCACGGCCAACGATATCGAGGCCCTCCCCCCCGAACTGCTCCGCAAGGGCCGGTTCGACGAAATTTTTTTCGTCGATCTGCCCGGTAAATCCACCCGAAAGCAGATCTTCGCCATCCACCTGAAAAAACGAAAACGCGATCCCCGCGGCTTCGACCTCGGGGCCCTCGCCGACGCCGCCGACGGTTACAGCGGCGCCGAGATCGAGCAGGTCGTCATCTCCGCCCTGCACGACGCCTACGCCGAAAAGGCCGAACTGGACACCCCGCGCATCCTTCAGGCCCTGCAAAACTCGCCGCCGCTGTCGGTCACCATGGCCGAATCCGTCGCCGCCCTCCGCGCCTGGGCCCAAAACCGCTACGTCCCGGCCGATTGAGGAATCGGCCGTCGCCTGTTTACAAACCGTCCTGAACATACACAGAAGGGGGATCAATTGTTTTGAGTCATTCGTGACCGGTCTTCGCGGATATCCATTTCTTCTTGGCACAGGCGACTGATGCCACTGGTCCGCGTTTATCCCAGATTCGTTTTTCACCTGCATTGCGATGGGAGCATGCAGGTGGTCCACGCAATGCCCGTAAACGTCAATCTCGATGTATGGCGCAATCCCAATCCTACATCCATGCCCCTGCATCGCACGGCCTTACTCCCGCATGTAGGGCGGTGGATAAGCATTGGCTTTAGTCGTGCCATGGTTCCATTACACGACCAGCATTGCCGGCCAGTATACTCATACCCGCCCACGGATATTCCGCACGAGTTCCTTAAAATCCTCGGTATCCTTGTTGGTCTGCTTCACGAAACTATTGTCTTCAGGCGTACCGATGACCGCCTTCATCTCTTCGGCGTTCGCAAAGGTGGCTTGACGGAAGGGATTGTCATAGTCCTTCTTGCGGCTGACATATACCTGGTCGCGGATATACTCCTGAATGCGCACGGCATCATCCAACAGATGGGTCCAGATCTCCGGCTTAATATCGTCTACGTCCAGCAAGGTTAACAATGTAGCCATGGCATGAGCCTGCTTCCGCCGAGAGTAACCAGCCCATAATCTGTCATACGCCTCGTGAATATCCGCCCAGGTTCGGTAACGCCCCCCCTTGATTTCGTTCATAAGCTGGTCCAGCTCGGTGGAAGTCACCAATTGTCCCCCAAGGTTGACCCACTCGCGATGCCGTGACCCGGCCAGATCCTCCATCATCGATCGCAACGTAGCCTGGGGATGATCAACCAAATAGGCCAATAGGTTCTTTACGGCATAATAGAGGAGCATTTCCCGGTAGGCCTGGTATCCCGCGCGCGGCTTGATGATAAATACTTTACGACGGCCCTTCTCCAGACCGTCCCCCAACACCTCGATGGTCGCGGTCTGCCCCGGCTCGCCCGACAGCAACTCGCGGCCAAATCTGGCTAGGTCATCGTCGGAGCGCTCGCCGGAATCATGCTGGTCGGCATGTAGACGAGCCTTGGCTGTCCATATCTCGAGTAAGCGCATGGCCGTGAACATCTCCTCGGCGGTATCGGGGGCGAGGAAATCGAACTCAACATGCTGGGCCTTGGTTATACGTATGTCGCGTTCCTGAAGTTTCCAACTATTACGGACCAGGGCATACATATTGAACAGCCACCAGAAGGCGGGCATGACCTCGAGCCGATCATGGGTCTGATCGTTGCTCACCAGCGAGAAGGGCAAGGGGATATTCAATTCCGCTGGATAATCGCCCTTGCTGACGAGAGCAAAACTGGCAAACCGGGAAGAATGCTTGAGGGTTACGCACAGGCCCGGCCAGAAACCCCGGCCGGCCTCGATCTCCCCGTCGTTAGCCCGGCTGTTATGATTGGACCCGATTGTCGCGCCGGCGGCGATGTTACTCTGGCCCTTGACCAGCGCGGCACAAAGGAAAGAATTATTGTGATGCTGCTCGTGAGCTGGAAACACCAAATTGTACAAGATCTCGCAGCAGGATACGGTCGAGTTACTACCCAGTACGGAGTGGATCAGCCGAGCCCCGTACTTGAGATGCGAGTTGTCACAGAGTACAAACCGGACCGCCTTACAACCGTAGAATATATGACAACCCAAACCAATAATACCGTTGACCAGCTCCACCCCTTCACCTATCTGAGTCGCCTCCTCGGCACTGGAGTTAATCGTCAGGTTCTTAAGCTTGTTGGCCCCCTTGATATAGCTGCAGGCCCCTATCTTTACGTCCTTGATGATGCCGCAGTTTTTTATCACACACGCATCGCCGACCGTGCCATAGAAGCCGCGACGCGAGTCAAACTGGTCCTGGGTGATCTGACGAAAACGGGCTTGGAGTTCGGCGTCCTGCCGATACTTGGACCACAGATAGGCATCGGCGCTGGTCATGCCGTCGAAAGGCATCACCGCTCGCCCGGACATCTCGTTGACCAAATCGAGCCATACGCGGACCGGCTCTTCCTCGCCGTCCTTGACAATACCGTTACCGAACTTGGCATGATCGGTCGTATGCATCTCCTCAACGTTGAGTAACATGACGTTATCGCCCAGTATGTAGTGGGCCAGATAACGCACGTTATTGAGTACGCAATTGTCGCCGATGTCACAAGCGATAATCACGCTGTCCGAGATACCCACCGGCATCTGAAAATCATGGTATTCCAGGACAATACGCTCCAGCCGACCGATCCGGACCAGACCGTAGAACTCGCTGTTCTTAACCAGCCGGGGATTGAACGGATCGGCCACCAGCAGGTCATCCCAGCAGTCACAGGTGTTATTGTTCTTCACCAGGGTCTCGATTTCATCGGCCCGCAAGCTGCGCCAATAGTCCGACGGCTTACCCACCTGCTGGTTGCGCAGGTAATACTCATCGCACCCTGCTGGCAGGTACTGCGCGGGGATAAACTCGCGACCAAATCGCTCTAAAGGAATAAGGTTCATCTCGGACATGCCTGAATCCTCTTCGGCTTTGTGTTTATATAATCAATTCGTTTCCTACCTTGCGGGCCCGTTGCGGCTTGTCCAGATCATTGCCTAAGGCCAGGCCGATATCCACCAGCAGATTCCAACCGGCACAAAGATAGAGGATCGGGGTAAGCTCGCCGGCGGCGGGTACGCGAATGGTCGAAAATGGCGTGGGATGGTCCGCGATGGCCGCTACGGTCAACCCCACCCCCTTAACCAACACGTCCTGGAATTTCTGCTGCTCTTCCTCGATAGGATCAACCACCAGAACAATATCATGCGGATCCATTATCTCCTCGATCCCATGTACGGCGTATGTCCCCTCAAGATAATCCGATTTACATCGGGTAATCTCGTTGGCCTTCAGGGTCAACTCCTCGGCCACGCCGTCGTTGTAACCGGCGAAGTAAATGGTCCGTGCCCGAACCGCTTTCTGAATCAATTCTGGATCTATCGACTGGGTCAGGGTTGCGCGAATCTTGTCCGCCAGATCGTTGATATCCGCCGCGGGATCCCGACCGGCAAGGTGCGCCAGGAGTGAATAATAGAACAGGGCCTGCTCGATGACACTCTTGGTGGCGGCGACGGCCTGCTCCCAACCACAGGTTAGTACGAATGCCTGTGCCGTGGCTTCCTCAAGTAGCGTACCCTGGTTAGCGCATAGGCCATAACAATGCGGATTACCCGATGCGTACAGCTTCTTGGCCAGCAGCACCACCTCTTTGGTGCGACCGGAATTGGATGCACAAAAAACCGCGAATTTCGCCAGATCATATTGAGCGGCCTGCCGTGACCCCTCGGTAACGACCTGGAGGTCGAGCCCCCAGGTTAAAGCCTTGCGGATGGCATTCTTGGCCGGAAAGATCCGACTGGAACCCTCGCCCGTGAGTAACAACCGTCCGACACCCTTGATCTGATGGGCAACCTGAGCCATCCGGCCGGAATCGAAACGCGCGACTACATCCACGGCCTCCATCATCTCCCGAACCAGGGCGAACCTGGCGTATCGCTCATCCTTCAGGTTCAAGGTTGCTCCTTTCTGGACCAGCCACAATACATATTAAAACGCTTTCTCGAACGATCCGAACTACTTGCCGGCGGCAATGGGCATGTCACGAGAGACGTTGCCCATCGCTCGGGTTCCGACCCCGTGCGCAAGATCCCGACCATTCTCTTCGTGCCAGATCCCGATGTGCTCGTCCCCTCGGCAGCCAATCACTTAAAACACCACCCCGGCCCGGCTCCAGAACCGCCGTAGGGATTACCCTATCCGAAGGCCGAAAAAGTAACAAGAACCGCGCGATCACGCACCGTTTTTGATCGATCAGGGGTTGGCCTCTCCGCTGATCATTTGTATAATGCAAGATGGCTTGGCGTGGGTATTGATATCTGACACGAGAGGGCAATAGCCCGAATGACCGACTCTTCTGGGAGTGCATGGCCATGAAACGCTGTAACCGATTGACTGCGTTCCTCGCGGCGCTATTGGCTGGCGGCACCCTGCTGAGCAACGGATGCAAACCCTACCAGGAACTCGTCTGGCCCTCGATTCGCGACGGCCTGTACTCTTACGCCAGCGGTAGTATTGGTAGTTCCTATATCTCCGCCGCCTTTGGCGACTATGTTGTCAATTCTCTGCTAGGAAACCTGTTTGACAACAATAATTCCCTCTTCGACCGTTAATCCATAAGCATAACCTGCCCACTACCCAAACACGGCGCGTCGGCCCCGTGCGCCGGCTAAGCGCTAAGCCGTATACGGCTCTGGCTCGGGACGGTTGACGCTCAATCGAAAACCGTATCTACCAATCCCACATCATCGAAACGCCCTTCTGATACGGGCGGAGCCGAACGGGAGCCGTGGCGATCAGATGCGTGTTCCCTCTCCTCCGGAATCTCGGCGACCTGCACCGTCCCTCCTCGCTGGTCGAAACACTTGAACTCAAACTGGTCCGGCCCCAAATTGTTCTCTGGGCGAATGATGATTCTTCGCCCGGTCTGTTGCTCCAAGGCGGCCAAGGCCGCCCGCTTCCTATTCTGTAACTGGAAGGCAACATCAGGAGCAATGCGTATTTCCACCACGGCCACCTGCTCACGATGCAAGGCCAGCCGCAGCAGGCGCATCACGTCCAAGGTCATGGATTCGGTATTTTTGATCAGACCCGCTCCCTTGCAGTGCGGACAATTCCGATAAATGCTGTGCTTGATCGAGGGACGCATCCGCTGCCGGGTCATCTCGAGTATTCCGAACTGGCTCATCCGCAGGCATTTGGCCCGTTCCTTGTGCTTTTTCAGGGCTTCGCGCAGAGCTCGTTCGACTTCCCGGCGGTGTTTTTCTGCATGCATGTCCACGAAATCGCAGAGGATCAAGCCCCCCAAATCACGCAGACGCAACTGCCGGGCAATCTCCTCGGCCGCCTCAAGATTGATGCGATAGGCGGTCTCCTCCGCGTCATCGTAATCCCGAAAACGACCGCTGTTGACATCTATGGTAACCATCGCTTCGGTGGAATCGATCACTAGCGAGCCGCCGGAACGCAGGGGTACCTGCCGGGAATACAGCCGCTCGATTTCGGCCTCTATCCCGAATTTATGAAACAAAGGCTTGCTCTCCGTATACACCTCGATATCCACGCTGGTGCGAGGCATGGCAATGGACAGAAAATCCGCCACCTTAGCACCTGTAGCCGGATCGTCGACCACGATCTTGCTGAAATCCGTGGAGTATACGTCACGGATGGTCCGGATCACCAGGTCTGATTCCCGGTAGAGCTCGCAAGGCGCGGCCTCATGCTTGATCTTGTCGGCCACGACTTTCCACAGCCGTTGTAAATACAAATAATCCTTCTGTAACTCACGCTTCGTCTGATCCATGCCGGCCGTACGCAGGATTATGCCCATCCCTGGCTGAAACTCCATTTCCTCAAGGATTTGACGCATTTTGCGACGAGCTTCCTCGTCCTCTATTTTGCGGGACACCCCCAACCGATTCATGCCCGGCATCATCACCAGGTAGCGGCCGGGTATCGAAATATAGGTCGTCAGGGTCGGACCTTTCGTGCCGATGCCTTCCTTGATAACCTGCACGAGTACTTCCTGGCCGCGACGCAGGCACTTTTGAATCGGAGGACGCTCGCGTCTCGGTGTTTTACGGCCGACATCCTCGCCACGTCCGTGATGATCGGGAAAATACTGGGGCTGCAGATCCGAAATATGCAGAAAACCGTTCTTGGGCAGCCCGAAATCAATGAAAGCCGCCTGGATGCTCGGCTCTACGTTGGTAATCCGCCCTTTGTAGATATTTCCGACATGGGAGCCGTTGCTGGCTCGTTCGATGAAAAGCTCCTCCAGCCGATTGCGATGCAAAATCGCGATTCGGCATTCCTCGCCCTCGGCCACGTTGACCAACATGACCCGCCCGCTGGCCGCGGCCGCCTCCACCTTGGTAACATCGGCTTTGCGGATAGACCGACCTCGCCCGCGCTGCACAGGTCGGGCAACAGATACTGGAACCGCACTATGGGCTGGTTCCGCTACCGACGCGGGTTGCACTGGAGAATCGGCCGCGTCGCCTGAGACCGCGACGCCAGTTTTCTGCGAACGTCGGCGCCGTCTTCGTCGCGAGGATCGCGAAAGGGGTTTTTCCGCGGGTTGGGCCGTCGCCGAGCCCTCCGCCGGAGCGTCTGCCCCTGTGGATTCCGCAGATGGTGGTGAAATTTCCAAAACAGGACTTAGTCCTGGGGATCCGTCCGTTTCCTCGCCGGAATCCGAAACCACCGGCGAGTCAGTCTGCGGGAGTTGATTCAGCGGTTCCTGGACAGGACTCGCGGGCTTATTGCTTCTGCGTCGTCGTCTACTTCTTTTTTTTCTGATGGGTTCATTACTGGCTTCGGTCATGATTTCCTGCACTTTCGACTTCCATGTCAGAGACTTTAAGGAGATATTCGGACTGGTTTCGGATTGCGGTTAATTTCGGCGGTACGTTCGAAGGTCACGCCTCCGGAGCGGCAAAAAGGCTTTCATCCTGCCAGGTCACGGCCTGCCGGCGAACATGATGCAACCAGACTACCGGATCAAGCCCCAACGCGGAAAGAAATTCCTGCGGGCGAGCGGTTCCGGCTCCGGTGATGCGCGCCGTCCAAGTTACAACGCCCCCGTCCATTTCCGCCGTCACCAAATAAGCTCGTATATCAACGGTTTTGAGAGCTTTGGTCCGGTGATCCACTCGTTCGACATGGAAAACCGGAGATCTCATCAACCGTTCCAGACGATCACCCACGACAGAATAATGCTCTGGGGGCAGATCGACCGTATATACCGCCGTGATCGGCTGAGGGGGGCGTTTCCCCGTGAAAACGCAGCACGTCGTCAAGCAAACGCCATCCGGCAACTGGGCCCCCAACCGCCTCAATACCGTCTCCGAATCCAAAGGTTCGGACAGCTCCAACAGGAGCAACTCCGCCACGCTGGCAATTCCAACCGGCCTAGGCAAGGGTAGAGACAGTCGCGGCCGTGGATTGAAACCTTCAGAAAACTTCACCGGCAGTTGAGCCCTGGACAGCGCCCGCTCGAACAGACGCATCATGTCATGATGCGAAAGAAAACGCAGGTCACTGTCAATCGAAAAGCGAACGGCCACCTTGTTCCGTAAGTCGTCCGAAATCCTTTACTCCAATAACTAGTTACTATTACTTGCTCATGCCCATCCGCAACGCACGGATCGGCTCCGATTATCTTCCAGCCGCCATGCTCGGCGACCTTTGAACATATTTGTCTTCTATTCCAGACGCGGCCGATATCTATCACAAAGCCTCTGGAACCAGTTTGCGCGTTTCATCTCTCAAAAAATTACTTACTTGACGGGCGGTATCAAACGTCAATACTCGCCGTGCGATTTTCTGAGCGTGGCCGATCGTGGTGGAGCGGATGATATTCTTAATCTCCGGGATGTCCCCCGCGGCCATCGAAAAATGACGCAGACCTATCCCCAACAGAAACAACGTATACATCGGCTCGCCGGCCATCTCGCCGCACAAACTGCAATCCACCTTGTCCCGAATGGCCGCCCGGACAATGTCCCGCAACGTCCGCAATACCGCCGGATGTGAACCGGTATACAACGAGGCCACCCGCTCGTTACCCCGGTCGACCGCCAACGTATACTGTATCAGATCGTTGGTACCAATACTGATAAAGTCCACTTCTCGGTTCAACTCGCGAATCTGGATCCCGGCGGCCGGTGTTTCCACCATGATCCCAACCGGGATGTCTCGATTGAACGGAATACCCAGTTCCTCCAGGTCTTCCATCGCATCGCCCAAGGTCATCTTGGCCTGGCGCAGCTCCATCAAACCCGAAATAAGCGGGAACATGATACGCACGTCCCCCTCGATCGAAGCCCGTAAAATGGCCCGTAACTGGACCTTGAAGGGCTCCAGGTTCTGCAGGCAATAGCGGATGGAACGAAGACCGAGAAACGGATTCCGCTCCGGCTCCATGGCCTGCGACTGCGTATACTTATCGGCCCCCAAGTCGAGCGTCCGGATGATTACCGGGCGAGACCCCATGGCCTGTACTACCTCGGAATATGCCTCGTAATGTTCCTGCTCGGTAGGCTCCGTCTCACTGCGGAGATACAAAAACTCCGTACGATAGAGCCCGATTCCCCCTGCGCCCTTCTCCAGAACCATCCTCGACTCGTAGGGAAACTCGATATTGCTAAACAGTGTGACTCGCGTGCCGTCCTCGGTAACCGCCGGCTTGTCACGCAACCCGCTCAGGTCGGAAACCATGGCCTGGATGCGCTCTTCCTCCAGACGATACTCGGTCAGCATCTCCTCGTCAGGACGAATAACCACCAGGCCCTTGACGCCGTCAAGAATCACCGTGTCCCCGTGCGATACCTGGGTAGAAACGTCCTTCAGGCCCATCACCGCAGGAATCCCCATGGACCGGACCACGATCGCCGTGTGCGAGGTCAGACCGCCGACGTCCATGGCTACGCCGACCACCTTGGTCTGGGCCAGGTTTGCGCTTTGCGAGGGAGTCAGATCGTGGGCAATGAGAATCGCCGGATGGTTCAGGTGGGTCAGGTCTTCGGCTACGTGGCCGCAGAGGTTCCGCAACAACCGCCGCTCGATGTCGCGCACATCCCGGACCCGCTCACGCAATACAACGTCTTCCATGTTCAGAAAACGACGCTGGTAATCACGTAAATCCTCACGGGCGGCATAGGCGGCGGAATACTTGTTTTTGCGGATATGGTCGGAGATTTGATCG
The DNA here is from genome assembly GCA_012729595.1 of Phycisphaerales bacterium. Taxonomy (GTDB): domain Bacteria; phylum Planctomycetota; class Phycisphaerae; order UBA1845; family PWPN01; genus JAAYCU01. Next base: position 22,107 of record JAAYCU010000022.1, read on the forward strand.
CGAATGCGCTCTTGGCTCAAAACCCCGTGATGAAAATCGAAGATAGAGGCGATATCCTCGCCAAGCTGTCGGGACATTGCCTCGCGAAGCAGATTGATCTCAGCCAGGGAGGCCTCAAAGCCTTTCCGAAGCCAGTCCAGCTCCCCCTCGACTTCGTGCGCATCAATTTTCCGGCGGGGGATGCGGTATTCCTGAGCGTCCAGTACAACCGCGGGGGCGATCACCACCCCGGGAGATACGTTAATTCCTTTTTTTATCTCCATGGCTGACTACTTCTTGCGGGCATCCTCCAAGACTTGTACCGGCCCACTCGCCGTACCAGCCGACTAAACCTACGCCTCGCCAAAGCCATTTTCCACCAGTTGCGCCAAGGCGTCTATCGCCTGGGTCGCGTCAGTCCCTGCGGCCATCAACTCCAGACAGGTTCCCTGGGTTGCCTCCAGCAGCATCATTTCCATCGGATTCTTACCGTCGACGACAAAATTCCCCTTTTTCACCGCCACCCGCGATTGATATTGATTAGCCAGATCGACAAAACGCATCACCGGACGGGCGTGTAATCCTTGGGGGTTCGCCACCTTTACGGACCGCGCTGCATCAGCCAGTGTGTTCTCGAATCGCTCCATAACCGTCTTCCCGCCGGGCCTCACGATTTGCGGACTCAAAACACCCTTAGCCGGACTGCGTGCCGAAGGACGGCACGCATCCAGTTGAGCGTTCCATCTCTACCCATGGACGAGGTGTACACCCTCTTCAACCCGGAAGCCTGTTCCCCGGAGCCCGGAGTGCCGTAAACTCGCGGATGGCATGCCCGCATTGCGAAGGGAACTCTCAACCGCCATTAGGCAACTCGTCCGCTTCGGCGATCAACTCGGCTATCTCCTCCTTGGTGGAGGCCTGACGGAGAAAACGCCGAAAATTGTCCCGTTGCAAATGCCGGAAGATGTTCTCCATCGAGGCCAAATGCTGGTCGGGATTATCAGGCGGACTCAACAGCAGTACCACAATATACACCGGCGCCCGATCCAAGGCCGCAAAATCCACCCCGGTACTGGACCGGCCGATGGTCGCACAGATCTTCTTGACCGAGGGGTGCTTAACGTGCGGAACAGCCACCCCTTTCCCGAAACCCGTACTGCCCTGATTCTCCCGTTGAATCACAGCCTTACCGATCGAGGCCCCCGAATCGTCCAAATCCATCGCGGCAGTTAGCGATTCCACCAACTCGCGGATTACGCCATTGCGATCGGTGGATTTCAACTCAGGGATCGCCGCCTCCATCACAAAAAAATCGGATAACTTCATCTTCGAATACCTTCCGGATACGCGGCTCGCGCGACATCCCAAAATCTTACTCGGCTTCCGGCATTCGCAGGCCGGTCTTGGAATGCTTACGATTTCGCACTTTGTCCTTATGGTCAGTCAGTTGTCGGCCCATCTTATCCACTAACAAATCAACCGCCTCATAAAACTCAGAGGCGTCCACATGGGCCACAAAAGTATGTTTATGATCCGCCCGTACCACCATTTCCACTCGGTAACGGCTGGCTTCCTGCTCGCAAATAACGTCAACAGAGGTGATCCGATCGTAATAACGGGCAAGTTTGTCCACTTTCCCCTGTGAATAATCCCGCATCGCATCCGAGATATCGATATGGCGCCCCGTCATATTTAACTGCACGCGAAACCTCCATGACCAACCGCCTCGGCCAATACTTAAGCGACGACCGGGCAACTTATATTATACTCCCCCCTCCGACTTTCGCCGAGCCTCTATAACAGAAACCCGACACAACCCTTTAATCCAGCCGCACCAAGTAATTACGGAACGCCGGATCGAGAGGCCCATCAAATGTACGACATGAGGCATAGCGCGTCAATACCCCGACATGCCATCGAATTCATTAGTTTTACTATCCTGTAACTGTTTGCATTAGCCCCCTACCCGCGCTAATATGCCTCGGATGTACCAGCTTAACTCGACACAGCGCCCCGGTCGGCCTCACTGGGCCCTGGCGGCCACCGCCATTCTGCTCCTGCTGACGGTCTTAATGGCCTACGCCCTCATTGGTTATAAAAAGAGCACTCATGCCATCGAACTGGCTGAGGAAGTCGTTTATCACGATGCCCGGATCAAGGCCCGGGTACCGGTGGGATGGACGGAAAATCCCGATAACAAGCCACTGCCCAAGGGAGCCGTAGCCGTATTTACTGAACCGACCGGGTCAAACCGATCCGGCGGTCGTACCATCATTCTGTTCCGGGGCCGGCCCAGTAACGTTGGCCTGCCCTCCAGCCATTTGCCCGGGAGTATCGTTCAGTGGATCAAGGCCCTCGACCTTCGAGGACAGATTGAATTTACAGAACCGACCAGCGAAAGCATTGGGCCCCTACCCGGTATCACCCAGATAGGCCTTCTCAAAACGGTCGTTCCCGCGACTCGCCAGCAAATACTTCGACATATTATCGGCCGGGCGGCCATGGCGCCCGGCGGACAAACTTTCGGCTTGCTGATGTTTTCCCAAAATCCATCCATCCAGGCGGACCTTCGCCTGGTCGCCCAAATCAGCGCCCACCTGCAAATTACTGATGTGGAAATCGCCGACGGGCCTGACACGGCCATGCTAAACGCGGGGATTAACTTCCCTATCCCCGCCCGGGCCATTTATCTCAAGGAAACCGAACCGGGCATCCCCCGGGTCAGAATCATGGATGGACAACGCAAAACCTCCTGGTTTCTCGACCTGTATCGTATTCCTTTGCCCGAGCCGCAAACCCCTGAACGTGTGGTCACCAATGCGGCCCTGAACCTTTTGGAAACCGCCGCTCTGCCACATTCTCCCCAGTCCCCCACCAAGGAAGTCGGCCGAGAAGCCTGCCAACTGACCTTGCCGATTCCTGGAAATGTTGACGCCCGGATCGAGCTATGGTGTATACGAACTGATCAATACACCGGGCTGGTACTTAAAGGACGTTGCGAAAGGAATGCCGAAAACGAACTTAAGGCCCTCTGTCGGACCATCGCCACCCAGGCAGTGGTCGAAAGCTATTCTGAAATCGTCTCCACCGGCCAACTCAACGCCCGCCTGTATCTCAAGCAAATCGCCGACCAGGGACTGTCCGCCTGGTGGAAAGATGTTCACAATACGACCATGATGTACTTAGCCGGCTCGCCCGCCCTGGTTTTCGGACAACAAGCCGTGAAGTACGGCACCCAGCAGAGAGAGGCGAGTACCTGGTGGGATATCGAAGACCATACCATCGACTTCGGCCACCAACCCCCCTTCCAGTTGCGACAAACCTGGGTTATCCGCGAAGATGTGTCCACCTATGCCCTGAGAATCCAGGATACCCGCGTGCAATATGCCGAGTTCCTTGAACCCGAGCAAAACGAAGTACGAAGCGAACTGATCACGGCCGACAGCCCCTCGTTAAAACGGTCAACCCGGGTATCGAACACCTTCGGTTGCGAGCCTGTGCTGATACTGGCGGGCAGCTTACTGGCCACTGATACTCCGGAAAAACACGCCATGTTCACCAGCAAGGAAACCTTCAGCCCCTATCTGTCTGGCTGGTGGATGACCTCCTTGGGAATACGCCCGCTGCCGGTCGGCCAATCTGCGGCCCGCGCCGTGCGCCTTCAACTGGATAGTAGCCCAGAACCGCTCACCCTGTATTATAATGAAGATAATTCCTTATTGGCCGTCGCCCTGGATAATGGTATATGGCGACAAAGGTCGGATTTGATTAATAACAACCGGCAGCTCGAGCAGGACTGGTCCGACCCACGTTAACCCGCGGGCGAGTCGACCGCGCGATGGAACTACAAAATGGATCGCATACCAAACCAAGATTATCACCGATCAACCATGACCTTTTTGTTCGTACTCGTGTACGGAGTCTTCGCGGGCCCGGGCATGGCGCATGCCCAGATACTGGACAACTCCCCGGCGACCGTAACCGCCTCGACCAAAGGCGAGCTTGAGAACGAATACGTCGACGCCAGTTTCGGTTTCGCCGTTCGCCCTCCCAAGGACTCCATATGCAAAGCGGAAAAGAAAATGCTCGGGCCGGCCGATGTCGAGCTGGTCCGCTTCGACCAGCCCTCGCATAACTGGTCGCTGGCTATCCGCCGCGCCTCCGACGCTCGCCCACCCGAGGCGGACATACTCGGCGAAAAGCTCCTGGAGAATTTCACCTCCAACCCACAATACAGCCAGGTCGAACTCCTCCGTAAGGACAACGTCCGCATCGCCAGCCGCCGAGCGGCCAGATTCGCCGCTAGTTTTCTCGCTCAGGACGTGGAAACATTCGTAACCGGCCAACCCACGGAATGGTTCTACCAGGAAGCGGTTATCCAAACCGGGGGCAGCGAGTGCTACGCCTTGGTCTTCCTCGCCCCCCTCAAGGACCAGTCCGTCGCCGAAAACACCTTCGATCAAATCCTCGCCAGCTTCGACATTCGACGGAGCGAAAACACCGAACGCCAGCTACAGGAAGCTCTCCGGCGCGGCGAACAAATGCTTCGCGATTTCAAGGACGGGAAGCTCGACCTCGACAAGATCATCATCCCCGAAACCTATCTGCGTATTAGGCGGGAGGGACTGGACATCGGCTTCGTGGGGATCCAGGAAATGAGCGGACACCGCGAAGGGAGAGCCGGCCTCGAAATCTGCCAATGGAATTGGGTCTTTGCACCCGACGGCACCCTCAGCAACAACGAATACAATATGTACATGTCCCGCGATCTGCTTCAGGAACGCTGGGAATACAGCAGTCGAAATCTTACCACCCTCCAGGCCGGAGGAAAAAGACAACTGCTGCTCGACATGGAAAGCGCGTTTCGACAGAATGAAAAATTGTTGATTTCCTACCTGCCCGAAGCCAGGGCCCGCAAACTGGAGGAGAAAGTCCTTCAAGTCGAAGCCTCCTACGCTCCCGCCCCCTGGTTTACTCTGTTACCCCGGATTATTGATCTGCAAAAACCAGAGCTCTACGCTTTTTCCGCTTACAGCAGCATCCGCCGCGGCCTCATTTTGCGAACCATTCGCGTCGACGGGCCACGAACGATCACCGTCGCCAACCAATCTATTGAGGCCATCAAGATCGAGGATAGCGAAGGCCTCATGCCGCCGATTACCGAAATCTACGTTGATCGTGCCGGAAGACTCCTTCAGATTGTCGCAGGTCCCGTAGAAATGATCTCCGCTACCCGATCACAGATCGAAACCGTGTTCAATGCCCGCCTCCAGGAAGCTCAGCAACTTTTCGCCCAGTACATGGATACCGGTACCGAACAATCAGGCAATACTTCGCCCTCTCAAAGACCGCAACCCCGGCCACAACGCTCCCACCCCGGCCTTCCGTAAATTTGCGAGCTTTTCAAGGTGTTCAGGACCGGATATCCTTTGACATATGGAAGACTTTCAAGATAACCAAGAAATACCGCAGCCAGCCCAGACCCCCTGCTTTTCCACGGAGCAGATTGAAGGATACCATCGAACTAAGCGTATCCTGCTACTGGCAGGCATCGTGCTTTCCCTGATTTGCTGGATTACCTGGTGCATACTCGCCGATACCTGGGTGCTATGGCTGGCCGGAAGCACTGACCACCGCTGGCCCGCCTTGCTGCTCACCGCTTTCGTCATGCTCGGTATCAATACGTTGATCGGTCTGCCCTTGGATTTCTATGGAAGCTTCATCCTCGAACACCGCTTTAACCTTAGCAATCAGACGGCAAGGAGCTGGATCGTCTTTCAGGTCAAAAGCTGGCTGGTCGGGGCCATCATCGGTGGAGGCCTGCTGGCCGCACTCTATGCCGCCCTCTGGTACACAGGCCCCCTCTGGGGTCTATACGTCTGGATCGGAGTCATGTTGTTCAGTATCGTACTGGCCAAGGTCTTCCCTCTGGTCATCCTTCCAATCTTCTACCCGGCCAAACCTCTTGACAGCCCTTCCTTGAGCGAACGCCTGACAAGTCTTGCCGCCCGGGCCAATTTGACCATCTCCGGAATATTCGATCTGGCCCTGAGCAAGGACACAAAAAAAGCTAACGCGATGCTCGCCGGGCTCGGCTCCTCGCGACGCGTTTATCTGTCCGATACCCTGCTGGACAATTTCAGCGATGATCAGATCGCCGTCGTCTTCGCCCATGAGCTTGGTCACCACATCCGAGGCCATATCTTCAAACTAATCGGTATCGCCGCTATAACGACTTCCCTCCTGGTTGCCCTGATCTGGTGGCGGCTAAATCCTTACGCGGGGGGCTCAACCAACGAATGGACCGGTGCGGTCACCACCTTCGCCCAC
>JAAYCU010000382.1 GCA_012729595.1 Phycisphaerales bacterium
AGAGGCGGTGAACGATGTGGTCAAAGTCAGTCATGAACGTCCGGTACTCCGCCGCCTGGAAAAGCTCCTGGCGGCATGAAATCGGTCAGTTTAAGTAATGTTAGAATATGTTATTATGTCCTAGATACGGCCTTCCAGCTCAAGGGGGTTCAACGCATTGCCGTATTGCAAGACGGAGAGTATCCTGTAATTGCGGGATTAAGGATCATTCAGTTACCGCTACAACGCGAATCGCGATATCGTGCAACATCATCTTCAAGGAGACTGGCACAGTGGCAATTACAAAAAGAGCAGCAGTTGCCGGCTTGGCCCTGATCGTAGTAATGTGCGGCACCGTAACGGCGGCACCGAGCATAGACCAGATTCTGGAACGAATCGGTACGACGCGAGGAATTTGCGTCGTGCTGGGCGAGGAACATGTTCCCCTGGCTATTGACCTGGCTCGGATCTGCGAATTTATCACCTATATCCAACTGTCCGATCATGCAGCCACCCTCCAGGCCCGGCAGGAGGTCGAGAAATACGGGTTCCTCGGCACGCGCATATATATCGATCAAGGCGATCCCAGACGACTGCATCTTGCGGATAATGTGGCGGATGTGGTGATCGGACCGGCTGATGCGTCGGAGGCGGAGGTGTTGCGTGTTTTGAACCCGCAAGGCAAGGCCCTGCTGGGCGACAACATCGTGCTTAAGCCGTTTCCGGATGGAATCGACCATTGGGACCACCCCTACCACGGACCGGATAACAATCCCGTATCGACGGACCAAGTGGCCCGGGCTCCGTATTTGACCCAGTTCCTGGCCGGCCCGCGTTTTTCACCTATACCCACCAACACGGTCGCCTCGGCCGGGCGCTATTTCAAGGCCTTCGGGCACGTAGCCTTCCACAAACGGGAAGGACGCTGGCTGAACACTCTGGTCGCTTTCAACGGCTACAACGGAACCATGCTCTGGAGTCATCCTCTGGTCCCGGGCATCATGGTCAATCGCAACACGATGATCGCGACACCGGACCGGTTGTACGTTGGCGATGATCGTTCATGCAAGGTGTATCACGCAGCGACAGGGCGCCTTCTTGATGAGATCGCCCCACCGGCCGAACTGGTCGGGGGCATGTTCTGGAAATGGATGGCGCTGGATAACGGCGTGCTCTACGCGGTAATCGGAGAGCAGGAATTCAAGGACTCGGTGCAGAAATGGGGGCGCGAGGTCCATGGCTGGCCCTGGACCGCCATTTCCCGAGGTTACAACCAACCCCAGTATGAATGGGGTTTCGGCCGACACCTCGTCGCCATCGACATATCAACGAAGCAGATTTTATGGACTTACCGCGAAGAGGAGCCGATCGATACCCGCTCGATCTGCATGAAGAACGGTCGCATCTTTTTCCATAGGTTCAAGAGCTACCTCGGATGCCTGGACGCCGCCAACGGGAAACCCGTATGGCGAAAGACTCCTCAAAGCGATCCACACCTGTTTGATGTACTTGGTTCATACTTGGAGCAGCGTCAAAGCTGGCAAAGCAACTGGCGTACAACGGCTTATACACGGTGCAGCGAAGAGGTTCTCTATTTCGCCGGCCCCCAGGTGGACAAGACCATCGCGGTGTCCACGGAAGACGGACGTCTGCTTTGGTCTCATCCCTATAATAATTATCAGTTGATCATATTTGACAACGCGTTATACGGAATCAGCGGTCCCGAGCGGGCGTTTTTAGACACCAAAGTCGACCAACGCAGCAAGAAATTCGACCCGCTGAGCGGCGAGGAACTGGTCAGTTTCGATATGAGCCGGCGGGCCTGCGCACGAGTAACCGCGACCAGCGAGGCGATATTTGCCCGCGCGATGGGCGGCTCGCAGCGTCTGGATCTGGCCAGCGAGCGATTGCATTACCTCTCGCCGATGCGTCCGACATGTTTCGATGGCGTCATGATCTCGAACGGCTTGTTGTATTGGGGGCCGTGGTGCTGCGATTGCCAGTTATCGCTTTACGGTTTTACAGCCCTCGGCCCGGCCGGCGACTTTGATTTCAAGGAAGCGGCACGGAACGAGGAACGACTGGAACAAGGGCCGGGCACTCCTCCCATGGAGGTTTCCGAGTTGACCGCGGCGGACTGGCCTACCTTCCGGGCGAACAATCATGGTACTACCACCAGTGAAGTAACCATCCCGGAAAAAATGGGCGATCCATGGATGGTCAACCTCGAGGTGACCGCGCCAATGACGCTTCCCACGGCACCGGTGGCGGCCTATGGGATGGTTTACCTCGGAACCGGCGACGGCATCGTACGAGCCTTGGACGCGGCGACAGGAGAGCTACGCTGGAAATCCTATACCGGCGGGTCTATTCGAATCCCCCCCACCATCTGGAACGGACGGGCCTATGTCGGATCGGGCGATGGCTGGGTCTATTGCCTGAACGCCTTGAACGGAGAGCTGATCTGGCGCTTTCGGGCGGCCCCGCAGGAACGAAAAATACCCGTTTATGGATCCCTCTTATCCACCTGGCCGGCCGCCAGCGGCATACGGATCGACCAAGGCACCCTCTATGTGGCCGCAGGCATTGCCAACTATGACGGAACCCATGTTTATGCTCTCGACGCCGAGACCGGCCATATAAAATGGCATAACGGCACCTCCGGTCATCTGGCTCCGGTCGGCCAAAGCGGGATCAGTATGCAGGGTTATCTGCTGATCAACGACGGCAAGCTGTACATGGCCGGCGGCAACGCAATCTCCCCCGCGGTTTATGATTTGACCGACGGCACCTGCCTGAACACGGACCTTGAGCCGCTCCGCATGTGCGAATCCATTTACCCACGCGGCTGGGAATTGCACAAGGTTGGCGATCGGGTAGTGGCTTTCGGGCAACCCTTTTATATTGACCCACACGAGCCGGTCTTTACCGCGACCATAATGAAAAATGTCCTGGTAGCCCCCGTCGGCGACCGCCACCTATTCTGGAAAGACTATCAGGAACTGATTTGCACTCCGCGGATCTCGAACGACATTCTCAATGCTTGCGTCCAGGATCGGGCATATGAAGGTAATCGCATATCGGCCTGGGGCGAGCTAACCCTGCCCGTGCCGCCGATCTGGTCCCGACAATGCACGGACAGCACGACCGTGGTAGTCGGCAAGAACGCCGTGGTAGTCAGTACGCCGGAAGATCTGGTGGCCTACAATCTCGAAAACGGCGACCCGCTATGGTCCATCCGGATGCGCAGGGGAGCCGCCACCGTGCCCTGGGGGATGGCCGCCGATCGCGACGGTCGGATCTTTACAGTTCTTACCGATGGTACGATTCGAGGATACGCCGCGGCCGACACGGGCAAGAATTAGCCCGACCAAGGATTAACCTGTGTACGCGACCGTGACCGGGGCATCATGAGCGGTCATGGACCCGGCCCAAGGACATTCGAAACGCCGAATGCCGAGTAGCATGGCCGTGCGCGGCAACATGCAGACACACTCGTTTCAATCCAGGACTTCAATATCCCTGGCTACGGCCCCTTTTTCTCCATCGACGGCCAAAAACCGGACACGCCGGCCCGGTTGGAGTTCGGCAAAATCCTTGTTGGTCAGCGCGGACCAGTGAAAGAATACGTTATTGGGATATTGCCGGCAGCGAATAAACCCGAAGCCCTCGCACAGTTTAAGCAACTCGCCCTCGCATTTGTCCTGGCCGCCATCAGTAGTCGTCCCTGAAAAAGCCGCTTGCTGAATATTCGAGACCGAGGAGTCGCTACTCCTGTCGGGTAAGCGTATCCCGAAAGCCCCCTCCATAGCTTACGTCATGCAAACTCGGGCATAAATGGAG
>JAAYCU010000383.1 GCA_012729595.1 Phycisphaerales bacterium
CCACTGCCCGTCAGGTGGAGCAGCGTATGCCAGGTCGTACCGCCATCATTAGTTATATCCAGATCGAGGTAATCCCCGCCGTCTGGGTCCGTGACGATGTAAACAAAGAACACCACGTTGAGTCCGCGGAGATCCGTCGTATTGCGGGGAGGAACGGTGACGATGCTACCATCGGCATTGGGCCGGTAGGGGTACGAAGTGGGATCAGCCACCGCTCTGCCGAATTCGGTTTGCCAATGATTGTTAGGCCCTTCAACTTTGACAAAATGCGTGTTCACAAACGTCGGGTACGTGGCCGTGTCGAATGCTTCGCTGATCAGTTCCTCCTTATTGGGGACCGTGCTCCAGATGTCCGTTCCGGGAGCCAGCAGGTCCACCGAAAGCGCACCCCAGTTCGAACCACTGACGCACGCGCCGAACAGATTGTACTCCCAGCACGACAGCCGATCGTCCTCATCCGATGCACCAACAGAAATGATGTTGCTGAGTGTGTAGCTCGACGGATAATGGGGCAGTACGTCGGTATTGACGGCACTGTTTCCGGCGGCGGCGACGAACAGGACGCCCGCCCGTTCGGCGTCTTGTATGGCGGCGTACAGGGCATGCGAGAACGAGCCGCCGCCCCAACTGTTGTTGAGGATGCGGGCTCCGTTGGCGACGGAGTACTTGATGGCTTCAATGGCGTCGATCGTCGTACCCGATCCGGCAGGACCGAGGAACCGAACGGGCATGATCTGGACGTTCCAGTTCACGCCCACGACGCCTATGCCGTTGTTGCCGACGGCCCCGATGGTGCCGGCCACGTGAGTGCCGTGCCCGTCGGCGTCCATGGGGTCGGCGTCGTAGGCAAAGAAGTCGTAGCCGTGCACGTCGTCCACGAAGCCGTTGCCATCGTTGTCAATCCCGTCCCCCGGAATCTCACCGGGGTTGACCCAGATGTTGGCAGCCAGGTCGGGATGCACGTAATCGACTCCGGTATCGATGACGGCCACAACGATGTCTTTGGAGCCGGTAGTGAAGTCCCACGCCTCCGGTGCGCTGATGTCCGCGGTATCAAGGACAACGTTGTTCAATCCCCACAGGCTGTCGTCGAGGTAGTATGGATCGTTGGGATGCTTGGCGCACTTGTACCACAGATAGTTGGGTTCGACCGCGATGATGCGGGTATCCTGGGCGGCCCAGTCTTCCTTCAGGGCGGAGTCGACGGTTTGACCTTCGGGGAGCTTGACTCGGAGCACCTGACGGCTTTGCGCCAAAGGAATACTCCGTGTCACATTACCGGTCATCGCCTGTTCGATCCCCGCCAGTGGCTCAGCCGCCTTAGCCACCCCGTCGGGACCGGTGTCGGGGGCAACCACCACCAGAACTTCACCAGGCACATAGGCCATTCTTTCCGGGGCCTCGGCCATTGCAGGAACCACAACTGACAAGAAAGCCAAACCAATAACCAATCGTCGAACTGAATGCACCTGAATTGCGCACCGGATCATCATGTTCCTCCCTATGGCCAGATCCGTCCTGGATGCTGGAAAACCGCTATGCAAAATGTCGAGCTTTGGACTTGGGGACAGATTTTCCCTTATCCCGATCACGGGCCGCAAAGAAGCGGATCAATCATCATTCTGCGAACGCCCAAGTGTCCACATCATGACACGGATTACGGCGCGACCCATTATTCTTTAGTGCCGCCTATTCTACCACTTGCGCTGTAAGAGACGCAATCGACAAGCCGGATAATTCGGGAGGTTTTTGCGGTGCCGCCTGTCCGTCAATCTGTGAAGACTGCATTGCAACTTCGCAATGGCAGGTTTCTATCGGGTAATTACCGGCTGCCCAAAATCGGCCAAGGATCGGGTTCCAGCGGCCTTCGTGTCCAGTGCCAGTTGAATGGCGGCGGCTACCGTTCGGACATTCTCACCCACGAAAATACCGGTATGCGAGCCGGTGATCGGCAGGATTCGGATTCGCCCCCGGATGAGGCTATTCCACCCAAGATAGAGATCGTCTGCCCGGGGGTCTCGCACCTCAGCCGTTTGTTCGGCCCGTAACAAAACGATATCTGCTGACAGCGGGGTAGGACGATACTGCCTCAGCGCGTGGTATTGGGCCAGGCTGCTGTCGCGGACGCGTTCGGCCGTCGGCCCCTCGAGCCCATCCACCCGATCAAAACCGAGACGGCGGGCGAGGACTTCAGTTTGGTGGGTCAAGCGCTGGTGGACGTAGCGGAACCGGTCGGGCCAGGA
>JAAYCU010000384.1 GCA_012729595.1 Phycisphaerales bacterium
GCACGGCTCGGCCCGCCGTCACGCCAAGAAACCTGTAATGTTCGCTTGTTTTGGGATTAGTGGCGCATAATCCCATGCTATGACCAGATTTATAACCACAAACAAATACAAATACATATATAGCTATCGTGATAATGATAGATAGCAGTGGCATAACCAGTCACTCTCCATTTGGAATTTTATGTGTTGGATAATAGGGGACAGTCACCCATTTATATCTCCTTCTGCCTTTTCGGCCGTCCGACCGGCAGCGGGCGGAGGCGACAGCCGAGCTTGTGTTCCAGCCTAGCCAGCAACCGATCCGAAGCCCCGAAAATGGGTCCGCCCGACCGCCTTGGCCAACGATTCGGCCCCGGCCGGTATCGCCACCAGATGCACGTGATTGCTCATCAAGCAATAGCCCATAATCTCCAGCCCGAATCGCTCGGCCTGCGGCTTCAACAACCCCAGGTACACCCGCCGGTCGTCATCAACGAAAAACACGTCCTGACGGTTGTTGCCCCGCTGCGTCACATGATGCGGACGGCCCGGAAGCACGATTCTGGATACGCGTGGCATAGGCGGCTATGCTCAACAAGTCAATATAGGATACTGTCTCTATTATCCCAATCGGTCCAATATGGCTCCTGCTTCGACGGGGGATCCCACTCAAAAGACTCAACCTCATCATAGGGAACCGGCTCGTTGGAGAACATGATTACGGCACGCAATCCGTCGGTGTAATAAGGATCTCCGCCCAAATTGTAACGCGGCGCGGAGGGATCGGCCGCTCCCTCTCCACGGATAAGACCTAGTTTGGCGACTCTCTGGATGTCAAGAAGGTTCTGAATCAGGTACCAGCGGTCATTGTCCACGTCGGGATCGATGACATGGGTCATGATGAAACCTTCTTTCACGGTGAACTTCACTCCGATATCCCTGCTGATCTGGCCGATCCAGACGGGTTTGCCTTGGTACGTCTTGGGGGTTAACCAGAGGCGAAGATGATTTCGCTTATGGATGGTCTCCCGGGCCTTCTGGAATGCCGCGTCCTGACCGCGACCGTAGACATACAGCGTACTGATCGGAGCATAACGGTACTTTTTTCCGAACAGAAAGGAATTTGCCGTCTTCAACGCCGACCGGGCATACAGCATTTCGGTTTCGTCCCAGCCGCTCTGAATCAGTGCCGCAAGCACCTCCTCACCATGCCCGATAAGCACAAGGTTCAGGGGGTCACCCTGGTTTGTTCCGCGTTTGTTCGTCGTGCGGTTGGGCAGTGCTTCCAGGGCCTCGCGAAGATCCGTTTCGTCGATCGCGTCGAATTCCTCGGCTTCGTACAATGCTTCATGCTCTATTTTCTCGAAGTCGACCCGCATATCCGGTATCGGTACGATAAACGTGAATGTCTTGAACTATTTGATACCTAGAAGGGTAACGTTGACATGCTTGATTCCCTCATCCAGATTACAGTAGACGAACCCGGAGTTCGTCGTTCCGGGGGGAATGTAATTATCGAGGCTCACTGCCTGGAAATGATGTGTCAAATTTTGATGCGTCTCACCGCCCAGCGGTAGCCGGTGCTTGAATGCCGCCTCGTTCGGCGAATAGTAAGCCGGATCGAGGTGGCTTGGAAAAAACCAATACGGCACCGTGTCCTTGTTTCGGATTTCCAGCCAGACCGGCTGGATATTTTGTCGTGATAGATTGACGCCGAACAGTTTTTTGGTTTCCCGGGAAGAAGGGACGGCAACCGTAACGGAAACCAAATCTTGTTCCTGGGTTTGGGCACGCTGTCGGAAAGGCACCTCGTCAATGGTCATCGGGTGAAAAGCGACGCAACCTGCCGTGGTCGTCATGGCCAGAACACAGATTCCCGCGGCGCACCAGATCACGAACCGTGTCAAGGGTTTTGTGCCAAACATGCCGTCAGAACCTCATTTGAGCCCGCGAACCCACCGCGGGGTTTGCTTGTACTATCGGGCGATAGCCGCCTCGAATTACAGGGATTCGAAGTGGGGATAACCGGGAACAGTAACCTTTTATGCGCCCTTTCATATGACGCCTTTGTGCCATAGGTCTCCGATAGAACAAAAACGACTCGCCCATGCCGGCCAGATGCTGATGCTGGGGGTCAATCCTGTATCGTTCGCCGGCCCACCGTGCAAATGCAGCATACTTATGGCCCAAGGACTCAGCAAGGAATAGTTCGCTCGGAAGACTGAAGGGTACGTGTTATATGCACTACGCTGTGTCGCGCTTTCCGGGCTCGGCACTCATCCCGTGTAGGACTAGAGCATTTCACGAAATAGCGTAGCATTTGCCGATATATATGCATGACCTACTCAATGGATTTACGGGAGAGGGTCGTGCTCGCCTGCGATGAGAAGCGGGGCAGTCGCCAGCACATCGCCAA
>JAAYCU010000385.1 GCA_012729595.1 Phycisphaerales bacterium
GCAGCAGGTCGAAGTGTCCGTTGAATTCGAGAACCGTTGCGAGGATCATTACCTGCGGGCCATGTTCCCCACCGGCTTGAGCGGAGCAAGCCACGTCGATGCTGGTGGGCATTTTTCCGTAGACCGCCGTCCTATTCGACCCTTGGGTCCGACGGATGATGTGGTCTGGCCGGATATGGCTACATTACCGCAGAATAATTTCGTAGATATCAGCGATGGCGAAAACGGAATTGCTTTCCTGAATGATAGTCTTACCGAATACGAGGTTGTTGACACCGAACAGCGGGTTCTGGCCTTGTCTTTACTGCGTGCGGTGTCGAATTGGGTGTGTACTGAAACACGCGTGGGCTCAGGATGGCCGAGCCAGAAAGGCGGGCAATGTCTGGGAGTGCACAAAATCCGTTATGCCATTCGACCGCATGGCGGTAACTGGAACATCGCGGACGCGCCCATGCACGCGGACTTTTTTAACGTCCCGCTACGTCTGGTGCAGACCCGGACCTGGGCAGGTTCGCTCCCCGGCCGACAAGCCTCGCTCTACGCCATGGACAACCCCAAGATCAGATTCGGGGCACTGAAAAAGACCGAGGACCGGGACACGTGCATCTTTCGCCTTTATAATCCCACGGAGGAGATTCAGCACGGCCGATTGTCTTTTGCGGCCGATATTCATCGTGCCTGGCTGACTAACCTGAATGAAGAACGCGGCGAGGAATTAAACCTGACGGATACGCATGGCCTCGCACTTACCGTGCATCCACGAAAAATCGTAACGGTGGAATTGGAAATGAAAAAGCCCCCGTTCGGCAAGGCTGGATGAGGGAATGGAATATTTGAGAGAGGCTTTCGAATCGAAAGGAGAAATCATGCAGGTGAATGAACAGCAGTCTACCCGCCGCCGTTTTATGCAAACGACCGGGTCAGCCGCCTTGGCTCTCGGGTTAAGCGGATGCGCGGTTACCGGACATCGCAACGTTGCCGCGGCCAAGCGTCGTCAATATGGGGCCAACGACCGATTGAACATTGGAATCATCGGCTTGGGGACCATTACCACCAACGAGCATATGCCCTTTTTAATGGATATACGCCAGGAACAGAATTGCGACATAAGGTCCATCTGTGATCTTAACCCCGAGCGACTTGACGCATTCGCCGACAAGATTACAAGCCGGGGTGGTCAGGCCCTGAAGATTCGCGATTATCGCGAGATGCTGGCCGACAAGGATATCGATTACGTCGTGGTTGCCACTCCAGAGCATTCGCACGCGTATATCATCCTGGATGCCCTGAATGCCGGAAAGCACGTCTATAGCGAAAAACCGCTGACTCATACTATTGCCGAGTCGTTCGCCGTGGTGAAAAAAGCCCGGGAGACCGGGCTGAAGGTGCAAGTTGGGGTGCAGGGGATGAGTGATGATCGCTACGCCGCAGCCTGCGAGGCCATCAAGGCCGGAAAGATCGGAACCGTCGTAGCGGCCCAGATCGACTACACCCGGAATTATTATTCCCGAAAGCCGCCGCACAATCGACCTTGGCGCGTTGGGGTGGACGAAAAAACGCCGATGCCCGAGGGGCTTGATTGGAACGCATGGCTTAAACCTGCCCCCATTCGTCCCTGGTCCGCACCCCACTATTACGAATGGCGCTGTTACAGTAACTACTCCGGAGGAATCGCGACCGACCTGTTTATTCATAGACTTACTCGTATTCTCAAAGCGTGCGCCTTGGAATTCCCCGTCCGTGTAGCGGGCATGGGGGGCATTTATACCTGGCCGGACGGCCGTGACTTACCAGACAGCATGGAAATGCTATTGGAGTATCCCAAGATCGAGGGGATAACCGGCGGAATGACCGTCCATGTTCTCGGTACGCAGGCTAATAATTATAAGTATGATCATCTGATTCGCGGCACCGAAGGTACGCTTGCGTTTACCGGTAATGGTTGGCAAATAATCGCGGAAAGCGAATCGCAGGAGCCGAAGATCATCGCTTGTCATGAGAAGACCGGCGGCGAACACATCGGTTTGCATCACAGAAATCTCCAGGCCGCCATTCGGACTAACGCGCCTCTGGCTTGCCCGCCCGAGCTGGGCCTTTACGGGGTGGCCGCTGTCTGCATGGGCAACGAGTCCTGGTTTACGAAAAAAATCATCTCGTGGGACGCCCGGCGGGAAAAAATGGTCCCCGCGTAAACCCAAAGCGGTTTGAGACATAGCAGGCATACCCGTTCAGTACTGGGCGGGTATGCCTGTTCCTTTGAATTCCGGTTGCCGCTTTCCGGACTACCACGCCCCAGACGCGGTTCTGAAACGGTCCTCGGTAGCAAGCCGGTCTATTTCATTCACCCCCCCGGATTGGCCGATATTTAAACACTGTGACAAAGTCCAACGTGCCAATAAAAACCTCCCGTACGCTCGGTATTCGCAGGGCTCTATTGTTATCCATCGCTCTGACTGCCGCATCCACCATTCTGGGGGGATCGGCTTTGTTCGGTTACAAGTTGCGGAATTTAGGGAGTTCGGCTGAAATCCTGAGGGCTCGGACTTTTGCCGAAACCTATGCAGCTCAGATTGCCCCGTTGGTCCAGGACCGGTCCCGGGCCGGGCTCCAGGACTATATGGAAGCACTCGTACCACACCCATCCGTTTTTGTTTTGTTGGTGCTGGATCCTGCGGGTCAGACGGTCGTTTCTCGCGGGCACCAGTTGCGGCTGGCAACCTATCATCGAATCAACCCGGCCCAGCGCACTGAAGCCTCCTGGATACTTGCCGCCGGCGAGGAGCAGGGGTGGCCACGGTTAGCGATGGTCGCGGTTGATTTGCGGCCTTATGGGTCCGATGTTTCGCACGGCACCCTGGTTTGCGCGGTGACACTTTCCGGCCTGTGGCAAACGAGTCGAGAGGAGATCGGGGGATATTTCGCATGGTTGCTCGCCTTGGCCGGCTTCGGAGTTCTGATCGGTTTCTGGTATTTGCGTCGTACGGTACTGATCCCGCTTAAGCTGCTGGCCAAGCATTCGCGGACCTTGTTGCACTCCCGAACGGCCATGGCCTTGCCCACCGATCGCGCCGACGAGATAGGCGAGCTGGCCCGCGTGCTGTCCGAGATGTATTCCAATCTCGACCAGTTGCACGAACGGGCCGAGGATCTCGAAAAAACCGTGACCGATCGGGTCGCCGCCAAAACTCGCCAGATCACCAAGCTGCTTCGCCAGACGGAAAAGAAAGCCTGGACTGATCCTTTAACGTGTTTGGGCAACCGTCAGCTTTTTGAGGACAAGTTTCCGGAAATCTTCCGGGCCCAGAAGGAGGCGGGACAGGACTTGGCAATTGTTATGATGGACCTCGATCACTTCAAAACTCTTAACGATACCCTCGGCCACCAAGCCGGTGATGACCTACTCCGTTTCGTAGGGGAGCTATTGCGCCAATGCATACGGGAGCAGGATCTGGCCATCCGTTACGGCGGCGACGAGTTTCTGATGATCCTGCCGGGCGTGTCCGCCAAGGAAGCCGCGACCATCGCCGAACGTACCATCCGTCTTTTTGCACAGAAAGGCAAAACTCTACAGGTGCCAGTGAAACCCACAATAAGTGCCGGGGTGGCCTCGTTGGTGGCGCATCGGCCGGCCACTCAGGCAAGCCTGTTCGAGATTGCCGACCAAGCTCTATACGAGGCGAAAAACGCGGGCAAGTCCATGGTACTTATCGCCCCCCCTCAGCAGAATGTCCTTGCCGGCCTCCGCGCCGTATAGGCTAGAAGAGTGCTGTTCGGCCTATCCGCAGTTCCACGGCGTTCCCGATCGACGGCAGCTCGAAGGGCACGAAACCACCGTCTTTCCATTGTAACCAGCGTAAGGAACCGTGTTCCAAGGGAACGGCAAAACGGAACGAGGCCTCGGCCGGTCGATCGTCGGCCGTCATGGCCATAATCTCCACGGTCATTCCGGTGAGCTCAACTTGTTGACCGACCTTCATCGGATGTGCTTTATTGCGGAAAAGAGCGTCCAGAATCAAATGCCCGAAACCCTGATCGGGGCGGACCACCAGCGTAGACTCATCCAGACGGTAGACGGTAAGGCCCGGACAACCGGGGGCAAGCACCCGCAGATGGCGTGGAATCGGCCAATCGGCCAGATCGCGAATTACCGGAGTATACAATGTACCGAAGGTGCTTGGCGCATTAATGACCACTAAATCCTGCTCGACGATCGATGCTTCGTCGGGAACGGTTACGAGATAGTGATCCAGGTAACCCTTCGGTCCGAAGGGCATGGCCGAGCGAACGAACAGAGCCACGGGGGCCAGGACCAGATGAAGCCCAATCAGAACAATCGTCGACAACAGAATGGCTCGTGGCCACGCCCCGTGGCCCGGCCGATCCTTTCCAATCCGATGGGCAAAGACAAGAAACCTGGCCAGCAACCCCATGGCCCCAAGGCCCACGAAAAGTAACAGGCGATCGGTGGCGGCCGTCGCGCATATCGGCAATAGAGACAACAGCATCCCCAGTGCCCAAAAACGAGCGATTCGATCCACCCGCAAGAAAGGCCGCAGCAGGACCGACAGAACGGCAATAAACGCCATCGCCGCCAACCAATGTACATGTCCCCAGAAATGCATTTCCTTGAACTGGAACCACATCGTGGTTTCCGCCGGAGGAATCGCCCACTGGGCCAGAAGCAGGATCGGGCCCTGCCGGACCACCGAGGCGAGGAAAGCACCGGGATCGGCCAGCGGATCAAGATACAGGCCGATATGCGCGACCCCACAACCCCACAACCCCGCCACATCCATAATCCCCGCCAGAGCACTACCACAAGCATATAGGGGACCAGAGACGTGATCCGCTTTCGCCACGATCCGATATCGAGACACAGGGCATAGGCGAACAGATATGCACAAGTGGCAATACCCGCCTCGGCCGATAAGAGCGAAGCAGCCAGACACATCGTAGCTAGGCCCTGATCAAGCGTAGCGCGAAGGATTTTCGCGCATTCTTTTGAAAAAAGTACTCGAAATGCCCTTGGTTTTGCGTATAAATGGGTAGGTTCAAGGATCAACCCAAGTTATGCAAGGAGGC
>JAAYCU010000386.1 GCA_012729595.1 Phycisphaerales bacterium
TGGGTCGAACATCGTCCTTGACAAGCAATGTTCCCCTCGGGAGGCCCACTATATCAAACAACCGCAAGCTGTAAATGCTTGTATTATAGGACGTTACGTGGGCGCGCTTGGCGAGTTACGCCCAAATAAAAAGGCCGGGTGAAGCCGGCCATCCTCATATCAAAATCTCAATCTGTGGGTAATCAATGCGATATTGACGAGCTGATTTAGGTTTATACCTCTTCCGGGCAAGGCAGTTCCATGCGCAGCTTAGCCAGAGCCTTGCGCTCGATCTGCCGCACCCGCTCCTTGGTTACGCCCAATAATCCGCCGATTTGTTCCAGGGTCATGGCCTCCTCGTTTTTCCGCAAGCCATAGTGGCGGACCAAAATGTCCCGTTCCCGGGCAGTCAGTAATGCCAAGCCTTTTCGAATCAGATGCCGGGCGTGTTCGACCAGCGACTCCCGGGTCTCGTCTTGCTGTTCCGCGGTTGCCGACAATACTTCCTCCATCCCGGTGACCAGCCTGGCGGACTGATACATCTGCTCCGGAATGATCCGCGCGTAGTTCCTCATGATCGCCCACGAGGCATAGGTACTGAACTTGAACCCTCGGGCGTAGTCGAATTTCTCTACTGCCCGCATCAGGGCCAGATTGCCGTCGCTGACGACTTCGAAGAAACATGCGGCCTGCCCGACATGCCGCCGGGCAATGCTTACGACCAGACGCAGATTGGCCCGCAGAATATCGTTCTTGACCCGCTCGGCGTCGGCCAGCAACGCCTCGATCCGGTCCATCAGTGTCACATCGGCGTTCAATATATCCAGCCCGCAGCGCAAACGGTGAGCCTTGTATTTTAAATAGTTATACCTTCGGAAGATGTCTCGTTCCTGGTCGGCCTCCAGCAGTGGCTGACGATACATGTCCTGCAGATAAGGCGGTAGATCCGCCGGCGGGTTGGGCCGTTTCCGTGTTCCCACTGAGGATTTCTCGGGTTTGGACAGGATGCGTTCATCGGCATCCGGCTCGCAGAATTCGCTATTGTGGATGTAGGCGATCTCACGTGCCATAAGAAGCCGAGCCCTAACTTCTCGCACGATGGCCATTATCGCGCGCACCGATCTGCCAAAACGCCGGCCGACCGCCTCGGGCGGCAGGCCGTCAATGGCCGAGGCATTGTAGATTTCCTGCATTCGTGGGTCTATCAGCGGTTGTTCATCCTGTCCGAATAACGCAGACTCTGGATGATCCTGATCGTATCGGCGTAGTGTGTACCGGATGGTTTCAACCGCGCGGCTCATCTTGGCGGAGATCAATTGCGACAATTCGTGCAAACGTACCCGGTGATCGCTCAATTCCTGCCGGGCCATTTCCACGATCTGCTCTTTTTCCTTCTCCGAAAGCTGTTTGAAAGCCGCTCCGCGCTTAACAAGATCCTGATGCCGGACCACGAATCTCCGAATACTCCGCTCTGTAAACGCCATCCGTACGGAACGATCCGGATAGCGCAATTTGCGGCCCGGCAGGCCCCGTCTGCGCCAGCGACAGATTGTTTTCGTCGACACCTGTAAGCGCTTGGCCAACTCTTCCGTGCTCCAGCAGGGCATGGGCATAGCCGTCAGGGGAACCAGAACTGACAAACTCAATTCCTCGAGCAGCAGAATAAGATCTTCGATTAGCGACGAGCCCGTCAGCACGCGGTTGACATGTTCGCCCCTGGGGCGATATCCGGTTATCTGGTGGCAGACAAACTCGTAAGGATAGCGTTTATCTGGCTCTAATAGATCAACCAAATCCTCCGTGGCATCCAGTTGTTTGAGGCGCAAGCGAGCCGGGGATAATTTCAATTGGTGAGCCAGGTCTGCAAGACTTTGGTTGCGATATTTGGCCATGGAAGGACTCCCGGGGCTACCTCGTATTCTGCCCCATGTGCGGCCGCCGGTTTGGCCTGACGCCCTCGGGTTGACTAGGGCATCGGCGGCGAGGACTTAACCCGGTGCGGTGGATTACGTCGACCGATACTTTCGGTAAATATCGGCAAACCGCACACAAGACCCGCTGGTAGGGGAGGATTACATCTATGGTAATCCAGCGGATCATCCCTCCTTATTATCGTAGTATGAATACCAAAGGTCAATAACCTCAGGATATATCGTCAACAATATCCCGGCAGGACGAGCATACGCCTCTGTTCGATACGTAAAATTAAAGTAAAACAGAGGTTGCGCTGTTCCCACGGGTATTATAAGATTTAAAATGGCCCATCGTTAAATAACTAATCAAAGGATATACGTAAACGGAGGGGAGGCGGCCTCGGTTGCAGCCTGGGTAATAATTTTATACTCCAGCGGCGTGCTCCCCGCGACATATCGTGTAAGGGTCCGAATTTATCTCCATGATCCTCGCTTCCTTTCCGATGCACAAAGAATCAGGGGGGGACTGTCCACACCTGTTGGCTGTGGAGACTTATATACAAGGTCACTAGTGTCCGGTTATAAGTCGAATAATAGCAACTGGTTACAGTTTTGTTCCATTTCATTTATGGATTGATCTCCCGAAAATGCCCTCAAAATGGGCGTTCTCTCGAATAGGCCGACGCTCAAA
>JAAYCU010000387.1 GCA_012729595.1 Phycisphaerales bacterium
TGGCGATGTGCTGGCGACTGCCCCGCTTCTCATCGCAGGCGAGCACGACCCTCTCCCGTAAATCCATTGAGTAGGTCATGCATATATATCGGCAAATGCTACGCTATTTCGTGAAATGCTCTAATGGCTGCGACAACCAGGAACAACAAGGCCGTCAACAGAAGGGTGTTACGACGACGGATGGCAATATCTCGGTACATGGTTATTTATCCTTTTCCAGAAGCCAGAGGGGCAACCAGCCATGGCAGCAAACGGCAGAGCAGCAAGGCGACGATAAAAAAAGTGCATAAAACCCACCACGGAGGTAGCCGGGGCGGGTTGTCCAAACGTGACCGGTGGACCGGTGTGTGACTTTCAGAGCCACGGTTCCGACAACGTGGATGCCGGCCGGCGAGAAGGCTCTTAACCACGCGAATCCCAATCGTTACCAGGTACATATTGATGGCGACGAGGACGGCGGCGAACAGGATGTAGAGAATTATGGACATGGCATCCCCTCAGAATTAATGATGAATAGCAACAGCAAATGCCGGGCAATAACCACGGCACTGAAAACGAGCAGCCACGGCAGCCAGGCTGGAATTGATCGCTGAAGCCATCGGAGCATTTGCTGATGGACAGCCATAATGGGCGGATCGGTCAGTTCGGCCAGGCAGAGACAGAATCTGCTGTGCTGGGTGGCCGACAATTGGCCGAGCAGCAACCGAAGACTGGCGATAAACAGCCAGGTGTTGATGGCCCATAGGGCCAGCGCCAGCGGCAGCATCCTGATGTTGGTGAGGTGGATCATGACAATTTCCACATATAACAAGCCATCTTGCTCAGCTGATGACGACACGTTGATGCTTCGGTGACTGTTGGACGAAGCACGAACGGCAGAGCTGAGGGCGACCTTTAGCCAAAAGCGTTTGCTGCTTGTCCTTGAGCATCAAAAAAGATTGTCCACAAGTAGCACAAATGACCTTGGTACGGGCCTGCCGGTAGGCCAGTTGCTCGGCTTTCCAATCAGCCATCTGTTTCGCCAGGCAACTCCGGCAGAGAATAGGCTTGCCGGCGGTTCTTAAAGTCTGAATTTGTTGTCGAGGAAAGCGCAGGGGTGCCTGGCAACGTTCACATAGCGCTTCCATCCGGTCACGTTCATCACGTCCCCTCCGTTGGAGATGACGGACGCCAAAACATGAATAGCAGAGCACTGGCTTATTTTGCTCGTTAAGTATGGTTAATCGTGCAATATCGATGTTGAACAGACGCCCACACGCTGAGCACGAGTGGGATATTTGTGTCTTTTGGTTATCGGGTGACGGTTGGTCGAGAAACCGGTCATGATGGGCGCGCAACGCCTTACGCAGAACAGCACGCCAATGTTGAGGAGCGGGGCATCGGCCGAACTCCTGTCGGTGGAGAACTTGCCACAATAGAATTCCACATTCCGGATGAATACCGGCCAAGGCCTCTATCTGTGTACGAACGAATTCAGATTCCGGCTGTTCGAGTTGGGCTTGGGCAAACAGACTGCCGTCTCCCTGGGGCGGAGGCGAACTATCATTCACCAGAAGCAGCTCGGTGATGAGAATCGCCAGAGCAAAACGGTCCGCCAGGGGGCACCAGGACAGGGACGCGTCGTAATTCCCGGTCGGTCCCCGGGTAAAAGGAGCGATGAATCCGAGAGTGCCGATGGTGGTATTGGTCTGCCAGGGTAATTCGCGGTGATACAGGCTGTCGAGATCGATTGGATAGACGTGCTGATCCTCGCTGATAAAGATGTTACCAGGTGACAAATCCCGATGGCTGCAACCCCCATCCTCCAGGTGTTGGACGCATTCTGCCAGGCTCAGGGCGGCACGTAATCGTTCCGGGAGAGACATCTTCAGATCGTTTTCGCGCAGGGCATCGGCGATAGTTGCCCAAGGTGAACCGGGTACTTTCGGCATGAGAATGGTACCGGTCAGCCAATCGGATAACTCGTGATTCCGGTAATTTGAATAGCTGTAATCCAGGTGATCAGAGCACAGGATTCGCCGTTGGGTGCAGGTAAAGAAAGAGGCTCGGCCAGGCAATAATTTACTGACTTGTTCAAGATAGGCGTCGGTCGGCCGTCGAGAGAGAGTAAACTTTTTAAGTAACCAGATATTGTCGTGCTGATCCTTGAGAAAATACACTGCGGCCTGGCCTTTGACGATGCGTTGCGGGGTATCCGGTAGCAGAGGATGGGCAACAGGCTGCAAATCGAAACCGGCGATCCTCGCCGGCTGGTGGGAAGCAAGCCATTGTTCGACGACGCCTTGATCGGAATTACTCATGGTCAGGTTCTCCAGGGATCGGGCGGTAAGGTGACCACGGGAATGTTTACGGCGGGCATTGGCAGCTCGAACCCAGGCAGGTCTTCGAGCCGGGGGGCTGGCCAGAGGACCGCTACCGGCCTCCGCTTCATCAGTAACCGGTCGAAATAATCAGGAGCAATGGTTTCAAGATCATCCAGCGGCGGAGGTTTTATGGCCGGTCCCGTAACGCGGTCACAGAAACCAATCCAATCCTCTGGAGACGGGCATTGATCAAAATTCCCGCTCCTCAAGGTTGCCTCAAACATGGCAACGGCTTCTGGGTAATCGGTCTTCAAACTGTTTTTTATGGCATTCAGGCCCCTGCCGGAGCGAGTGCGAAGCTCATCCTGATTCAGCATTCCACCCTCGGCAGTTAGAACCGCCCCTGGACCGAGAATAAGAAACTCCACAATCAGTAGGGTGAGGGCATAGCGATCAGCTCGAGGGCACCAGGACACGCGGGGGTTCAGATCACCTCCCCGCCAGGCGTAAGGGGGGGTGTAGCCCACAGTGCCGCAGGTGGTGGCTGCGGGAATTGACAGGCTGGGGTGATAAAGGCTGTCAAAATCAATTAGGTAGACGGCGAACGTTTGGAGGTCAATGAAGACATTGCCGCTGGACAGGTCGCGATGGCTGCACTGGTGGGCTTCCAGCAGGCGGATCAGCCGGCTCAGGTTGCGGCACAGAGCGATTCGTTGGCTTCGATCCAGCTGCCGGGAACCATCGCGGAGTTCGTCAGCCAGGGCGGCCCAATCCATTCCCTGAATCCGAGGCATTAAAATAGTGCCATTCAGCCAATGGTCCAGAGCCTTGCAGTAATGAGCCCCGCGCTGTTTGTGTAACATGCCGGCAGACAGGATTTGCCGTTCGGTCCCGGATTTGAAACCTTCTTCGCGGGGCAACAATATGGAAATGGCCATTAGATAGGGGCGTTCCAAGCCCCGTTGTTGGTGGAATTTTTTAAGAATCCAGCGATTGGCAGCCGGATCAACCAGAATAAAGGCCTCGGCTTGACCCCGCTGGATGGAGAGGGGTATTCCCTTCCATTGTCCGTGTTCCAACGGGAAAAACGCTCCGCCGTTAATCTGGGCGGCTTTGCCGCTTCTGAGCCATTGTTCCATGACCTCAGCGGGCATGGCCGGGTTCCTCCTTGGTCGAGTTGGCCTGCCGGCTCCCTATGGAGGGCCGCGGGCATATCCAAATGAACGAGATATCATCATCACTACTCTTGGTGTGCAGCTGTTTGTGCAGCCTGGCTAGCAGGTCCTGCCGCTCTTTGGCTTGGTGCAGAGCTGCTTCATGGCTCTGAAGCCACTGCCATAGGCCGTCCGGATTTTCGAAACAACTGTAAAAGCCGTCGCTGGCCAGTACGAAATGGGTATCCACGGGGAACCGGTCCTGGCTGTGTGTCCAGTGACCGGTATAAAAATGATCCGGCAAGACCGCGGTGACCGCCCCTCGGTCGTTGAAGCTTATGCTTGGCCGTAAGGGCCTCCGATCCGAGGCCACGCGGATCATTTTGGAGAAAGGAAACCGGCGATAACCTTGAAGGAGCGGATCCTGGGATGTGCCGGCCAGATATTTGGGGACCAGAAGGAGGTCGTCTGTTTCAAGCCACAAGCCCCCTTTAGACTTATTGCTTCCACAGCGGTCCAGGGGTTTGCAGAGCAACCACTGATCGGGCTTGCCGATCCCGTTGCGGCGCATCAGCTTGGGATAACGAGTCCCGTCCGCTACCACTTTGGCCAACAGTTCGTCACCAGGCCCGAAAGGAATCCTTCGGGATTTTTCTGCGGATGAGGTCTCCTCGGGATTCCCCCCCAGGGAACTGGTCAGCAGGCCCTGCTGCGGACTGAACGCGAAAAACGCCGAACCCCCACAGAGTACCAGGTCGGCCAATATCAGTTCATCACCGGCAGTCAGGGATAAGGCTACGAGTGTTGTTTGCAGGGCTCGGGCCATTTTTTCGCGGGCTACTTCCTGAAGCATTTCCTGCAGGCCGGGGGGGGCGTTTTTCGGGGGAGTAATGTCCGAACGCATGGCTTCCATTCGCCGGGCGCTCAGCAGATCACACAACACCCTCAAACGTTCCCCCACCGGTCCCTGGAACAGGATGGGAATGGACTTGGAGACCAGTTCGGCAGCCTCCGCGGCCAAGGGCGAGGTGGTAACCCCGTCGCACAGAGCCGCCACCGCGCCCGGTGCAAACCAATAGGCCCGATCCTGGTTTTTTTCCTCGTCTCCCATGCACATGGGCGAAACTACGGTAAGGGCTTCGAACGGTTCCGGATGATTGGTTTTCAGAGCCATGATTACCTCGCCTGTCGATCGGCGCGGGAGCCAATGCTGCCCACGACCTGAATCACATGTTTCAGCATTTCCTTGGTCCGCACGTCAAAGAAAAGACGCGAACCGGGCCGCAACTGGGGGAAAATCCCGTCATCCACCAGATTGTGGTGCATGCATTCGGGCATTTCGCTGCTCATCTCGAACAGCCGGAGGTTGTCACTATTGGATCCGACATCCGATGTGCTGACATAGCCGGGAAAGTCTTCCGGGCCCTTGTAGCCGAGATTGGTCTGGGTTCCGATATAGGCATTGACCGACAGAACCTGGCCGTCGATGGTGGCCAGTTGTTTGACCTGCTGGGCGATGGCCTGGGCATCCGACTGACTTTCCCCGTCGGTCAGATGGAACACCATCGGCGGGAAGGAGTTTTTGAAGCACGGATCCGCCGCAGCCTGCTGCAGAATGGCGTACGCCTGCTGGAAGGCGTTTTGGGCATCCGTCCCGCCCAGACGTCCGCCTAACCCGAGGGAATTACCCGACTGGGTATACTTCTCCACCGTGTCCTGAATGTCCATGATCCCATTGCCCCACACATTGGCCTGGCTGCCGTACAGGATGGTGTGCGTGTAATAACGGGGCTTGACCACTACGGTATCGCCTTTGACCTCCGTACTCCGTAACACCAGTTCCTTCCAGATAATGCCGACGTACCTCTCCACCCATTTGAATTTGGCGTCCGAAGTACCGGCCAGGGCATCACTCATGCTTCCGCTGTCATCAAGGATCATGAAGATCAAGCCAGGCTCCGCGCGACTAACCTTTTTGTCATACATGGTTTTCCTCCATTCGTTGAAAAAGGCTATGGCAACGCCACGGCGGCGTTGGTTATTCACAA